>JBAQCK010000170.1:0-70189 GCA_049294075.1 Bacteroidales bacterium | reverse complement strand
TTTCTTGCTAATTACTCTCCAACGGAATATTAATCTAACAGATTTATTACTGTTACCGTTGGCTTCAGCCAACGGCTTGAAGCACCCCATACGTCTTCCGGGGCTTCAGCCCCCTTTGGCTGACTATGGGACTAAAGTCCCGGAAACAGGGAGGGGGATCTCCTTACCGTCAGCTGAAGCTGACGGTAACTCTTTATTTTCTTGCTAATTACTCTCCAACGGAATATTAATCTAACAGATTTATTACTGTTACCGTTGGCTTCAGCCCCCTTCCTGAAAACCATATCGTTTCAGGTAAAAAATTTGTTGTTTCTCATATGGTTTCTTATCGATATTCGACAAATATTTATCGTTATTTCTGACACCATTACTATATTTTACCGGATTCCCGTTGCCCCTTCCCTTTACTTTCTCTTTTCATCAGAACTGTGAGCCATCGGGAGCGGTCTACGGACCCGGACTTCCGGGAGCTGCCATTCACTGCATTTCGACCGCCACTACATTCTGGATGGGAGTGCCGGGTGTCCTTAAAGCAATAGTCTGGCCGGCATTTCTTGTTTACGAGGTTCTTAAAAACCCTGGCGCCTGATAACCCGGTTGTTTTTCGTTTTCACTTTTGCGACTAATCTTCTGCATTATCTCCGACAGGATTATTTTTAGTACTTTTGCCATCTCAATTCACCGACCAATGAACAAAGAAAAAATTATCCGGGGCATTGAGGTGCTTGTAAGCGCTGCCCTGATTCTTATCATTTCATATGCCTTATACCTCAGGTACCTTCCTGACGAGGAGGCATTTCAACAGCTTGTCAGGGAAGATGGCTTTGTTGAATACACAACCGTATTCTTCCTGTTCCTGGCGAGTCTGGTCTGCATTTACCGGGCGTTCCTGTACCGCACAGAAAGAAACTACAAGGGTGTTCTCACCTGGGCTTTGCTGGCATTCCTCTTTTTCTTCGCTGCCGGCGATGAAATAAGCTGGGGGCAAAGGATCTTCGGTATCGAAAGCAGTGATTTCTTTCTCGCTCATAACAAACAGGCTGAAACGAATCTTCATAACCTGGTTGTCGGCGGCCACAGCGTCAACAAGATCATTTTTTCGCGCCTTCTGTTTGTAGTTCTCATCATTTATTTCCTGTTCTGGCGTCCGCTGATCCTTAAGGTACCGGCAGTAAGAAAATTGAATGACCGGTTCTGCGTCCCGGTTCCCCGTATCCGGCACATCATTGTCATCGTTATTGTTACACTGATGATCCTGCTGATTCAGATGTACCGCGACAGTGAACTCCATGAAGTTTCGTTTGCCATGATATTCTTCCTGATTTTCCTGAGTCCATCAGTCCTTCAGTATGATGCGGCAGGCAGATCAGAAGCATAAGGCCTTAAGCAGATTTAATATGCCTGAGGATTTATGCAGGTTTGATTTTCATTCCATTATTTTGTAATTTTATTGTCTCTGCCGATACCACAGTTTGGCAGCACTATCGTGCATTTTATTTGTTTATTGGCTGAATAACCAACGAGTTTTTTATACCATCATATGAAAGCCGGACAAATAATCCTACTGACAGTAATTTCACTTCTGTGCTTCATGCCGGAAACCATGGCCCAGGAAACTCCCTTGACAAAGTCCATGGCACGACAGAAGAAAGCAGCAGATATTTCAAGTACAGTCGAGCTGGCAAGGTCAATGAATAATGTCAATTACACCGACATGTACGACAGGAGTCTGCTGATGTATGCTGCCTCGCGGGGATATTCCAGGGCCTGCAGGATACTTCTCCGCAGGGGAGCGGATCCCAACATCCAGGCAATTGACGGGGCCACTTCCGGCATGTTTGCCGCCTACAACGGTCACGACAGGATCGTTAAGATGATGCTCGAAAGGGGCTTTGACCCTGAGATCAAGGCGCTCGACGGAACAAATGCCCTGATGATGGCTTCCCAGAACGGACACCTCGAAGTGGCCAGGCTGCTTCTTGCAAAAGGGGCGAAGCCTGATCTTCAGGCAGCCGACGGATATACGGCATTGATGCTTGCATCCCAGAACGGGCATGATGAGATAGTGTCTCTGCTCCTTGATTATGGGGCAAATCCGGACATGCAGGATTTCAGGAACGGTACCACCGCCCTGATTCAGGCATCGCTGTTCGGGAATACCTATGCAGCCATGCTTCTGCTCGACAGCGGCGCGGATCCAAACCTCAGCGACAACGGAGGAACGTCGGCGCTGATGACTGCAGCCATGCTCGGTCAGACTGATTACGCGAAACTGCTGATGGCTTCGGGTGCAGATATCAACCTGAAATCGGCCGACGGCTCAAACGCACTGTTCCTGGCCGCGATGAACGGTCATACCGAAATTGTAAAAACCCTGCTCGAGAGAGGAGCCAGACCCGATTCGCTCGACACCGATGGTACAAGCGCCCTGGTTATAACCGCCAGGGATGATATAGCCGACAGTATCAGCATAAAATTATACAAGGGTTACAACAAGGATTTCAGCTTCAGCGAAAACCTGACAGCCATGGTGGCAACCCGCGAGAACGGAGTTCTGGAAGCTGTCAACATTGCCGACCGTAAAGGCTCGCTTGATGATGTTATTGCCAATTCCGACAGGGCCACAGCCTTTATAAAGGCGTTCAGGAGCGGACAGGTGGCAGTTGTAAAGGTCTTTCTGAAGAAGAACGCAAGGATAGATCCGCATAAGACAGCAAAATACACCGATCTCATGGTTGCCTCGATGAACGGGCATACTGATATTGTCAGGATGCTGCTGGAAAGGGGAGCCAATCCCGGTCTGAAGGACAATAGCGGAAAGACTGCCATTGACTATGCAAAAAGCACGGAACTAAGAAACCTTCTTGAGGCAAACCTGAAAAAGATCAATATCCATCAGTAGAATCAGCCGGGCATTCGTCCGGCCTATTCAAAAATAAAGGTACCGAAACGGTTATAATCGTGGAAAGTACCTGAAGTCTTCTTCCATGAAAAATGGGAAGCCCCTTTGTCGTAATCGATCCTGTACATATTTGCCCTCCACCTGGCGCCAGATTCCGGCGGAACCTGAGGCAATGGTGCAAGGAGCTTGTAGGGAATGAAGAACTCAGCAGTCCAGGCGGTGACCTTACCCCCGCTGACCATCTCTCCTCCCCTGACCGAGGTGGCGTGAACAACTTTTTTATCGCCTTCGTAATTCCAGGGCAGCCATCCAAGGAATTTCCCATTGTAATTGGGGACAAGAATAGGCAGTTCTTAATTCATCGGTGAAACTTCATACTCGAAATAAACAGGGAAATCTTCTGCAGGCCACAGAAATACCTCAACCACATCCTCTTCCCACAGATTGAGATTGTCTCCCTTTAAAGTGGTGGTCAGCTTTTCGTCCTCACAATCAAACAGGAAATATATCCCTGCCGGGGAACTCAGCACTTTTACCCTGGTCTTATAATCGATGAAACCGGAGCCCTGATGGCTGAGGAATACCCAGTCAGTCTTATTCCACTGATCGTTGGTTCCATCGCCGGTAACATTGAAATCCGTGCAATTACGTATGATAAGTGCATCATTCTCCCCTGCTATGCCCTGTCCAAAACTGACCTTCACTGCAGCCCGGGATGTCACAAGGAGCATCAGTAATAAAATCGCTGTTTTTCTCATGTTGTTACGTTCTGCTTCAGAAGTACTACTTAAAGCTTACAATCTCCTCATAGGTCTTTCGGGGTGAGGCCGACGACACGGCATCGACTCCCTTGTCGATATTACCGATACGCAGCACGGCAACAGCCCTGAAACCTGCAGGAATTCCGAAGCTTTCCTTCTTCGAGTTGATATTTGCAATGGGGCTGGTATAGATATGTGCGCCCAGTCCGAGACTCTGAGCCGCTATATACATGTTCTGGGTGGCAAGTCCGCAGTCGTAATCTACAAACATCCCAACCTCTTTATCCTCGGTACCTGATATTATTACCAGTACATTCCCCGGGGCCGGCCCGCGAAGCACTTCGCTTATCAGGTCATTGTTCCTTATTACGGTGAACCTCCACGGCTGGCTGTTCCTGGCGCTGGGCGCCTTCATTCCACACCTCAGGATCGTCTCAAGATTTCCGTCGGAAACAGAGTCGGCGCTGAAGCTTTTGGCCGAATATCCCGACATGATAACATCAGAAGCACTTACTACTGTTGTCTGCCCGTTCAGTAATAAAGTTCCCGCTGCCAGTATGGCTAACACGGTGAATAATACCTTTCTTGTCATTTTCCCGTAATTTTTGTTATTGAAATCAAAATCGGCTGAAAGATAGTCAAAGGCACTTTGTCTTCAAAGATAAGTATGTTGTTTTATTAGTATCTTTGAATGAAACCACTTTTTCAATTAAAATCATGTAACCGCTAAAAAATCAGGTCAAATGGAAAGGATATCAAGAAGGAAATTTCTGGGAACCACTGCATTGGGAATCGGGTCGGCCCTAATGGCTTCCCACATCCCTGCCGGACTGAATGCCATAACTTCTTCCCTCCCCGTCGCGATGCCCATCGGATTTCAGGTCTGGACCGTGAGGGAAGCGCTGATAAAGGATTTCCCTGGCACGCTCAGGAAAATGGCTGCCCTGGGGTATCAGAGTGTTGAGATGTGTTCACCTCCGGGGTATGAATCATCCGGTTTCGGTCCGTTGATGCTACTGAAAGCCAAAGAGATGAAGCAGATCATCAACGATGCGGGCCTTATCTTTCCCAGTTCTCATTACGGCATGAACGAGTTCAGGGAACATCTTGACGAAAGGATTGAATTTGCCCTGGAGTCGGGTCAGACGCAGATGGTACTTTCAAGTTTCGGACTTCCAAAGAATGCAACAGCCGACGACTGGAAGAAGGCTGCTGATGAGCTGAACCAGATGGGGCGGAAAGCAAAAAATGCCGGTATTCAGATGGGATTTCATAATCATCACGGCGAATTTGAAAAGATCGACGGAACACTGATCTATGAAATATTGCTTCAGCAGTTCGACCCGGAACTCGTAAAGATGCAGTTCCAGGTTGCAGTAGTCAATATAGGATACAAGGCCCAGGACTATTTCAGGAAATATCCCGGACGTTTTATCTCGGCTCACCTTGCCGACTGGTCGGAAGAAAAGAAAGCCGCTGTGCCGGTCGGACAGGGTATGGTCGACTGGAAGGATTTCTTTGCCTCACTTAATGCAGGCGGAGTGAAAAATATCTTTGTCGAGATGTCGGAAGAGCACTTCAAACCAAGCGCCGACTTCCTGAAAGGGATTTAAAGCCCTCTCTCATCGACAAGGGCGGCTTGCTCATCAGCTTCCACTATTGCCACTGCCAGAGTGAAAACAGGCAGAAGAACGGCTCCGTAAACAGGATTATACCAGCTATAAAGCGAAAAAGGTCCGCCCAGGGCAAATACCCAAACCACAAATGAAACCGATGAGATGATATGCTGGCCTCTTTTCTGCACCTTCTGGACTCTCCACAGGTAGAGAGGTGTCAGGATAAGGAAGATCAGGAACAATCCCCATTGAAAAACACGGATCTCGCCTGCCTTTGTCAGGTTTTCCAGCATACCGGTTGCGAATATATAGCCGGCAACAATCTCGGCCGGAATGTACTTAAACAGCCTGTCGGAATATGTATCGCGGGTGGCCGGATAAGCCTGCTGTTCCGTGTTCTTGTTGCCAGCCCCGGTCTGGCTCATACGCCTGATATCGGCCGATGATATAACTTGTCTGCTCATATTATGTAGGTGTTACGCGTTGATTTTTCGTCCCGCACCGGTTTTTCTCCTCCGCGGTTGCTGTTGCCTGCCGTCTGATGATGCTGATTTAAGCGAGAGAGCCATCAGAACTGCCTTTTCGGCGTTGATCCGTCCGAATCCGTAAAGATTGCTGTGTCCGCCGGAATCATAATCCCCACCGGCAAGATCAATTTTATCGCAGGTATCCCTGATGATGCGCCTGACCTGTTCCCATGTAAGATTCTTATCGACTGACAGGATCAGAGCAGCAGTTCCGGCGACCCCGGGGCAGGAGCCTGATGTTCCGCCGAAGCTGTCAGTGTAGTCTCCTTTGGCATTGTAACCTTCCCTTCCTGTCCTGTCGGTCGTGTAAATTCCGGGAGTAAGGGGTTCAGGGTGGTTAAAAGGCTCATAGCCAATGTCGCTGCTGGGAAAGGAGCACCATATCTCTTTTCCGTAATCGCTGTAAATGCATCTTTTTCCCCTGTCGTTGCATGCGGCCACTGCCATCACCTTCGGATAACTCGCGTAGCCGTCAAAGCTACAGTCCTCATTCCCGTTTCCGGCTGCAAAAGCAATAACGCATCCCAGGCCGCCGCGCCCTTTAGCCACGGCATAATCGATGGCAAGCCTTGTACTGTCGGGAAGGTCGATCAGTGTTGTATGAACAGGGTCGCCCGGATCAGACCAGTTGCCATCCTCCGGTCCCCAGCTGCATGAGATAACATCAGCGCCGTGATCGGCCGCCCAAAGGAAAGCGTTTGCCTCGGCCATTGATCCCAGGCTCGAGCTGAGCCTGACCGGCATCAGCCAGGCCCCGGGAGCGACCCCCGATGCCTCTGCTCCCCCTGCAGCTGCAATACCCGCACAGGCTGTACCATGGTTGTCCCAGCTGTTTCGCGGCCGGGGATCATTGCTGTTTGACGAAATATCGCGCGAATGCACAACTTTCCCCGGACTATTGAACTCAGCATGGTCAATGTCAAAACCATCGTCTATCAACGCGATAGTAACATTTTCGCCCAGGGTCAGATCAAGGGCCAGATCGGCGCTGACCCCTTCATTGATCCGTACTCCGCCAATGCCGGTTGCCATCAGATGCCATTGATTCGGATTGATCCTTTTCAGTCCTCTTTTCCTTATCAGCTCAGGGTGGCACAATTCGACCTCTTTCATCTGCAGGAGCGATTCAGCTATCTCAAAAATACGGAGTCCGGTATCTTCAGGAGCACTTACGAAATAAGAGTTCTCAGCAAAACCTGTCTTCTGCTTTATTTTAAGATTATTATCCGAAACGAGCTCTTCACATTTGCCCGGAGGCACATCATCGTGGAATTTTATGAAGATATTTTCGGTATACAACACCACTGTTTTTCCGTCTTCCTCGACAAGCACCTTTCCAACGAACCTTAGCTCAGGTTCCTTTTTTAACACTGACTTTGCCTTGTTCCTTGCTGCAACCCTGTCCTTTACCGCCGCCTTCGTCCTGAAGACAGTTATATCAGCTTCGGGGAATTCCGCAACCATCTTAAGGCTAAGGAGAGCTTTCTTGCCCTTTTCCGAGATCACCGCAGTGTCGAGATCCCTTGAGTTTCGTGTACGAACAGCGACCATGTCGGTGCTTTCGTGCAGAACGTGCCTTGTGCCGTTCTTGCCGCCAAATGTGTAAGTGTACATATTATTCAGACATTAACTCACCCAAATTTAGCAAATTCCTTAATCATTCCCTCACTCTTTCCAAAACTTCCATGCACATTCTTCCGCTGTGATAGGGACAGATCCAGAATCCGGTCTTGTCGCCTGAGGGTACTCCCGATTCCGAGACGTAGCTGTACCATCCGCCGTTCTTCCTGTCAATAAAATTTTTCTTAATGTATTCCCACGACCTGAGCGACTTTTCAAGGTACGCTTCGTCGCCGGTCAGCTCAAAGGCATTCAGGTAACCTACAACCGATTCGGCCTGCTCCCACCACGATGTCCTGGGACTGATATGTCCGGTCGCATGGTTCTTCTCTGTAATCATACTGCCGTCGGGACGAAGTCCTTCTGCTGCCGCATTCGCAATTGCAATTGATGCCCTGGCTGTCTGTTCAAGCAATTCGCTGTCATTCAGGAGTCCCGCAGCTTCATACAGAAGCCAGGAACTCTCGATATCGTGGCCGTACGAATCAATATGGGCCGTGCTGCTCCAGCTTCTGTCGAGAAAAGGTATAAGATGTGATGTATTTTTATCTATTATCTTATCAAGAAAGATCCTGACCATAGTTTCGAGCTTTTCTCCCACTTCCTTATCACCCGACACCCTGTAAAGGTTTGCATAGGCTTCCATCACATGAAGACTGGTATTCATTGTCTTTTCAGTAAGGTCTGATTCCTCGCCAATCAGCCGCTCCCTTATTCTCTCCCACTCCCTGCTGAAAACCTCGAAATATCCGCCATGCTCCCGGTCGGCAGCATGTTTTTCAAGCATGTCAAAAATCTTTTTTGCCTCTTCAAGTGAAGCTTTGTCGCCTGTTGCCCTGCTGTATTCGGCAAGCGCATAAATAAAAAAAGCATTTGTATAAACCTGTTTCCTTGTGTTTCCCGGGGTTCCGTCGGCATTGACACTCATAAAAGCGCCACCTGATTCCCTGTCGATAAAATGGGCCAGTATGTAATCCCTGGCTCTTGTGGCAATACGAAGGTAACCGGTGTCTCCCAGCACCCTGTATGCAGAGGAATAGGTCCAGAGTATCCTGGCATTCAGGATCCCTCCCTTCTCGGCCTGAGGATACACTTTTTCATTGCCGTCGATCCGGCCGTAGAACCCTCCGTTTTCATTGTCAACCATCCTGTTTGTCCAGTACGGAAGGATATTCCCTGTAAGGTTATCAGAAACCTCCTGCCGCAGCTGAATGAGTTTCTGCTTCTGTTCCGGGCTTATTTTATGATTGCCGGTGCATCGTCCCGGACTGATAAGAAAAAATACAAGTGCAGGAATCAGAGCTATTTTTGACATAAGTTAATATTTGTTAAAACATAAGTTTGTGGACTGCCTTTTGGATTGGAACGAATAAAGTTAAGAATTTTGATCAAATTAAACCTTTAACTTTAAGCATTCGTTGATCCCTGTTTGCCGGAAATGGATGTAAATTTCAATTTCAAGGATTTCTTAGTTTTCTTTTCTCAGGCCAAATGCAAAAACATCAGAAATGAAACAACCAGGTTTATTTTTCAGATTCAGAACCGTGTTTGCGGTTATTGCACTGTTATCACTATGGAGCACTGCGCAGGCCCAGGTGAAGCTTAGCTCATACGAATGGGTACTCCCCACCTATGAAGTGGCACCGCCCGACAAAAATCCAATGTTCTTCAAGGGTGAGTCGTACCAGGGAGCATCAAAATACATCTACCCGTATGCAATGAATGATGTGATAACCGATAAAAGGACTGACAAAGCATGGAAAGCCTTAAAGCTTGAGAATGAATATATTGAACTTTGTGTAACTCCGGAGATCGGGGGCAAGCTCTATTATGCTGCCGACAAGTCGAACGGGTACAACTTCATATATAAGAACAACGTGGTCAAGCCCTCGAACATCGGGATGCTCGGAGCATGGGTTTCGGGAGGTATAGAATGGTGTGTCCTTCACCATCACAGGGCTTCAACGTTCATGAATGTAGATTACACAACATCTGAAAACAGCGACGGAAGCAAAACAATATGGATAGGCGAAACGGAGCCCCGGCACAGGATGAGATGGACTGCCGGGATTACAGTATTCCCGGGAAGATCTTACTTCAGGTCCGAAATCTTTATCCATAACCCCACTTCTCTGACGCATACATTCCTGTACTGGGCCAATGTTGCGGCTCATACAAATGAAAATTACCAGGTTATCTTTCCCCCGAGCGTCACTGTGGCCACCTACCATGCCAAGAACAGTTTCACTCACTGGCCATTCTCAACAGAGGTTTACGCTGGTCATGATTTTACAAGGGGAGTTGATATCAGCTGGTGGAAAAACTCACCGTCGTCAAATTCATTCTTTGCCCATGACCTTAAGGAGGATTTCATGGGAGGCTACGACCATGGCAGGGAGACCGGCACGGTACATATCGGCGATCATAACATTGTAAAGGGGGCCAAGCTCTGGGAATGGGGATCGGGCCCCGGGGGTCAGGCCACAGAAGGCAGGCTCACTGAGAATGACGGACCCTATGTTGAGATTATGACAGGGGCCTTTTCAGACAATCAGCCCGATTACAGCTGGATAAAACCCTATGAAGTAAAGAAGATCACCCAGTACTGGTATCCGGTAAAGGACATTGGCGGATTTAAGAATGCAAATCTCAACGGAGCCGTGAACCTTGAAACGAGGGAGAAAGACCAGGTCTTCCTTGGATATTGTCTTACCAGGAAAGTAAGCAGGGCGGCTATTATTCTCAGAAACGGGGATAAGACAGTATTTTCAGGAGAAGCTGAGGTTTCGCCCGAAAAAGCCTTTACCACGACAATAAAGCCTGGCGGTCCTTTCAAGCTCACCGATCTTTACACGGAAATAAAAGACAGCGAAACCGGGGAAATTCTGGTGTCTTACCAGCCGGTTGAAATAATCAAACCCGACAGCCTGCCTGAGGAGGTGAAACGGCCTCCGTTGCCTGCCGACATCCCGACAGTTGAGGAGCTTTTCCTGGCAGGCAGCAGGATAGAGCAGTTCCACAACCCGACCCTCAACGCGATGGATTATTACAGGGAGGCGCTTGAAAGGGATCCGTTTGATGTCCGCACGAACACTGCAGTGGGAAACATATCACTGAAAAACGGCGACTATCCGACAGCAAGACACCACTTTTCAAGGGCAATTCAAAGGCTGACAAAGGACTTTACCCGGCCTTCCGATTGCGAGGCGCTCTATCTTCAGGGGCTTACACTCAAGGCAATGGGGCTTTTTGATGAAGCAACCGACACCCTGTTCCGTGCAACATGGGATTATGCGTTCCATTCGGCCGCATATCTCGAACTTGCAAGAATAGCTTCGATAAGGGGAGATTTCAGCAGCGCCCTGGACAGGGTGGATGAATCCCTGTCGACCAATTCGCGAAACAACAGCGCCATTGCTCTCAGGGCATCAATCTTAAGGAAGCTGGACCGGACCAGGGAAGCTTTGGAAATGATTTCCCGTCCTGCCCTGGAGGATCCTCTCGACTTCAGGATTGCAAATGAGCTATACCTCCTGTTCCGTGAATCGGGAGACGATCAGAACACAGCCCGGGCACTGGAATCAATTACTATGAAGATGAGGGATCATGTTCAGAATTACCTCGAGCTGGCTGTTGCGTATCTTAACGACGGGCTGGCGGATGAAGCAGAAGACGTCCTGAAGCGTTTCAAAGGCAGTAATCCGCTCGTAAGTTATTACATCGGGTATATAAGCCACATGAAGGGTAACCGTGATGAAGCGGCAAGGCTTTTCAGGGAAGGCTCGGCGCTTCCCGTCGATTATATATTCCCTTTCAGGCTTGAAACAGTTGATGTGCTGAAGACGGTCTCGGAATATAACGCAACCGACTCCAGACCATGGTATTACCTTGGCAATTTGCTTTACGACAAGCAGCCGGCAAAGGCAATTGAAGCCTGGGAGAACTCAGTCAGGCTCGATCCGTCGCTGGCCATTGCCCACCGTAACCTCGGATGGGGTTATTACCGTCATCTTGGCGACGGAGTTAAAGCGATTGCCTCCTATGAAAAGGCCATCTCGCTTAATAAGAATGAGCCGGTATACTATGAGGAACTGGATGCACTATACGAGATGAGCAATTCTCCTGTCTCAAAAAGGCTTGCCCTTTTCGACGGAAATAATGAGATTGTCTCGGCAAGGGATGATGCCTTTGCCCGTCAGATTACCGTGCTGACACTTGCCGGTAAGCCTGAGAAGTCGGTTGAATATCTTGAAGGAAAACAATTCAGTTATCGGGAAGGAAGCTCGAGGGTAAGGGATATAATGATCGATGCCCATCTGATGCTTGGAAAGAAACATATGGCTGAAAAGAACTACTCAAAAGCCCTCGACCAATTCCTGCTGGCCCGGGTTCCTGAGGAAGAAGCCGGAGGAAGCCGTTTTGGCAACAGGAACTACCAGGTCGATTATTTTATCGGATCGGCTTATGAGGCAATGCGCAGCAAATCGAAGGCAAGGAAGTATTTCCAGATGTCAACTGCCCGGGAAGCAATGGGTTCGAGCTACATCAGGTATTACCAGGGGTTAAGCTGGTTAGCGCTTGGAAATAAAACAGAAGCTGAAAAGGCCTTCAGTGCGATCATTTCGGAGGGTGACAGGCAGATAAGCCGCGGTGAGACGCGCGAGGTTGATTTCTTCGCCAAGTTCGGGGAACGTGAAGCCGAAAATGCCCGGCTGTCGAACGCTTATCTGCTGAAAGGTCTTGGCAACAAAGGTCTGGGAAATATTCCCGAGGCACGTGCCAACCTGAAGAAAGCCATGGAACTCTCATCCGCCAGTTTGTATGCAAAGTCCGAACTGGAAGGACTGGAGTAATTACAATTAAATAGTCCTGGCAGGTCCGACTAATTTCCCGTGGCAAAAACCGGCTTCACGGTGACAATAAAATCGTACCTTCCCGGCATTACCTGGTATTCGGGAAATACTCCTGCAGCAGTACAGCCCAACCCGCTGGTGGCATAGTCGAAATTGAAAGTCATCCCGTCGGAATGATGAAGCTGGTATGTGTACAATGCCCTGGTCAGGTTATCAGCCGAGTATGGATGGATATTGAAATTGAACAGCCTGTCGCCAGTAAACTCCAGCCCTGAACCTTCCGCATCAGTAATCCTGACCATCCTGTTATCGGTCCTGAGTCCGTAATCCTGTGGTATGAGGTAGGGCTCATACATGTCTTCCACCGTCGATTCATAAATACCCACCCTGTATCCGCTTTTCCTGTCGGGATAGTTCTCCTGCGGCCCGCGGCCAAACCACCTTACCCTGTCAAGAGACTTATCAAGTATCCATTGCTGACCGATCCGGGGCAGCCACGATGGCATCTGGCCGTTCGGAACAACAGAGTTTTTAATTGACAGAGTACCCTTGCCATCGATAGTGTATTCCGACAGGTCAATGAATGAACCTCTTCCATTGGATGTGGTGTAAATATTGCGCGATTTAACCACTATTGCTGAATCGCCGGTCTGCCCGTGAGAAAATGAGATATTAAGAAAGCTCATATTATCAATTCCTGCAGAATACCATTCGGTGGCTGCCATCCTGCCGTAGCCGTCAGTCCGGTGCTTGTTGTTTGACGACCAGAATGTCCAGGAATCAGTTTCATTTGCCAGCGGTGCTCTCCAGACATTCAGTCCGGGCCCCTTTCTGATCATCTCCTTGCCACTGATCTTCAATGAGGATATCGATCCCGTCGCTCTGTCAAACACGTATTCAAAATCCTTACCGCTGACAATAAGATCATTCCCCGATTCCTTCGACGAAACGGGATTTCTTTCAGCCGGTTCCTCCACTACAGCAGGGGCTGAACAGGGAAGAGCCATCTGGTCCCACGCGATTTCAAATCCGGCGTCGGCCCACAGTTCCTTTTTCTTCTGATGAAAACCTACATTCAGGAAGTATTCGGCTCCCTCCTCAGGTTCAGGCCGGGCAAAGGGAATATTCACAATTGCCTTTCCCCCGGGTTCAATATCGAGGTCAATGGTTGCCTGCTGAAGAATTCCGCCGTTACGCTGAAGCGACCACCTGGCTTCCAGATCATTCAGGTTGGTGAAAAGATATCTGTTGGTGATTTCTACAAGTCCTTTATCGGCCGATACCAGCCTTACACTTACCGGCTGAGCTGATTTTTTTATCTGCCACATCTCAGGCTGTGGACGCCTGTCAGGCCAGATTGAGCCATATGTCCTGGCGCCGATGCCATAACTGAAGAACTCACCATCAATGCTTTCCTCCTCAAAATCGAGCCAGAGGTCAGCTTGCTGCCTGATGCCGGGTGTCGGATCCTTCAGAATTTCGGATGAGATGTATTTTGAGAATATGCCTGCCTGATCGATAATTGCATCGCAGATGTAGACTGATGTCTCCTGGCCGTGGGTTTCAGCATTTCTGCCAATATTCACGGGGAAAGGGGTGTTTCTTATGTTCCCTGTCAGCGGAATGTGTTCGCTTTCGGCATCATCTATTGAGATAAATATGGCTGAGCCGTCGTAATGCGCAGTCACATGATGCCAGTTGTCGAGCCAGTTTTCGGGGAGAGGGATCTTCACAGTCTGTTTCTGCCGGGTGGTTACATAGAACTCCAGGGCTTCATTATTCACCTGCCTGATGCCGTACTGCCAGTTTCCCTTTGTTATCAGGGTACCTGCAGATGAACTTAGTGAACGCGGATAGACCCAGAGTGTAAGCGACAGTTTGTCCCCGCTTGTTTCGAGGGCATCATGCCTGTAAACCTCAACCCACTGATCGTGACCGTTCAGGTCGATGCCGAGCCCTTCCCTTCCCGGTACAAGCTTTGCCCTTCCCATGACATTGACCTGAACATTGTTTCCCGACCGGTCGTTAAGAGTTCTGACCTTTTCTGTAATTCCGGTGCTGACAAAATCCCAGATGGCGCCGCCCATGCTCCTCGGGCTGCTGTAAAAAAGCTCCCAGTAATCGTCGAGGCCTCCGCCTCCGTTTCCGGTCACTGCAAGATACTCATCGAGGAAGGAAGGCCGTGGATCCTCAGATGGAGGGATATTGAAAACTTCAGTGAGAAGATCCCTGAGCTGGGGATACCTGGGGCCGATTATCTCCTCGCAGCGGTGTGCGAAAGCATTTCCTCCGTACATCCAGTACCTGGTCATGTCGTATTTTTTGCCCTCATCTATAACTGCACAAATGTTCTCTCCTTCACCGCTTTCGTTGCCTGCGCTCCAGAACAGCACCGAAGGATGGTTACGGTCGCGAAGCACCATCTTTCGGGCTCGTTCGCGATACATCAGTTCCCATTCGGCATTTCCTGAAAGATATTCGGTTGCATGGGCCTCGTCGCCGGTCTCATCAACAACGTAAATTCCGTATTCGTCGGCAAGCTCAAGATATCTTGTAACGGGCGGGTAGTGCGATGTCCTGACGCAATTGATATTGAACCTCTTGAAAATGTCCATATCCTTTCTGATGGTAGCCTCATCCATTGTGTGACCGGTAAGCGGGTGCTGCATATGGCTGTTTGTGCCGTTCAGCTTGACAGGTTTGCCGTTGAGATAAAAAACCTGATCCCTTATTTCAGTTTCCTTGAAGCCTATACGTCCGGTTATCACCTCCGCAGTCGTACCGGAAGAGCCAAGCAGTTCAAAAGTAAGGGTGTAAAGGTTGGGGTGTTCGGCTGACCACAAGTCGGGACCTGTTATTACTTCACTGATTTTTATTGTGTTCAGTGAATCAGGCATAACCCGGAATTTTCCGGTCACCATAGTCTTCACCTGTTTCTTCTTCGTGTCGTAAAGTGTTGCACGCAGCTGTAAATTTTCGGCAGGCTGGCGGGAGTAGTTCTTAAGGGCCACTGAAAGACCGAGGGTTGCATTGGCATAATTTACATCGAGGTCGGTGGTAGCGACCCAGTCTTGTATATGGGTTCCGGGGGCTGACCAGAGCCATACATCGTCAAAAATTCCTGCCAACCGCCAGTAGTCCTGGTCCTCAAGATAGTATCCGTCGGAATATTTATAAACTACAACCGCTATGGTGTTCCTGCCACTTTTCAGATATCCTGTTATGTTGTATTCAGCAGGTTCCTGTCCTCCCTCATTGTAACCAACCTCCCTGCCGTTGATCCAGACGAATGATGCCGAAGCAGTTTTTTCCATTCTAAGGAAAACTTCCCTGTTCTTCCAGTTCGAAGGGATTGTGAAAGTCCGGCGGTACGATCCTGCCGGATTATATTCCCTCGGAACCTTTGGCGGGTCAGGCCTGAAAGGTGTTGTGACATTCCTGAACAGAGGGTCGCCGAATCCCTTCATCTCCCAGTTCGAGGGCACCCTGATGGTGTCCCACGCTTTGTCGTTGAACCGCTCGCTGAAGAAGTCTGATATCACTCCCTCAGGGGTGTCTGAATAATGGAATTTCCATATTCCGTTGAGAGACAACCGGTATGGACTTACTGACGGATTCCCGGAAAGGGCCTGATCGATGTTCACGTACGGAACCAGGGGAACATGCCCCTCAACCTGGTTAAGCTCAAATACTGCAGGGTTTTCCAGATATGACCAGATATCCGAAAGGAATGGTTTCTCCTGGCTAAAACCGGGAATAATTGTCAGGCTTAATGCAACAACGAGAAAAATCACCTTTTTCATGTTCAGGCTTGTTAATGCAATGGAAATATACGAAAAATAACCAATAGGAAGACAGGTAAAAATCCGGGACAAACCTGTTACATAATACTCTTTCCGATTGTCAGGAAAATCACTTCCCTGTCATATTCAGACTTCCCGCGTAGTAATTGCAATCGACTGTAATCACTGAGTTTTCGGTATCCAGATCGATCGTGGTAAAACGAGTTGTCGGAACAATATCCTTTCTTACACCCGAAACATATATTCTCAATGGCATATTGAATCCCCTGACGCAGTTATTCCATCTGTAAGTAAGCTTGTTGCCCTGTACGTAATACTCGAACACCGGTATTCTTACATCCCTGAGATACTGGTCGAAGAAGCTTTTCAGATCGAGGTTCGTTTTTTCCGACAGGTAGGCCTCTATTTGCGATCCTTTAACAACCTGATGGTAAAAATCCCTGCTCAGGCCTCTGAGTATCCCTCTCCATCTCTCGTCGTCGTCAATTATATTTCGCAGAGTATGGAGCATGTTGCCACCCTTGTAATACATGTCGCCCGAACCGCTTACATTTAAATTGTAAACCCCGGTAACCGGCTGATCGTTCCTTATGTTTCCCCTGCATCCCAGAACATAATCCCTTCCGGCATCCTTCCCGTAGTAGTATTCGACGTACAGGTTTTCGGAATAGTTGATAAAACTTTCATGCACCCACATGTCGGCCGCATCTTCGTAAGTTATGCTGTTTGCGAACCATTCATGTCCAGATTCGTGGATAATTATAAAATCGAATTTCATGCCCCAGCCTGATACACTCAGGTCCCTTCCATTGTATCCGTTCCGGAATCCGTTTCCGTAGGTCACCGAACTCTGGTGCTCCATTCCGAGGTAAGGAACCTGTACCAGCTTGTATCCATCCTCATAGAAGGGATAGGGCCCCATCCAGTATTCAAAGGCGGCGAGCATCATGGGAGCCTGCCGGAACTGAATTTTTGCCTTCTCCAGATCATCCTTCAGTACATAATAATCGCAGTCGAGCTTACCTTTCTCACCATTGAAAACCTCAGAGAAATGGGCATAATCGCCAATATTTATATTGACACCGTAATTATTGATTGGATTTGACACAAACCAGTGCCAGGTGGTTGTATTGTTCCTGAGCTTCTCCACTTTCCTGAGACGGCCGTTTGAGACATCCATCAGATTCGATGGCACGTTTACGCTTATCAGCATGCTGTCGGGCTCATCGTACATATGGTCCTTGCAGGGCCACCAAAGGCTGGCACCATCGCCCTGGCATGAAGAAGCTACGAAAGGCTGGTTGCGGCTGTCGCGCTGCCATGTTATCCCTCCTTCCCACGGGGGCCTGTGGGAAACCTTCGGACGGCCTCCATAGTCCAGTATCAGCGAATACACTTTCCCGGGCTCCTGCCATTCAGCCATCTGTATCCAGTACACATTCCCTTCCCTTGTGAAACTCAGCGATTTCCCGTTTTGTTCGGCCTTTGTCAGCTCGAGCGGCGGCTGAAGGTCGATCTGCATCACATCCGATTCAGTTTTTACCCGGTAAGTCACTGTATTGGAACCATAGATTGTACTGTCGGCGGGATTTACTGCAATATCAAGATGATAATAGGTCAGATCCCACCAGGCTCTTTCAGGAGTTATGGATCCGCGAAGGGTGTCCTGCCGGGTATAAGCCCCCTGTAACGGGGCAAGATACTGGGAATCAACATTCATTGCAAATGAGAAAAGCGCAGCGAAGATAATAAGGGACCGTGTGTGTTTCATTTCTCGGTTAGGTTAACCTGACAAAAGTAAAAGATTAAATTAATATGCCATTAGCGATCAGCTGTCAGCTGTCAGCTGTCAGCTATCTTTCCTTAGAAAAGACCTGCACGACTTCCATTCAGCTTGTTATTTCTCCTTTATGATAGCACTAATTCGCCCGAATTGTCTACTTTAGAAAAATATTATAACCTAAACCAAAGACCATGAAACGTTTTCTACCTTCCCTGTTTTTAATTGTAGTCGTACTCAGCTGTAATTGGACCTTGTCGGAGGCACAGGATTCCCCCAGGTCGCGCGAGTCGTTCAACCAGGGCTGGAAATTCATCAAGTTCTTCAATGCATCAACTGATGCCGCGACATTCGACAAGGAGCCTTCCGGACTTCAGCTTCCGACAGCCGACGACAAGGCCTGGCGGACCCTTGACCTGCCTCACGACTGGGCCATAGAAGGCCCCTTCAGCGATACACTTGAAAATAATACCGGACTTCTTCCCTGGAAAGGAATAGGATGGTACAGAAAGCATTTCACCCTCGATGAAACCGACAGGAACAACCGGATCTACATCGACTTCGACGGAGCAATGGCTTATGCGGAAGTGTGGCTCAACGGGGAGCTTGTCGGCGGATGGCCCTACGGATACTCTTCTTTCAGGCTTGACCTTACTCCCTACGCAGCCTTCGGAAAGGAAAACGTAATAGCCGTCAGGCTCGACACAAAAAGCTGGGATTCAAGATGGTACCCCGGAGCCGGGCTGTACCGCAACGTCTGGCTGGTTAAGACCTCACAACTTCATGTTTCGTATAACGGACTCTATGTCACCACACCCGGGATCAAAAAGGAAAACGGAGTTGTCAGCGTGAAAGCTGAAGTGGAGAGCCATTTCGCCAAACCCGTTTCAGCCGCGATCAGGGCTTCAGTTTATAAACTCGACAAACAAGGCAATGCATCATCAGCCCCTGTAGCGGAATTCACATCACCTGCAGCCCGGGTACCCGCCAACGGAGATCACACATTCAGGGTTGATGTCAATGTTAAGGAGCCTGCCCTGTGGGATCTTGAGAATCCTGAGCTTTACAGGGTAGCAGTATCTGTCCTCAATGGAAATGAGACCTCTGATATATGTACAGGCAATTTTGGTTTCAGGACACTTGAATTCACTGCACGCGACGGCTTTTTCCTTAACGGCAAAAAAATTCCCGTCAACGGGGTATGCAACCACCACGACCTTGGGGCTCTCGGCGCCGCTTTCAACATCAGGGCTGCCGAACGCCAGCTCGAGATACTGAAGGAAATGGGCTGCAATGCCGTCAGAACAAGTCACAATCCTCCCGCCCCCGAACTGCTCGATCTCTGCGACAGGATGGGATTCCTGGTACAGGATGAAGCTTTTGACGCGTGGAAGACCCCCAAGAAACGCAACGATTACAACAAGCTCTTCTATGCATGGCACGAAGAGGATCTCAGGGCAATGGTCCGCCGTGACCGTAATCATCCGTCCGTCTTCATGTGGAGCACCGGAAATGAAATCGGAGACCAGAATAACCCTGCACTGTCAGAAAGCCTCAGACGGATCATCAAATCGGAAGATAACACCAGACCGGTCACAGTGGGATGCAACTGGGACGAATCAGGCACAAACGGTTTCCAGCTTACAGTGGATGCTTTCGGAATAAATTACAGGCTTTACAGGTACGATGCTTTCTTTGCACTGAAAGACAATGATGACCTTCCCTTCCACTCGAGCGAATCGGCCTCGACTGTAAGCTCCAGGGGAGAGTATTTCTTCCCTGTAGTCGAGGGCGACCTTAACAATAACCTGCCGGGCAAAGGCATATTCCAGATCTCTTCCTACGACCTTGCCTATCCGGCCTGGGCATCAACGCCCGACCAGCAGTGGGAGATGCAGGATAAATACCCCGGCGTTTTCGGCGAGTTTGTCTGGACCGGATTTGACTATATTGGAGAACCGACACCTTATGGAGGTGATCTTACAGGATTAAGGCCCGGGACAAGAAGGTATGATCAGGCAAAAGCCCTGCTCGACAAGCAGAATGTGACGGAAGTGCCGTCGCGCAGCAGCTATTTCGGAATAATCGACCTGGCAGGCTTCAAAAAGGACCGCTTTTACCTGTACCAGTCAAAATGGAAGCCCGATCTTCCAATGGCTCACATACTCCCCCACTGGAACTGGCCGGAGAGAAAAGGTCAGGTAACCCCGGTTCATGTATACACATCGGGCGATGAGGCAGAATTATTCCTTAACGGCAAATCACTCGGAAAAAAGAAAAAAGGCCAGTTTGAATACAGGCTCAGGTGGGATGATGTTGTTTACCAGCCTGGAGAACTTAAAGTTATTGCTTACAAAAATGGGGAAAAGTGGGCCGAGGGAAAAGTGGTAACAACAGGCAAAGCATCAAAGCTTTCAGCTTCAGCAGACCGTCCTGAAATCACAGCCGACGGAACCGACCTGGTGTTTATTACCATAAGGATTGAAGACAAGAACGGCAATATGGTGCCGCGCAGCAGCAACCTTGTGAATTTCAGCATCCAGGGCCCGGGGAAAATAGTTGCAGTCGATAACGGGGATGCCACCAGCCACGATCCGTTCCAGGCCTCCCAAAGGAAAGCTTATAACGGGCTGTGCCTTATGATAGTAAAAGCCGATAAGGGAGCTGCCGGTTCATTTACGGTAAAAGCAGATTCAAAAGGACTTAAGGGCGCTGCCGTTACAGTGGGACTCAAATAGCCGGATGCAATTACAGGATGATTGACTAGAACCTGGCATCTGCAGGTATCATGTTCCTTATTTTTACATCCCCGAATGCCTGGTCGGAGGAATACCTGAACTTGTAATTGTACCTCGAGATTATTTTTTTCGGATCAATTACAATCGGATAGATACTCGCGTTCACACCGGCCGGTTCAAGATTCAGAAGCCTGAGCGGCCACAGTATTGAGATAAAAAGTCTGACAAGGCCCAGAGGTATCCAAATGTATTTCTTCCCGGGCACAAGGTCCTTGATCGGAGAATAACTGTCAGGCGCCAGATTATAGATCCCTGCTATTTCGTCATCCTTGAGAATCAGATGTATCAGTTCAGCAAGGTCGTCGGTATGAATGAACTGGACCCTGTTGCTTTTTGTGAACGAAGGCAGCCAGCCTATTTTCAGCAGCATCGACACTATGGTTGCAGGCTTATTGTAGGTAGGACCGATGACGGTGCATATCCGGCATAACACCCTGTGAAGATCCTCCCTTACCGGTGAATTCATTAACATTTCCTCGATATGTTTCTTGTTCAGGCCATATACATATTTCCCCGGCCTGACGGGATCGGTCTCGCTGATCCATTCCGGATTATCCCTGTGAGCCCCGTATATGGTTGCAGAGCTTGAAAATATCAGCTGCTTAACCGATGAAGTCCTGTTGCATATATCCAGGATATTTGCCGACCCGTCCACATCAATCTGATACTCCAGCTGCCTGTCGCGGATCTTGTGAAACGTGCTTGCCAGATGAATCACGTGTGTCGGACGCTCCTCTTCAAATATTTTCTCAAGCTTTTCCTTCTCCGTGATGCTGCAATTATAGAATTTATAATACCCGCTCTTTGAAGTATCCGGCAGGTCTCTCAGATCGACAGCGATAACCGGAATTTTTCTTTCTGCAAGGCTCGAGGCGACTACGCTTCCTATAGATCCTGATGATCCGGTGATGAGGACTTTCATTAACATTGTTGTAATTTACCGGTTTCTTTATGAGAAGTTGTAAAAGTAAACAATACCGGCTTATCAGACGTTTGTTATGTGGTGTTTTTTGGGAAAGTCCTGTAAAAATATTTCTGCAAAACTGCATCTTCGTAAGATTTCTGCCGCCTTTTCTGATAAAATATTTCCAGGTTACAGGAGACAATTCGTCAGAATTTATATAAACTTGATCTTACAAGTGGTTTTCGAAACAGGTACCAGGAATCTCGATGAACTAATTGCTTCCATGAAAAAGGGAGTCCTGATAACAGGTTTCATCGTGGCCAACTGCAACGGTTCAACGGGTGATTTCTCATATGGTATCGAGGGATTCTATATCGAAAATGGTCAGATCGTCCATCCCATTAACGAAATGAACATTGCCGGCAATATGAACCGGTTCTGGTTCAATCTGAAGGAAATGGGAAGTGATATCAGGGAAGACGATTCCATAAGGCTGCCTTCGATGCGTTTTGAAGGAGTTCAGCTGAGCGGGATCTGATCACATTGAAGCGGTAAGCTGCAATACTTCCCTTGCCATTCCCTTTCTGGTCACCACCGGTATTATATCTCCCTCATGAATGACATTCTCTGAAGAAGCTGTATTAAGATTCCCTTTGTGAAGTATTCCGGAGATAACAACAACTTCGCTTAATATCCTGGCAACTTCCGAAACGGGCTTGTTGAAGATCAGTGGATTTGTAACTATGATATTTAACTTTTCAGGCAGTGAATCCCGGATGTCCCATAAGTATCCCCGCGAACAAAACAAAAGTAATGCCCGGTGAAACGCCCAGTATCCTGAGTTTACCAGGGAAAACGCCTAAAGTATTTGCGGTTTTAACAAAACTATTTCTCTATCCTGCAGAGGTACTTTTCTGTCCTTACTATCACCGACTTTCCGATAAAGGCGGGTGTACCCCATATCCCCGAATCCATCTGGATACGGGATACTATATCCGGTTTGCGGCCGGTACGCGCAGCAGTCACTTCTCCCTTAACCGAAAAGAACCAGACAAGGTCCTCTGCAATTACCGGTGAGGCGTTGTGATCGGACCTGAGTCTTTCCGACCAGATTTCCTTTCCTGTCTCAGCATCAATGCACATAAGGTAATTCCTCGTGTTGACAGTATAAATCAGGCCATCCTTCACCACCGGTGTAAGCATCTGGGTGTGCGCCTGGTCGTCCCGCTTTTTCCAGAGTATGCTGGTTGAAGTGATATCTCCTTTCCCTTCAGGATTAACAGCAAACATTTCGGTGTAGGTCCTGCCGTCCGGACTGTTTACGGAGCCAGTGTAAAAGAAGACCTTACCATTCCATGCCACAGGCATTGGAACAGTCGATTCGGCTCCACCCACTACTCTCCATACCTCTTTTCCTGTAAGCGGCTCATAAGCGCAGCACACCGCTGATCCGTTGGATATGAGGAGATCTCTTCCCTTTACGTTCATAATCAAAGGGGTAACATAAGCCTTTTTCCCGATGTTGGCCAGGGCCTTGTAAGGTTCTTCCGGCCTGTCGGTCCGCCACACCTGTTTTCCCGTTTCCTTGTCAAGCGCCACGATAAACCTGACATCGGTGCCTTCATAATGCAGTATAAGCAGGTTCCTGTAGAGCACAGGCGATGAGCCCGGTCCCTGCACATGATTGCATTTCAGGTCGGTACGCTTCCATACGACCGATCCGTCGTCAGTTCTGAGACAGGCTGTGCCAAGACTGCCGAAATGAACATACACGAAGCCGTTTTCAATGCATGGTGTCGGACTGGCATAGGTATTTATCCCGTGCTTGCTTATACGGTCATCAACATCAAACACCTTAACGTCATGGATTATTTTTCCTGTCCTGAAATCGACGCAGACTGCAAAGAGTTGAGTGCCGTCGGAAGTGGCAGTGGTAACCCAGACCTGGTTTCCATAGACAACCGGTGAAGAATGTCCGCTTCCATGTACAGTGGTCTTCCATTTTGTATTGCCTTCGTTCCACTCAAGCGGAATATTTACAGCTGAGGATAAGCCATTCAGGTTGTTACCCCTGAAATGGGTCCAGTTCATGTCCTGGGAACAAGCCAGGCCGGGGATTATCAAAATGATAGTACAGACAATTGATAAAGTCCGGAACAATTTATTTTTCATAATTTCTCTTCTTTAAAATTTTTCTTATAATGTTGTTAATCCTTCTCTCTACCCTGCGTTCGGGAGTATCGTATTCCTTTTCATCCTTTTCAAAGATATCAATTATCATGTCAAAAAAACTG
The DNA here is from genome assembly GCA_049294075.1 of Bacteroidales bacterium. GTDB lineage: Bacteria > Bacteroidota > Bacteroidia > Bacteroidales > VadinHA17 > LD21. The sequence goes on along the minus strand of JBAQCK010000170.1, from coordinate 46,331 downwards.
TCCTCCCTGAAATCGGGGCAATCGAGAGCGCGGGCAAGTTCAGGAGGAAGCTCGGGAAAAGGTTTTATAAGGCTTTGGCTCAGAGTCCGGTTCTGCTTCATCTTCTTCAGGGTGAGAGCCACGAGTGGCAGCGCCAGTGCGCTTCCGGATCCATTCGATCCGCTGTTGAAGTGAACGGATCTTGATGATGCCCCTGCCCTTGAAACCATAACCAGCCCGGGGTTAAAAGCTGCAAACCAGGCATCTGAATAATCCTGTGAGGTCCCGGTTTTGCCGGCAAGAGGAAAATCAACACCATAAACGCCACTCATTGAGACGCCCGTTCCCTCCCTGATAGCCTTCTGCAGCATGGCTGACATAAGATTGCTGGTTCTGTCGGTCATAATCCTTATTTTTTCTCCTGTCGTCTCCCTTGAATAGATGAGCTTCCCTGACGGAGTTGAGATAGAGCTGATGCACCATGGCCCAATCCTGTATCCTCCGTTTACAAATGATGAATAGGCAACGGCGACCTCCCTGATGTTTGCCTCGGCAGTTCCCAGTGCAAGCGAAGGGGTGTTGTCAAGCTCGAAGGAAAAGCGCATCTTTCGCCACATCTCATTGACCTTTTCAAATCCGAGTTCAAGAAAGAGGCTGAAGGTCGGTATGTTCATTGAATGGGCCAGGGCCCCGGACAAGGAGTATTTTCCACCGTATGAATGGTCAAAATTCTCAGGGCTCCAGTCATCGAAGCCCGACAGGGTTATTGAATCGTTGTCGAGATAGCGGCATGGTTCAAATCCATCTTCCAGGGCCGCGGCATAAAGAACGGGCTTGAACACTGATGCCAGCTGGCGCCTTGCAAGAATCTGATCGTAGGGCTGGGTCTTGAAGTCGAGCCCTCCCACCCATGCTTTAATTCCGCCTGACACGGGGTCCAATGCCATAAGTCCGGCATGCAGGATCGTAAGCGACCGCTTAAGACTGTCCGACACGGAAAGAGAATCGGTATAGGTGCTGTCCCAGCTAAAGATCTCCTGAACCCTCATCTCAGAGGCCCTGTTTTCGAGTCCCAGCCTCCTGAGTTCACTGGCGGTAATCTGTTCCAGTGCCCTGCGGCCTGATGAGGTTCTGTACTGTGAGTCGAGCCTCTTTTGCATAACCTGCAGATGCTCCCTGAATGAGCGTACCGCATAATCCTGAAGGGAAAAATTAAGTGTTGTGGTTATTATAAGGCCATCTCTTTCCATATCCCATTCACTGCCGTCAGGAGAGTTGTAACCCTTCAGAACTTCCTCCGCCTCTTTCCTCACCTGAACCAGGAAATAATCAGCAATGCCTTCCGACCGTGTTTTCCGGCTGTAATCTATAACCATCGGCAGCAGGGAAAGAGAATCTGCGGATTTCGTGTCAAGAAATTTGTATTTCTTCATCTGCCCCAGTACCACATTTCGTCTTGCCTTTGCATTTTCAGGATTACGGCGGGGATTATAGAAAGTATTTGCCTTAAGCATTCCAACCAGCACCGCCGATTCTTCAACTGCGAGGTCTGCTGTGGACTTATTGAAGAACCTGACCGAGGCTGCCTCGATGCCATAAACGTTTTCCCCGAAGGCAACTGTATTAAGGTACAGTGTAAGAATATCATTCTTACTGTATACCTTTTCGATGCGGCGGGCCATTATAAGCTCGCTGATCTTGTTTGAGACCATTGGAATAAAACCACTGGTCGTGCGGCCAAACATATTCTTGGCCAGTTGCTGTGTTATCGTGCTCCCTCCTCCGGAACTGCGGTCGTTCATGAGGATCGACTTAAATAGAACCCTCAGGAAGCTTCTTGGATCGGTTCCATGATGATCATAGAACCTGACGTCTTCGGTTGCAATCAGAGCATCAACAAGATGCCCGGGTAACTGATCAAAGGAGATGTTTGTCCGGTTTTCGTAGAAATATTTCCCGAGAAGCTGATTGTCTTCAGACATAACGACTGAAGCGTTGGCATTTTTGAAGTTAAGAAGTTCCTGTTTGCTTTTTATACGGTCCGACATACCGGCACAAGCCACTGCAACTACTGCCAAAGTAAGCAGAAAGGCAGCCAGGATAATCCTGAATATGGTATTCCCGTTTTTGTGCATAAAATGAGGTTAACCGTTGGACCCTCAATGTATAACCCGATTTTGCCAGGGTGCCGGACCTGGTATTTTTACTTGTAAAAATAATGATTATCCTTTCCATCCGGGCGCCCGCTTAAAAATTTGCCTGAAAAGTAAGGAAAAGGGAGCGTCCGTAGCCGTTTATCCCTGATCCATGATACCTGTAATCTTTGTTAAGGATATTCCGGAAACTCAGATCGGCTGCAAGGAAGTTCCATGTATAGCCGCCATTCAGATTGAATATGTTCCATAGCGGCAGGTCGAACGAGTGTACAGTAAAGAGAGCAAGGCTGTTCATTGCAGAACCCTCCCTGGTTTGCTGGTATGATGCAGTTATAATCCCCGATTTCATCATGCCTGCATCAATGTCGGTATTGAGCCGTACATAAGCCAGCCTCCGTTTCTGCGGATCCGTTTGGTTCACAGCATAGTTTTCAAGCACCACTTGTTGATAAACCGGGATGTTTTTCTGGCTTACATTCTGATAAAGCATCGTCAGAGAAGTTTTGGGCGACAGCAGGACACTGGCTATGAAATCATGATCTGTCTCATCATAACCCGACGGAGTCTGACGGCCCGCTGTATCCCCTCCTGCTATATCACCGAATTTCCGTAAGGAGACTCCGGCCCTGACCGCAACCAGTCTGTTGCAGAATGAAATATTTGAATGGAGAGTCTGCTCCATGCCGCGGCTTGAAATTCTGGTTCGGGCCGTATCTAATGGTTGAATTACTGATCCTTATTCCATCAAAAAGAAGAAGGGTCTGGTTACATCCTGAAAGGCGACGGAGCACAACAGACAAAGGGCAAAAGCATCCTTGGATCCATCCCGGGAGGTATGTTCAGGAGATAAAACCCAAAAACTTATCCGGCCGTTTCACGGTTACATTTAAATCCCCCTGCAATGGGGGATTTTTTTTGCATTGTTCTTTGGCAATGTTCGTTAAGGCCCGACTGCCTTATTGCTTAAATCATGGAAGCTGCCGGAACAATTTATACAAATTATTGTTAAATATGTTAAATAAGTTTAAATCAAGGGAATGGCATGGCGAATTTTCCTAATTTCGTTCTCGCATGAACTTTATATAAATTAATCAGCATCTATAAGTGATGAAAAAAACGATACTAATAACACTGGCCGTCTTCGTTTTTACAATGATCGCCCTGTTTTTCTTCAACAAGCTCACATCGAGGCAGGACAGGAATCTGTTGTTTACAGAAACCTTAAAAGGCGATTTTGAAGTTTCGATCTCCGTTCCTGGAGAAATTCTTGCAGAAAACGCGGTCGATATAAAAGCCCCCGAGGTAAGCAGAGGAAGGGATTTCCGGGCCCAGCCGCTCAGGATTACCGATATGGTGGCTGAAGGAACTATTGTGAAAACCGGAGATTATGTTGCCACACTCGACAGAACCCAGTACGACAACACTCTGAAAGATGAGCGTGAATTGCTCAACGAATACATGAACAACATAGAGATGAAAAAGCTCGATACCGCTGTAACACTTACTAATTTAAGAAATAACATTAGAAACCAGATTCACACGGTTGAAGAAGCGGAAATAACCCTTCTGAATTCAAAATTTGAACCTCCGGCTACCATCAGACAGGCTGAGATAGACGTGGAAAGGCAGAAAAGGATGCTGGAACAGAGGAAAAGAGGTTACGAGCTAAGAGTGGCCCAGGTCGAAAGAGACCTGATCAGGCTTAACATGTTTTATAACAGGATCGCGAGGAGGGTGGAAAGCCTTGAGGAAGTGCTTGCCGGCTTTACGATCACTGCACCATCTCCCGGAATGGTGGTCTATAAAAGAGACCGCAGGGGTACTAAGATTAAAACCGGATCGACCATAAACATGGCCGACAGGATTGTCGCCACGTTACCTGACCTCTCCTCGCTTCTGTCACAAATCTATATCAGCGAGATAGAAATAAGAAAGATCGAGCCCGGACAGAATGTGGAGATCAGGGTTGACGCCTACCCGGACAAGATGTTTTCAGGAAAAGTTTATTCAGTGGCCAACATCGGTGAACAACTTGAAAATTCCGACTCCAAGGTGTTCGAGGTAATGGTCAGGCTTGACGGATCGGATCCTGACCTCAGACCAGCCATGACCACCAACAATAAAGTAGTCATTCAGAAATACAGCGATGTGATTTACGTTCCCACTGAATGCGTTCATGCCGAAGCTGATGGAATTCCCTTCGTTTACACAAAAGACAAAGCCAAACAGATTGTTGTCACAGGTGATGTAAATGACAAGCATACAATTATTGAACAGGGCCTCAAGCCGAAACAGGCAATCTATGTACTGACACCTGAAAACGCCGATGATTTCATTGTAAGGGGCGAGGAACTCAAGGAAATCAATAACGAAAGGATGACCGCCAGAAAGTAAAAAACCGCAAAACACCAGTGCTTCGCGGTTCTGTTCGTTTACCTGCCTGACTTTATTTCTTGTCGTAAGCCATTTTTGTCTTTACTTCGCCATTCGGGGTATTCCTCGTGGTGGCTATTGTAAGGGAAGCCGGGCTGTTAAGCGTCCAGACTTCGGTAGTCGTGAATTCCATCGACTGTCCGTCGCGTTCAAATGACATTTTTGTTACGATTGTTAGTGATTTGCCGTCGGCCGACCAGGTAGCGGTTGACTTGCTCTCGCCCATTCCCATGGTGTTGACGCTTTCCTTACCGTCGAGGGTGTATTTGCTGGTTATGTTCATGGTCTGACCATCCCTGCCCTGGCGGGTCCTTTCTACGGTAAGAAGATTGGCTGCCTGGGTTGCAGTGAAATCACCGCCGCCCATGCCCATTCTTCCGCCTCCCTGACCCTGATCACCCAGTTCACTTTTTTCGGCATTGAATGCCCATTTTCCCGAAAAATCAGCCTTTGACCCCTGTGCATTAAGAGCCAGAGGCATGCAAAGAAAAGCAAGCATTACTGTCAATGACAGTATCTGCATGGTAACATTTTTCTTCATATTCAATAAGATTTTATTGGTTCATGTCATTAGACACTTCATAACATGAAAATATTCCCTGATTCAAAAAGTATTTAAAAATAAAAATTACCATCTGTAATATCCGGAAATAATTCACAGCAAATAAATTTTAGCGTGTCATCTCATTTTGTAAATTTGAAAATTGCCTCAAGTTCACAAAATGATTATTTCCAAACCTAACCCATAATCATCAACACATGTCAGATTCAAAGAAAATCAACAGGCGCGAATTCCTGGGATCGGCTGCTGCTGCATCCCTGGCAATTACGATTGTGCCACGACAGGTACTGGGAGGACCCGGATACGTGGCTCCAAGCGACAAGCTTACCCTGGGATACATTGGCTGCGGCACCCAGGGCATGAGAGAAATGACCGGGCTTATTGCCAACCCGGCGGTTCAGATTGTGTCAGTTGCCGATCCGAATAAATTCACGACAGATTATGTCGACTGGTCGGCAAACGGCATCAGGGACGATATCCGCAAGGCCCTTGGTAACAGCTCCTGGGGTGAAAAACTGAAAGGGATCCCCGGAGGAAGGGATATCGGACAGGAATTCGTTAACAGTTACTATTCAAAATCGAAAGAAACGGCAAACTACAAGGGATGCACATCTTATGCAGATTTCAGGGAAATGTTTGAAAAAGAGAAGGATATTGATGCCATCAAGAACATGACGCCCGATCACCTGCATGCAACTGTGGCAATTGCCTCGATGAAGAAAGGGATGCATGTAGTTACCCACAAACCCATAGCCAACAGGATCCGCGAAGGAAGACTCACCATAGAAACCGCGAAGAGCACAGGGATGAGCACCCATCTTCTGGCATGGAACAGCAGGCCCGGCTCCGCTCTGATTAAAACCTGGATCAATGCCGGGCTGATAGGAACACTCAAAGAGATACACAACTGGTCGAACAGGCCGGTTTGGCCGCAGTGGCAATCTGTTCCTGCCGACAAGCCGCCGGTTCCGAAGGGATTCGACTGGCAGCTCTGGCTCGGACCTGTTCCCGACAGGCCTTATCACCCTAATTTCACCCATGCCGTTTTCCGCGGATGGTACGATTTCGGCGGAGGAAGCATAGCCGACATGGGCCATTACAGCCTCTTCAACCTGTTCCTTGCCCTGGGTATAGAAAAGCCTGCATACAGCGCTGAGGCCAACGCCACGACAACATGCACCCTCCGCGATAACGTTGCGGTTGGCGTTAACAACGATGTCGCTTTTCCCCTGTCGTGCATGATCCGTTTCCAGTTTACAGAACAACCTGATCTTCCGCCCTTTGAACTCATATGGTACGACGGAGGCATTAAACCCTTTGTTCCCGACGAACTAAGATCCTCGGGAAAATCACTTCCACGAGAGGGCATGATGATAGTTGGTGACAAGGGAAAAATCCTGGCCGGCTTCAGAGGCGAGGACCCCGTGCTTCTTCCTGAAAGCAAAATGGAACACATCGTTAAAAACTATAACAGAGCGGATGAAGGCGGAGCCGGCGACAATGTATGGATCGACGCCTTCAGGAACGGCTCGCAGGCCCCGGGAAGCTTCCTGCTTGCAGGTCCTGTAACCGAGACAATCAATCTGGGAGCGATAGCCCTCAGGGCAAAACAAAGGGTTGAATATGATTCGGCAAACATGAAGATAACCAACATTCCTGAAGCCAATCAGTACCTCACGAGAGAATACCGTCAGGGATGGGAGCTCTGACCGCTTGATTAATATGAGATTTTTTTTATATCTTTCGGCCTCAGAAAATTAAACCTTAATTAAATTATAAGAAGTATGATAAGGAAGTTGTTAGCATTTTCAGTAATCGCGCTTGTCACGATCTCCTGCGGAACCGGAGGAAACAAGGAGGCCGCGCAGAACAACCAGGAACAGGGCGCTGTCAGGGTTGAATTTGCATCATTGATAGCCAATCCTTCCGAATACGTGGGCAAGGACATCAGCGTTGAAGGCAAGGTAGTGCATGTTTGCATGCACAGCGGAAAAAAACTTTTCATTACCGGCGACGATCCGGATGTAAGGCTTTACATTCAGGCCGGGGAAGAAATGCCTAAATTCCCTACTGAACTGCTTGGAAGCGAAGTCATCGTTGAAGGCAGGCTGACACAACCGACAGCCGGAGCAGGTGAGACTCATGAAGCAGAAGGAGCTCTGACCGCTGCTCCGATGCATGCTGAAGCAGGAGCCGATACTTGCGAAACGGAAAAAGCTTTAGCCTCCCAGACAGCGCTTTCCGATCTGATGATGGTCTACGCAAAGCATACCGTTGTGAAGTAGTAACAACGAAGGACTTAACTAAAAGGTCAGTCCCGGACTGACCTTTTTCAATTTCATATTCATGAACATTAACAAATTCAACCGGGTAACACATCGCGACATAGGGTATCTCATCGCCGGAATGACAATTATCTATGCACTTTCGGGTATTGCCCTGAACCACAAGAACGACTGGAATCCGAATTACCTTATCGAAAACAGGTCATTCACCACCGATATCCCTGTGCAGAGGGAAAGCTTCAATGACGCTGCTGCAAGGGAAATACTCGAAAAGATCCCCGGGAACCCGGAGTATAAAACATTCTACTACCCATCGGGTAACATACTCACCATCTTCGTCAACGACGGATCGGCAAGAATAAACACCGGCACCGGCGAGGGTACGATAGAGAGAATAAGCAAACGGCCCCTCTTTTTCCAGATCAACTTCCTTCACTACAATCCCGGAAGATGGTGGAAATACTTCAGCGACATCTTTTGTGTTTCGCTTATGTTTGTGACAATCACCGGTCTTTTCCTTGTAAAGGGCAAAAACGGAATAACACGCAGAGGAGCGGTTCTTACAGCAGCCGGTGTGATCCTGCCACTGCTTTTCCTGTTCATTTACTGATTTTTTCCAAGCCTTACACCGGAAAGCTCCCGGATTCCTGCCCACGGACTGAAGCCCTGACAGGCTGAATGCCCTGATTAAGCTGAAAATAACAACAAAAATTTATCGTAATTCAATAACCTGCTTATTGTAATTCGACAAATTTTTTACCTGAAACGATATGGTTTTCAGATCTTTTTTTCGTCCTCCCCGGATTCAGCCTTCACCTTATCAGGATCATCATCGACCTTGGAGGCTTTTCTAAAGTCTTTAAGCCCCTGACCAAGACCTTTCATCAGTTCAGGTATTTTTCTTCCGCCGAAAAGAAGTACAACCACCAGCAGAATGAGTATGATTTCCGTCAGACCTAATCTTCCCATAATTCCTGTTATTAATAATCCGATAAAGATAGCTATTATTGTTCAAATCATCAAGTAACATGATCAGGATTGCTTTTTGTCGGAGGGTTTGCTGATAATGCGGTATGCGGCGTGCGGTATAAAACTTTTTTCTAACTTGCCATTAAATAACAAAACCCGGCAAAAATGAACACCAAGATCATCAGATTAATTGTGATCATTCTGGCGGTAGTGCTGACAGGATGCAATTCCGAGGATAAGAAACTGACAGAAGAAATGAAAGCCAATCTTGCACGATTCAAAGAGGTAACGCTGACCACCGACCTGAGCTGGTTAAGCAGCCAGGAAAGAGAAATTGTTGGTTTATTGATTGATGCCGCAGCCATCATGGATGATATCTACTGGATGGAAGCGTACGGTGACAAGGAAGAACTTCTTGCCCGGGTTAAAAATGAGTACGCCAGGGAATATATGAAAATCCATTACGGTCCGTGGGACAGGCTGAACAACAATCTTCCCTTTATTCCGGAATTCGGGAAGAAGTTCCCCGGAGCACAATTCTATCCGGAGGACATGACTATTAAGGAATTTGAGGAATGGAATGATCCGGATAAAAGCAGCCTTTATACCATTGTGAGAAGAAACAATGAGGGCAGGCTTATTTCGGTGCCGTACCCGGAGGCATTCCAGGAGCAGCATTCGAAGGCAGCCGGGCTGATGCTTGAGGCGGCTGAGCTGGCTGAGGATCCGGGACTGAAAAAGTATCTCACCATGCGGGCTGATGCCTTGCTTACAAACAACTACCGGCCAAGCGACTTTGCATGGATGGAAATGAAACAGTCGAATATTGACTTTGTGGCGGGACCAATAGAGAATTATGAAGACCAGCTCTTTGGCTATAAAGCTGCCCATGAGGCATTCGTCCTGGTGAAAGATCCCGTCTGGAGCGCTCAGCTTGAGAAATTCAATGCTATGCTTCCGGCACTTCAGGCCGGACTTCCAGTCGATCTGGCCTACAAGGCAGAAACGCCGGGGATTGATGCTGACATGAATGTATATGATGCGATCTATTATGCCGGCGACTGCAATGCCGGGAGCAAGACCATAGCCATCAACCTGCCCAATGATCCCGAGATACACCTTGCGGTCGGCAGCCGCAAGCTCCAGCTCAAGAACTCCATGAAGGCAAAATTTGATAATATTCTCATGCCCATTGCCACAATGCTGATTGATGAGAGCCAGCGTCAGCATATAACATTTGACGCCTTCTTCGAGAATACAACCTTTCATGAAGTGGCTCATGGCATGGGTGTGCAGAACACAATCAACGGAAAGGGAACGGTAAGGGAGGCATTGAAGGAACAGTATTCCTCGCTCGAGGAAGCAAAGGCCGACATCATGGGCCTTTATCTTGTCACAAAGCTTTATGAGATGGGCGAAATAACAAGCGGCGAGGTGATGAACAACTATGTAACATTCTTTGCAGGGATATTCCGTTCGGGCAGGTTCGGCGCGGCAAGTGCGCACGGAAAGGCCAATATGCTGTCGCTGAAGTACTTTGCCGACAACGAAGCCTTCATCTGCCTGGACAACGGCTACTACAAGGTGAATCTTGAGGAGATGAAAAAGGCGGTGGAATCGCTGGTGGAAAAGATCCTGAGGGTACAGGGCGATGGCGATTATGATGCTGCCAAATCCTGGGTCGAAGGTGACGGTGTGATGACCGAAAGCCTGCGCCGCGACCTCGACAGGGTGAACGCTGCCGGCATCCCGGTCGATATAGTTTTCAGGCAGGGAAGAGAGGTGCTGGGACTGTAGGGGAATGGTCGTGCTCATTTTTATGCGCCCTACAAGAAAATCGGGGATAAGCAGATAGAAACTTTCCTGTTCAATATCCTGGTTCTTTGGCTTGTTTCCCTGATTCTTTACCTTGTCCTGTATTTCAAAGTGCTAACCAGAATTTTCAATTCCGGTATAAGCATCAGGATATTTTCGAAAAGACAGTCAGAGACTATATCTGCATAAAGCCCCACGCGATGAGGATAAGCAGTCCTACCATCAGCCAGCTTAGTGCGAAACCAGCAAGGTCCTCCCTGTAGCGCCTGAAAAAGTTGCGCCAGCGTTCCTTTTTTCCCCAACCCGGAAGATCGAGAAGAAGAAGATCATCACCCGACAGCTCACCAAGAGGCTTTTTACCATCGGATCCGGTGTGATCCGCATCGGATTTCCGCCGCATGTTGTCGAAAAAACCTTCGATCCTCTCCCTGTCCTCAGGCCGGGTGAGAATGCTTACCAGCCCGAACACGAGGAAGCCCGAGAGCATAGCCAGTCCAAAGGGTCGGGGCATCCACTTGTATACAAGGACCAGTTCGCCGGCCGACAGGAAATTGGCAATGTAGTAAACTGACAGTGAGACTATCACTGCGGCTGCAGCTCCGTAGCGGTTAGCCCTTTTCCAGATTATGCCGCCCAGGAAAATGATCCCCATGAATGCTGCCAGTGTTTCCACAAACAGGAATCCGTGAAGGACATTCTTCACCCCGAGTGCAAACAGCACGGCCATGACCGATAATCCCAGCCCCGAATAACGTCCCATCCAAAGCAGCTTAAAATCGGTGGCCTGAGGATTCATGTATTTCTTATAAATATTCTGAGTGAAGAGCGCTCCCGTATTCACCATAAAATTTGAACATGAAGACATATTGGCAGCCAGTATTGAAGCCAGCATCAAACCGACGAGGCCGGGCGCCAGAAGAACACTGCAGGCATAGCCAAAAGCCATCTCGGGATCAGGCAGTTCCACACCTTTCATTATTACAAGTGCGGCAACAACCAGACCTGTCATTGCCCAGCCGATTGTAATAAGCCGTTTTACCATTGATCCGAATGTCTGTCCTATCCTTCCGGCCCTTTCAGTGTTTCCGGTTGCGCACATCGACACCATATGTGGCTGGGCTGTTATCCCCACAATACCGTTGACTGCAAGCATGGCAATTGTAAAACCGTCTATACCGCTGGCGCTGTTGAAAAGGTCGAAGAAATGATCTGGAAGAACCTGCCTCATCGCGTGAAATCCGCCCACCTCCTTAAGACCAAGCGGAATAAGCATTATCGACAGGGCTATTATGAGGAACGACTGGATAAAGTCGGTATATGCAGCAGCGATAAGACCCCCCGCGAAACTGTAGATTATAAAAGCCGCCGTCATCACTATCACTGTCATGTTCGGGGAGAAAAGATTCCCGGATGCAACGGAAATGACCTTTGCTGCACCCTGGAGCATGACTCCCATGCTGAATACAAAGAAGACAATGGCAAAAATTGAATATACAAGCCCCATTGTTCTTCCGTACCTGTCCTCGATGATCTCACCCACAGTAGTACGCTCGCTTCGGCGGTAAAAAGGAGCTATCAGCCAGTAGAATGGTGTGATAAGCATGTTCTTCCACTGGTACCAGATAGTGGCAAATCCGTTGCTGAATGTTGCCCCTGTCTGGGCAACGGGCATCTCGGCATGGGTCCCGACACCGAAGGCCTGCCCCAGCATGATGTACCACTTGAATTTTCTGTCGCCCCTGAAGTAACTGTCGCTGGTCTTTATCTTCCTTGAAATCCAGATTCCAAATGCAGTTATCAGGACAAAGTATCCTATCAGAACTATATAATCAAGAATTGCCATATTAACGGTAGTTTAGATTTCCGGCCGCGGGGCATTCTCCCTGCCGTTTACAATAACTTTCCTGACTGACATATTAAAATCTTCCATTTGGAACAGGATCAGGTCAGCCCTCATTCCGGATTCAAGTGTGCCCCGGCCGGTTATTCTGCAAGCCGCCGAAACATTTCTTGAAGCCATGTTTACAGCCTGGCCCAGGGTGTGCCCGGTGAATCTTATCACATTTCCCACGCCTGTTCTGAGGGGAAGTGATGCCCCTGCCAGACAGTTAAGCACCGGGTTTTTGATAAGTCCGTCGGCTGACAGGACAATATCACTCCCCAGGAACACATAGTTGCCTGGTTCCATTCCAATGAAGTGGGTTACATCAGATGTTATAATAATATTATCCGGCCCTTTCACCTTGCAGAAAACCCTGACCTCTTCGGGAAGAAGATGATGACCATCGGCAATTATTGAGGGTGTCAGCAGGTCATTGGCCAGTTGTGGCCATATCGGGTTTCTGTGCCTGTCGATCAGGTTCGCGCATCCGTTTCCGAGATGAGTCGACAGCCTGGCGCCCCTGTCAGCAGCTTCCATTATCTGCGCGGCACTGGCATTTGTATGTCCGATGGAGACCATGATTTCCTGCCTGACACACCGGCTTATGAAATCCATGGCGCCTTCTATCTCCGGACTGACAGTAACCTGACGGATATTTCCGGCTGCGGCATCCTGGTATTGCATAAACTCATCCCATGAAGGTTTCCTGATGAATTCAGCAGGATGACAGCCGTAGAAACCTGCCTCGGGCGATATATATGGTCCTTCGAGGTGAAACCCCGCAACAGAAGTTCTTACCTCTTCATCATCCTGCAATGCCCTGGCGAGATTTCGGAAAACCCTCACCAGATTGTCATGGCTGCCTGTGATAACTGTCGGAAAGAATGCAGTAACACCATCCTTCCTTATGGCATCAACAGCCATCCTGATCTTAAGACTGCTGATGGCCGGATCGGAAAAATCCACTCCCCTGTAACCGTTTACCTGGTTGTCGATAAGTCCGGGTGAAACAAAAATATCATTAAGCTCGTCCGACATCGGAATTTCATCAATCGAGCTTATCAGTCCCCCGCTGAATTTTATCCTTACAGGTTTACCTGAATCGTAATGTAAAGCGCTGACTTCTCCTGACCTGTTCATCAATTGTTAATTTTTATCCGGAATTTTTCCACCCGGGCTTTGAAAGCCCGTTCCCGGGTTAAAACCTTATTATACCTCCCGCGGATTCCCTGTCGAGAAACAGATGCCAGTCGGGGTGCTGTTTAAGGATGGTTGCAGGCACCATTTTGCTGACGCTTTCAGAAAGTGTAAGCCTGACTGCTTCAGCCTTTTCCTTGTGAGGCACAACTGAAATGATTGTCCTGCATTGCATTATCTGCCACACACTCATCGACACAGCCATATCGGGGACCTCCCCCGGCGAACCGAACCATCCTTCGCTAACCTGCTGTAGCTTGCATTCCTTATTAAGCTTTACCGTTATATAGGCATCTCTGTTATCGAAATCGGCAGGGGGGTCGTTGAAAGCAATATGTCCGTTGACACCTATGCCGATTAAACCAAGATCGACGGGTTTATTCCGGATCGAACCGGCAAGTTCGCTTATCAGGTTATCGATATTTCCTTCCACATCGATGCTGTGGAAGCGTTTCACCGGGACCAGGTTAATGAATCTCTCATAAAGGTACCTCCTGAAGCTTGCCTTGTGAGTAACGGGTATTCCGATATATTCGTCCAGATGGAACACCTCAACCTTTTGCCAGTTGATATTGCGCATCACCAGCTCCCTGAACATTTCAAACTGGGAACTGCCCGTTGCCACCACCATCCTTGCCTCACCCTTAGTGCTGATGATTTCATTCAATTTCGCAGAAATCACCTCTGCAGAATGTGAGCCCAGTTCATTTGCATCGTTGGAAATATAAATCTTCATAACAATAATTTATCTATCCTATGATATCACCTCACCGGCGTTTCCGAAATGTGAAAAATCTCTAAAATCAAGACTGGATCAGGAATTGCATAAAAATAGAATTTAATATTCACAAACCAATTCTTTATCTTCACCAAAATTTAATTTCTGATGTCACGATATACTGTAATAGCGACTATTCTTCTATTGCTTTGTTCAGAAGCGTATCTCTTCAGCCAGACCAGGGGAGTCAACCGCGATCAATATCGGATCTCAATCAACAAAACCGACAAGCCGCTGATTATCGATGGAGTTCTCGATGATGAACCATGGTCGGTAGCGGAAAAAACCAGGGAGTTCCAGCGTGTAACTCCTACCGACACAGGTTTTGCCATTGCAAGAACCGATGTTATGCTTACTTACGATAAGTCAAATCTTTATCTCGGTATTATCTGCCATGATCCCACTCCGGGAAAGAGGCCGGTTGAATCGCTTCGAAGGGATTTCGGTTTCTCAAACAATGACAACTTCATGTTTTTCCTGAACACGTACAACGACCTCACAAACGGCTTTGCTTTCGGAATATCGGCAGCAGGGGCACAGACTGAGGGATTGCAGTATGAAGGCACCAAGGTAGATTACAGCTGGGACATTAAATGGAAGTCGGAAGTGAAGAGCTATGACGACAAGTGGGTTACCGAGGTCAGTATCCCGTTCAGGAGCTTAAGGTACTTCGAGGGGGACACGGAATGGGGGATTAATTTCGGACGGCTCGATCTCAAGAATAACGAGAAATCGGCCTGGGCTCCAATGCCCCGGCAGTTTCCGCACTGCTCACTTCCATTTGTCGGAACTCTTATCTGGGATGAACCCAGGGACAAGGCCGGACTGCGCTTTTCGCTGATACCTTATGCCACAGCTAAGGTCACGCGTGACTTCGAAGCCGGGGAAGCCACGAAATGGAAATGGAATGCAGGTTTGGATGCCAAGATGATCCTCTCGACCTCCCTCAACCTCGATCTTACACTGAATCCAGATTATTCGCAGGTGGAGGTGGATAAACAGCAGACAAACCTCGACAGGTACGAGCTCTTCTTCCCCGAAAAGAGGCAGTTTTATCTGGAGAACAGCGACCTTTTCGCAAGTCTCGGAACCGACAGGGTAAGGCCTTTCTTTTCAAGAAGGATAGGTCTCGACAATCCGGTTCTGGCCGGCGCAAGGCTGAGCGGAAATCTCGGAGACAGGTGGAGGATAGGGATAATGGACATCCAGACTGGAAAAAATGATGAAGTTCACGCGGCCAACTACATGGTGGCTGCCCTCCAGAGGCTGGTTTTCAGCAGGTCGAACGTCACAGGCTTCTTTATAAACAAGCAGGTGATGAATACCGAAGATGACGAAACCTTTACCGGGAACAAGTATAACAGGGTGGCAGGACTTGAATATAACCTTGCCACACCCGACAACAGGTGGAATGGCAAGGTTTATTACCATCAGAATCTGGTAGATAACCTGACATTGAAAGATGCGGCAATGGCTGCAAATATAACCCATTCCACGCAATTCATAACAGCATCCCTCAACCAGGCTCTCACAGGTTCGGGATACAATGCCGAGACCGGATACATAAGGAGGATGGGGTATTACCAGCTGAACGGATCGTTCCAGTACAAATTCTTTCCTGAAAGCAAAAGCATTATCAGTCACGGGCCTGTCCTGAAACTGGACACCTACCTTGATCCCTATAACTCGTTCTCGCTAACCGACAGGGAAACAAACCTTATGTACAGGATAGACTTTCTGAACAAGAGTTCCTTTTCGGTCGATGCAAAGGAGAACTATATAAAACTCCTTCAACCGTTCGATCCCACCAATACCGGAGGGCTTAAGCTGCCTGCAGGAGAGGATTTCAGCTGGAATGAAATAGGCGCCACCTACGTATCGGACAACCGGAAGATGTTCAACTTCTCTCTCACTGCCAGGTACGGAGGGTACTACAACGGGGACCGGCTCACCCTGAACGGCGAGGTGAACTACCGCGTCCAGCCATATGGCAGCCTGGCTCTTGTCACAACCTACAACGACATAGAACTGCCAGGTCCTTACAACAGCGCCAGACTACTGCTGATTGGTCCCAGATTCGACTTCACATTCACCGATGACCTGTTCTTTACCAGTTTTATTCAGTATAACAACCAGATCGACAACCTTAACCTGAACCTTCGTTTCCAGTGGAGGTTTGCACCTGTGTCAGACCTGTTCATTGTGTATACGGAAAACTCCTGGGCCGGCGACATACTCAACAACAGCTTTGGCAGTCCTTACGCCGGAGACCTGAGGTCAAAAAACCGCGGCCTTGTCGTGAAATTGTCTTACTGGTTCAATTAAAAGCCGATCAGGTCACTTGATCATAAAATCGAGGAGGGATTCATCCCCGATCCAGGCGACCAGATGGTCGTTGCGCCTGAGAGGTCCCACACCCGAAGGTGTCCCGGTGAAAATAAGGTCTCCCGTTTTCAGGGTGAAGTATTGGGAAATGTATGAAATCAGCTCATCGATTCCGAATATCATGTCGGATGTATTGCCTTGCTGTACAATTTTGTCATTTATCTCAAGGCGAAAATCCAGGTTCCTGATGTCGCCGGCTGATATGTCAATTTCAGTCTCGATGGCATGCCTGCGATAGTTCATTCCGATACAGAAAATTTTCATTTTACAGTTGTCCTTTGCCGAATGACCTTAGTTTGATTTCAGTGAGGATCTTCTTTGTATAGAGCGGGAAATCGCCGTTCATCATCCAGGAATAGTATGACGGATCGTCCCTGAAAACAGTCTCCACAGTTTTCCCCTTGTGTTTTCCGAAATTAAACACTTCCACCCCGTTCTCATCATAAATTATGCGGCCTGCAAAATCGACCAGGTTATTGTATGCGCTGAAGTCGGCGAGTTTTTCCACATCGTTCTCAAGGTCGCTGTACCTGTCGAGCTGCGACTTAAGAACCTCGTAAGTGGCTTGCGTATCGGCCTTCGAGCTGTGAGCGTTTTCAAGCTCCCTGTCGCAATAGAACTTGTATGCTGCCGAAAGAGTCCTCTGCTCCTTCCTGTGAAAGATGACCTGTACGTCGACATATTTCCTTTTGAGGAAATTGAAGTCAATATTCACTCTCAGAAACTCTTCTGCAAGAACCGGTATATCAAACTTAATTGCATTGAAACCCGCGAGATCAGTTCCTTCGAGGAAGGCGGCCAGATTCTTTGCAATCTCCCTGAATTTCGGAGCGTCAGCAACATCTTCATCCTTTATTCCGTGGATTGCGGTTGATTTGGGAGGTATGGGCATCTCCGGATTTATCCTTGAGATCAGCCATTCCTCGCTTCCGTCAGGATTTATCTTGAGAACCGAGATTTCTACAATACGATCGCTGGAAACGTTAATGCCGGTTGTTTCAAGATCGAGAAAGGCTATGGGCCTGCGGAGGTTAAGTTTCAATTGTCAGGCGTTTATCATCATTGGCATGAGAAGCATGAGAAGGTCTTCCGACTCATTTTCAGATTCTCCGGGCAGAAACAGGCCGGCCCTGGTGGGATCAGCCAGTTCAATCATGACATCCTGAGAGGCCATATTGGAAAGAATTTCGAGGAGGAACACCGATTTGAATCCGATTTCAAGGTCCTCTCCTTCATACTGGCAATTGATCTTTTCGTAAGCTGATATTGAAAAGTCGATATCCTGTGCCGAAACCGTCATCTGGTTGCCTTTAAGATGGAGTTTGACAAGATTGCTTGCCTGGTTTGAAAAGACGGACACCCTTCTCAGAGTATTGTAAAACTCGACACGGTCGACCGTGACCTTCCTCTGGTTATTCCTGGGAATCACCGAATTGTAATTGGGATAATTGCCTTCCACCAACCTGCAGACCACCTTGTAGTCGTTCAGGTTGAAGAAAGCATTTTTATCATCGAACTCAACAGTGACTGCTCCCTCTTCCTTCGGCAGGATATTTCTGAGGAGCGAGGCCGGTTTTTTGGGAAGTATAAAGGATGAATTATCGTCGGCATGAGTGTCGCTGCGCTGATACCTTACCAGTTTATGCGCATCCGAAGCCACAAAGGTAACCTTATCGGTTGAAGCTTCAACAAAGATCCCTCCCATCACCGGTCTGAGTTCATCGTCGGCGGTTGCAAAGAGCGTCCTGTTGATTCCGGCCAGCATAACGTCAGCATTGATTATAAATGAGAATTTTTTCTCTTTTCTGATAGCCGGCAGTACAGGGAAATCGATACCGTTCTGACCTACCACATTGAATTTTCCGTTTTCGGAAGTTATAACTACGGCAAGTGTATCCAGGTTGATGTCGAATGAAAGCGGCTGTACCGAGAATTCCTTGAGAGTGTCGAGCAATATCCTTGCCGGAAGGGCTATGATACCGTCACCCGTGGCATTTTCGAGCTTCATCCTTGTTATCAGGGTCGATTCAAGATCTGATGCCGTAATTTCAAGATCGTTGCCTGAAAGATTAAAAAGAAAATTATCAAGGATCGGCAAGGTGTTTTTGGAACTGATCACCCTGCTTATGGCCTGCAAATGACCTAGTAACTCTGTGCTGGATACAACAAATTTCATATTATAATGGGTTTAATTACTTCTATAAATTCGCAACTATCAATATTACAAAAAAAACATTTATCCTCAAACAAATTATTGTCCGGGGAGGAAATATGAGCGCTTTTTGATAATGGGATCGATATCCGCATATTTAACAATAAAAAAATCCTCTTCCCCTTGCTTCCGTGCCCACATCCTGTCGGTATCGTCCCTTACTGAATCCTGTTCCGTTATGGTGCGTTTCCAAAGATTTATCAGGCTCCTCTCCCCTCCCGGGCTTAACACTGTGATCCTGTACAACGGCTGTTCGCCCGATATGCCTGACTTCTCCGCCTCAGTCAGTTGCGGAGCCCATGATTCAAAGGGAACCTGTGCGAAATAGGAAATATACCTCAAAATACGAGAGGTATCCCAGCCTGTCAGTTCCCTGTCGTTCCCGAAAAGTGAAGGAATGCCGCCTGAATATTTTATCATGAATGAAGATGATGTGTCAGAAAGATGCTCGAAGGTAACTGAATGGATCTCAGAAGGCTGCAGGCTGAACACTGTATATGGCTGCCAGAATAGTTCGTTCACGGTGAATGCCGATCCGATCTCTGCCTCGCTGCCGGGAACTGAAACGATGTATGGTTTGGATCCGGGCTTAAGCTTCATTATGTTTCCGTACTGGTTTGAAGCTGTCTTATAAACAAGGAAGGAACTAAGCAATTTGTTCTTCTCGTAGACTTTAACGGCCACTGGCTCGATTCCCATGGCAGTGATTCCGGAATTGAACAGCTCATCCGACACGGGTGATTTGATCTGCATTTCGGTAAGTATCCTTGTGATGAAAAGAATACTGCTTCTTCTGGCCGGCTGTTTCCCGTTTACAAGCCACTCTTCGCCCTCTTCCCTGAGGGTCAGGGAACTGTTCCCCGATGTAAACTCAATCCGGGTGATTCTGTCATCCGGTCTGACTGCAAAAGAGGTATTGCTGCCGCCAAATGGTTTCCTGTCCCTCAGAAGAAGGATCATCAGAAAAATAATGACGGCCGCACCAAGGATATACAGAACTGCCTTACGCTTCATCATAAGGATTTTGAATACTTGATTCTTCTTCTCCATCCGAAAAGTAAACCGGCAAGGAGAACAAGCAACACAGGTCCGGCTATATTTACGGTCTGCCAGAACAATCTCCTGTTTTTTACTTCATTAACGTCGAGCAGCCTCAGCTTAAGCTCCCTTGATCTCAGCTCCATGATGCCGTTGTCGTCGACAAGGTAATTGAGGCTGTTGAGGATAAAGTCCCTGTTTCCGAACATCTCAAGAGTGTACCTGTCCTGACCCAGGGGCAGAGGTGTTTCAACAGTGCCGGTTCTTCTCACCTCGTTTCTTATTATATCGCCATCAGCAACAACAATCATTTTCGTCGGAACGCTTTCTTTCCTTACCCTGATCCCTGCATCTTTTACCAGATTGTCGGTAAGCCTGTTCCTGAAAGCTGACGGGAACACCCCTTCGAGCAGTACTGCCACCGGCAAATCCGACCTGTTGAAGGAACTTTCCTCAGGAACCATCTCGGCTTCCCTGAGGCTTATGAAAAAGGGAGGCGCCAGGGTCCGGGTGAGCCCGGAGGTCGAAAGCAGGATACTTTTCCTTATATTTCCATCCAGTCCCACGGTATCTATGTAGTTGGAAAATTCTCCCTTTACCCTGTTTATGTTCCTTGTTACCGGATGATCGGGGTATGGAGTGAGCAGAGGGAAATAGAGCCATGGAACTGAAACCGGCTGCTGCCGCACACCTCCGCTCGAAAGTATAAGCCTGATCTGGGCACACTCGATATCCTGTACTATCTGTGCATTTACCCTTACTCCATATCTGAATAATTGGTCCTCAAGATTCAACGGTCTGTAGATGGCGGCGGTTTCGCCAGTAACAAGGCTGTCGGCATAAACATTCACCTCCTCCAGGAGCCAGAGCACCTTTCCCCCGTTCATAATATACTGATCGAGTACGAATTTGTCGTTTTCATTGAATTCCTTCTGTGGTCCGGCAATCACTATTGCTGAATATTTATCAAGGATGCCGGGGGTTCCGCCTATAACACCCCTGTCGACGGTGAAAAACCGCGCCATATGGAATATGATATCTGCCACTCCAGCCTCCGGAATTTCATCATGACCTTCGATGAAGGCCACTTTGTAAATGGTGTCGGAGCTGAGTGTGGCTATAGGCTGTATCAGCTCATATTCAAGACCTTCCGCAGAATGAAGAAGATTTTCCTCAGCTGTCATGGCTGGATTGTTCTTCAGAAAATTGACTGGCACCTCGATGCCGTTGTAGTTGACGATCATCCCGGGAAAAATGATTTTCTGGCTTGATCCTCCCTCCGGGTCACTATCCTGAATATTCACCGGATTAAGTCCCTTTTCAAGCAGCGACTGGTAAAGGGCATCCCTAAGCTCCTTGTCATTGCTTTCCGAAGGGTTGATGAAATCGTAATCAACTTTCCTGCCCGAGAATATTCTGAACTCATCCAGCATTTCACTCACAGACCTTTTCAGCCGTTTAAAGGGGATAGGCATTTCACCGTCGAGGTAGACCTGAACAAAGATGTCATTCTTTATTTCTGAAAGGACCTTCCTTGTCGGTTCGGAGAGAGTGTAGCGCCTGTCTTCTGTCAGATCGGCCCTTAGTCTCAGAAATGAAACTGCCATGACTGCAATTATTACTACGGCTACGGTAATCCCGAAACGGAACCAGTTGCGTTTCTCATGATTTCTCGACAGAAGGACGATACGTGTTGCCTCATTAAACAGGATAACCAGGGCGATGAAATAAACAATATCCCTCAGGTCTATCACTCCCCTGCTCATCGATTTGTAGTGCTCATTGATACCGAGTCCGATAACCAGTTCATCGATATTCCTCATGCCCGGCAGGTAGGCAAAGGCGTCGAAGCCCATGAAAAGGAACAGCGAGATCAGCACAGCAACAATAAAGGCAACAACCTGGTTTTCAGTAAGCGATGATGCAAAAAGGCCCGCCGATGCATAAACGGCAGCCAGAAAGAACAATCCGATAAATGCTCCAATGGTTCCTCCCTTATCGAGGTTTCCGGGTGATTCGCCAAGGAGATGAACCGAGACATAATAAATAACTCCCGGCACCAGGGCCAGCAGAACCAGTGCAACTGCAGCAAGATACTTACCGTAAACTATTCCGCGCTCGGTCACTGGTTTTGAATACAGCAGTTCCATAGTTCCCTGCCTCTTCTCCTCTGCAATCATCTTCATGGTGACAGCAGGGACAAGGAATAAAAAGATCCAGGGTGACAGCAGGAACAGGGTATCGAGACCAGCATAGCCGCTGTCGAGAATATTCCATTCTCCGGGCAGCACCCACATAAACAGTGAATTGATCAACAGGAAGACTATTATGACTATGTATCCTGTAAGACTGCTGAAAAATCCGGTTGTCTCCTTTCTGAATATCGCGAACATCTTATTCTTTTTGACCAGTTTATACTCCTATCTGGTGATGATCATTAATAAACCCTGCAATTTCCTGTAAAACCGGGAAAACCATAATCCCGAAATAAGGGACATGTTTTCGGTTTTAACGGTGCAAAAATAATCAATAAGTTTCCTTTTATTCACACTGACCCTCTTTCCTCCCGATAGCTATCAGGAGGAAAGGGGGTATAAATTATAATTGATAATTGTATTCATCATTGCCGATTGTCATTACCATTTTTTAAGGGCTTTGCGTTTTTCACATCAGTTATTATAACATCTGAATAATAGAATGTTATTATTTCACCCGACTTAAATCCCCTGGCTGCCATAACCATGGCTCCCTCCTGACAAAGTCCCACACCGTGACCGTATCCCCTTCCCCTGAGAACGATGGAGCTGCCTTCATGTGACACCGAAAAAAAAGATGATTTGAGGTTAAGGTCATTCCTGATCTTATTGAAAGGAATGGAGAAAGATCCTATCCGGTACTCGTTATGCCTGGCGCTCTGTGCAAAATTGTAAGAGTGTCCTGTATTTCCCGGTGGATTGTATCCTGAACGTTTCAGATAAGATTCCCATTCAACCAGGGGGATCGATTTTTTCCAGTGAGCATTTGGCGATTTTATGCAATACGGATCAGTAACCCGTTTAAGGTAGGCATGACCAGCGAGCCAAACAAAATCGGAGGTCGAGGTTTCACCTCCGCAATTGGAGTGAAATGCTGAAATTATGAGCGTGCTGTCGGCGGCAAGGATAACCTGGTCTCTTGTTTCCGATGCAGCCCTCAGTATAAGCGAATCAGAAGTAATGCCGTTGAAAGCCTGGCAGTGAGTGTTGTCGCACAGGTTATAGCCGTCGATAATGTGCCGGTCTGAATTCCTGTAAAGGTAAGTCCGGGCAAGAAGAGCCTGTGATTTCAGGTATTCAATCCTTCGGCCCGGTCCGCCTTCTGTCCTTACGACACCGGCAATATATTCCTCCACGTCGCATATATTTGTAAAAACCATTACCCCAAGGTCGGCGATGCACTTAAGGCTTCCGCTGTAATATCGCCGCTCTCCCGGGCTGCCATTGATCCTGAGAGAAAAATTATCATTGCCGGTCAGTCCCCTCACTGTCAGAGAATCCACGGTAAAACTTACTGAATTTCTGAGCTTTACGGCTATCCTGCCTCCATACAAGGCAAAAATTACAGGATCGCCCGGTTCAATGGGGACAGGAGAGCCATCATATGTATCCAGATCAAATTTACCATGGATCACTGAAAGGGATGCAGAGGAGGGCTTCCGGTCGGCAAACACCCTCACCTTAACCTGTGCCGGTGCCATGTGAGGCAAAAGGAAAACAAGCAATAGTATATTCAGAAAAATCCTTGTCATCTAATACTCTGAACTTTAGTAATCATGCCATCTGAGGGATCACCGGGGATTTGGCTGCCTTAAGGCCTCCACCATGTCGGATGCCACCCGTTCCGACGCACCTTCAGGTCCCAGTATTTCCTTCACCCGTGCATAACCGCGCAGCACCTTTCCCCTTTTTGATCCGCCGGGCAGGACAGCCTCCAGCTCCATCACCAGGTTCCTTTCATTCAGTGAGAACTGAACCAGTTCCTTAACTGCTTCATAACCGGCAATAAGGTTTACCAGTGAAATGAATCTGACTTTTATCACCGCCCGGGCGATCACCATTGAGATAAAGTCGCCCTTGTAGCATACAACCTCCGGTACCCCCAGAAGGGCAGCCTCGAGGGTTGCGGTTCCCGATTTCACAAGCGCTGCTTCCGATACATGAAGTATCTCGTAAGTCCTGTCCCTGATAAGCCTCACCGGGTAATCCCTTAATACTCCCCGGTAAAGTTCGTCAGGGAGGTTCTTCACACCTGCCAGGACAAACTGGTAGCCGGGGAAATGTAAAACGACTTTAAGCATTTCCGGAAGTATCTGCTTAACCTCACTCTTTCTGCTGCCGGCAAGCATGGCAATAACCGGTTTATCATCAAGCCCCAGCGATTTACGCACTTCATCCTCAGGTGGAAGAGCTCTTTGTCTCTTTCCAGTCTCATCGAGAAGCGGATTACCGCGATAAACGGCTTCAATGCCGTGCCTTGAATAAAACTCAACCTCAAAGGGAAAAATGATGTACATCCTGTCGACACTACGCTTCACCTTTTTTACTCTTCCCTCATTCCATGCCCACAGTTTAGGTGAAATATAATAGAAAACCTTTAATCCGGATTTCTTTGCAAATTCCGCTATTCGCAGATTGAAGCCCGGATAATCGATCAGAATCACAACATCGGGACTGAATGAGTTGATCTGCTGTTTGCAAAGGGTAAACAGCCTGCGAATGGAACCAAGGTTCTTTGCAACCTCGACGAAGCCCATGAACGCTGTCTGGCGGTAGTGCATAAGGAGTTCTGCTCCTTCCGACTGCATGAGATCACCGCCCCAACATCGGATACTTGCCTCCCTGTCGAGCCGGAACAGTTCCCTGACAAGGTTCGATCCGTGAAGATCGCCCGATTGTTCTCCGGCTATTATGAAATACTTCATAACAGAAACTTTACTGCAAAAACCAGCACTGCCCAGAATATTGTGATCGCAAGCACTCCCCTGGTGGCCCTGAGCATATCGAGCCGGTTGAAGAGCAGGAAAAGGAAAATGTTGGGAAACACGCAAAGTGAAATTATATGAGTCAGGATATCTGCCTCAGCTATTCTCCTGAAATATTCCAGGGGAGTCCTGTTACCCTCCGAGAAGAGCCAGATTCCTGCAGATATCAGCAACGGGATTAAAAAACCGGCAAGGACTCCGATATATTGCCTGTCATATTTCCCGGTGAATGTCATAGGCTGAATCGTTCCTTCAATGTGTCAATATATGAGTGTGCGGTCATGTCGATCGAAACCGGAACTATTGAAACATAGTTATTCGCGAGTGCCCATTCATCGGTATCCGAAGCCTCCGGTTCCTGGTTCTGAAACATCCCGGTAAGCCAGTAATAGGTCCGGCCCATTGGATCTTTCCTCTTTTCGAATTCCTCCTTCCAGTTGCCTTTTGACTGGCGGCAAATCTTTATTCCTTTTATATCATTCTCAGGAACAGAAGGTATGTTGACGTTGAGGCATATACCCTTTGGAAGCGTCATCTCGGTAAGTTTCAGCATCACTATCCTGATGAATTTCATGCATATTGAGAAGTCGGCTGTTCGGGAGAAGTTGCTCATTGAAAAACCCACGGAGTCTATCCCGTACAAACAACCTTCGATAGCTGCTGCCATAGTGCCGGAATAAAGTACGCTTACAGAAGCATTGGAGCCGTGGTTGATTCCTGATACTACCCAGTCGGGTTTTCTCTCAAGCAACTGATTGACAGCGAGCTTAATACTGTCGGTAGGTGTTCCGTTGCAGGCATAAACCCTGCGACGGTCAGTCTCCTCGAGAAGCTTGACTCTGAGCGGAGTCTTCACCGTGAGGGCCATCGACATTCCCGACATACTTTCCTGGGTCGAAACCAGCACCACCTTTCCGAATTCTTCCATTACTTCAATGAGAGTCCTGAGGCCTGCGGCATACAACCCGTCGTCGTTGGTAATAAGTATCAGTCTGTCGTTCTGTTCGAGAGTCATCTTATCTGGTTTTGATGTGCAAAGATAGATAATTACCCTTAAGCTTAGAGAAATTGTTTACTTTTGCAATCTTGATAAATTTTTCGTTTTGAACAGCCGGCCGTGATGAAAGTAACCCACAAACCGGACAAACTTTTAAACAAATTACGACCGGGCAGACGGGCTTTTATGAAGTAGTCACATTAACACCATACTCAAAGAATATTATTTTTTTAAAACTGATGAAAATTTCATATAACTGGCTGAAAGAGTACCTTGGGATTGACATTGATCCCCACGAATTGTCTGAAATACTTACCGGTATTGGCCTCGAAATTGAAGGAGTTGAGGAGTGGGAATCAGTCAGGGGCGGACTGAAGGGTGTAGTGATAGGTAAAGTCGTCACCTGCATGAAACATCCTGATGCCGACAAGCTTTCAGTTACAACTGTTGACATAGGCCGGCCTGAACATCTTCATATTGTTTGCGGAGCTCCAAATGTTGCTGCAGGACAGAAAGTTCCTGTTGCTGTTGCCGGAACAACACTATACCGGGGCGAAGAATCCATCGAGCTAAAAAAGACAAAGATCAGAGGCGAAGTGTCGGAGGGCATGATATGCGCCGAGGATGAACTGGGACTGGGCGACAGCCATGAAGGCATAATGGTTCTCGACAGCAATGCCGTACCCGGCACGCCTGCAAGTGAGTATTTCAGGGTGGTGCGCGATACCATATTTGAGATAGGTCTGACTCCCAACAGGATAGACAGCGGATCGCACTTTGGGGTTGCACGCGACCTGGCGGCATACCTGAGCCTCAACAGTGGCCGCGACCATACTGCCATAAGGCCTTCCGTCGATAGCTTCAGTCCCGACAGCAATGCCTCAGGCTTTGAAGTGATTGTGGAAAACCCTGGCGCCTGCCCGCGATACACCGGAATTACAATAAGCGATGTCACAATCGGAGAATCACCCGAATGGCTGAAAACAAGGCTCAGGTCAATAGGTCTCAATCCAATAAACAATGTTGTAGATATAACAAATTTCGTTCAGCACGAGATCGGGCAGCCCCTGCATGCTTTCGATGCCGATAAGGTAACAGGGAAAAAAGTCATCATTAAAAACCTTCCCGACAAAACCAGATTCATAACCCTCGACGGGCTTGAAAGAAGCCTTTCCTCGCGCGACCTTATGATCTGCAATGAAGAAGAGGGAATGTGCATTGCAGGAGTCTTCGGGGGGATCAAATCGGGTGTCACTTCAGCCACAAGGAATATCTTCCTGGAGAGCGCCCATTTCAACGCGGTTTCAATAAGAAAAACCTCCAAAAGGCATTCTCTTCAGACGGACGCCTCTTTCAGATTTGAAAGGGGAACCGATCCCAACATAACCGTCTGGGCCCTGAAACGGGCAGCCATCCTGATGAAGGAGCTCGCCGGGGGTAAGATAAGCTCCGGCATTATAGACGTTTATCCTGAAAAAATCAGGAATGCAACAGCTGAAGTAAGTTTCTCGAACATCGACCGGCTCATCGGGAAAAAGATAGGCAGGGAGACAATACGCAGGATCCTCGGACTGCTTGACTTTAAGATTCTCAGGGAAGATAATGAAACTATGCTTCTTGAGGTCCCCGCGTACAGGGTTGATGTAAAGCTGGAGGCTGACGTTATCGAAGAGATCCTGAGGATTTACGGATACAATAATGTGGAGATCAATGATCATGTAAACTCCACACTGACTTACATTGAGAAACCCGACCTGGAAAAGGCGGTTAATACCGTTTCAGAACTCCTCTCGGCCAATGGCTTTGCCGAGATAATGTGCAACTCCCTCAATCCGGCGGAGTGGTATGAAGGCAACAGCGATTTTGACGCAAACCAGCTTGTGACACTGGCAAATCCGCTGAGCTCCGATCTGAATGCAATGAGACAATCGCTTTTGTATGGCGGACTCGGCTCGGTTATCTGGAACATCAACCGCCAGTGTTATGATCTCAGGCTTTATGAATTCGGTAACTGCTATTTCAGAACAAGGCATGACTCTCCTGTTCCGTCAGTAGATGATTACACCGAAAGAAAATCACTGGATATATTCATTACCGGAAAAACAGGTAAGGAAAGCTGGAATCACAAGGCCAGTCCCACAGATTTCTTCCACATAAAATCTGCCACCGAGATGATCTTTTCGCGGCTGGGAATTGACACTCTGCTACTTGCGAACGGAGAGAGTCAGAAAAAGTATTTTGCCGAATCGATAACCTATGTTCTCAACAACAAAATATTGGCTGAGACGGGAAAACTGTCAAAAAGTATGCTTTCAAGGTTCGGTATCGGTCAGGATGTATTCTACAGTCATATTGAATGGGATCAGGTGACCAGGCTGATCGGCAGGAAAGCCATCACATTCACTGAACTCCCGAAATATCCTGCTGTGAGGCGCGACATGTCCATGCTTCTCGATAGGGCGACCGGGTTCGGACGGATCAGGGATATTGCCTTCCTTACCGAAAAGCATGTACTGCGCGATGTAAATCTCTTCGACGTTTATGAAAGCGACAGCCTGGGGGCTAACAAGAAATCATACGCTGTCAGTTTCATTCTCAGGGATGATATGAGGACCCTGACCGACAAGAATATCGACAAGGTGATGAACAACCTCCGAATTGCCTTTGAGAATGAACTTGGTGCAAAGATCAGATGAAAGGCATGAAGCTTCCCGGATCTTAAAACCCCGGGTTTAATCTGAATTCACAATCCTGAAATGGGAAGAATACTTAAGACAGCCGGCAATTATCTCTCTCTCGTCAAGTTCATGCATACGGTTTTTGCAATGCCGTTCGCACTGATAGGCTTCACTCTTGCCGTCACCACGACGGTTCATGAATTCAGCTTTCGGCTTCTTCTGCTTATTATTCTGTGCATGGTTTTTGCGAGAAATGCCGCGATGGGCTTCAACAGGCTCGTTGACAGGAAGTTCGATTCACTGAACCCCAGGACAGAACAGAGGGAGATACCCTCCGGCAAGATCGGTGGCAGATCAGCTGGTGTCTTTATAGCTTTAAATGCCATCCTGTTTGTTTTATCGGCCGGACTGATCAACAAACTCACCCTTTTCCTTTCACCAGTGGCTCTTGCAGTGATCCTGGGCTACAGCCTTACCAAAAGATTCACATTTCTTTGCCACTTCATTCTTGGTCTTGGACTAAGCCTCGCGCCAATAGGTGCATATATTTCCGTAACCGGTTCGTTCCATTTCCTCCCGATAATCTATTCCCTGATTGTACTTACCTGGGTAAGCGGGTTTGACATCATCTATGCCCTTCAGGACGCGGAATTTGACAGGGAACATAACCTTCATTCAATACCTTCACTGACAGGAAGGAAAAAAGCCCTGGCAATCTCGGGCATTGTGCATTTCTTAACTTTCATCCTTGTGGTTGCCGCCGGGATAGCAGGCAATGGGAAAGTACTTTACCTGATCGGAGCCATCGTTTTCACAGGATTGCTTTTATGGCAGCATATGCTGGTGAAGCCCAACGACCTGAGCAGGGTGACGCTGGCATTTCAGACTACAAACGGTATAGCAAGTTTGCTATATGCACTTTTCGTGATAACCGACCTTGTAATTTTTACCTGATTTGTGATAGTCTGTCAGTTTTTTTTGTTTATTGGCGCTTGAAATACCATGACCTGATGTCCGAAATAATTGTTAAAGAAGTCCAGTCCCGAAGGGAGCTCCGGGAATTCATCTATCTTCCTGCAAAGGTTCACAAGGGAGAACCCGGGTGGCTGCCTCCGCTCTATTCAGACGAATGGTATCTGTTTGACAAGAAAAAGAACAGATCGTACAACTATGCCGATGCTGCCTTCTTTCTTGCCTGGAAGGATAAGAAACCGGTTGGAAGGATAATGACTCTTATAAACAACAAGTATAACGGAATAAAAAAAGAAAAGCACGGCAGGTTCAGCTTTATGGAGTGCTATAACGACAGGGAGATATTCCATGCTCTTATTTCAAAG
Source organism: Bacteroidales bacterium (assembly GCA_049294075.1). Classification (GTDB taxonomy): domain Bacteria; phylum Bacteroidota; class Bacteroidia; order Bacteroidales; family VadinHA17; genus LD21. The sequence continues at coordinate 16,608 of JBAQCK010000170.1, read as the reverse complement.
GCGGAGGAGTGGGTCAGAAACAGGGGAATGGTGAAGATTGTTGGTCCAATGGGATTCTCGGATAAGGATCCCCAGGGATTCCAGATCGAGGGGTTCGAGTATCCCTACCTCTTTACCGCACCGACCAACTCACCATACATGCCGGCTCTGCTTGAAGAAGAAGGATATACAAAGGAGATTGATCTGGTGAACTACAATCTGCCGATCCCTGAGTCTTATCCCTTAGTGTATTTAAAGGCAATGGAAAGGTATTCGCGGAACGGGGAGATAACAATATCCGAATTCAAGTCAAAGAAAGAGATAAAACCCATTATTATTCCTGTTCTGGAGCTCATGAACAAGACCTTCAGCGACATTTACGGGTATGTCCCGCTTAATGATTCCGAAAAGAAGGAACTTGCCGGAAGATATCTTCCCATCCTGGATCCCGAATTTGTAATAGTGGCCAAGGCGAAAGACGAGTTTGTCGGGTTCATTGTGGCGCTTCCCGACATGACACCGGGAATAATTGCCGCCAGGGGAAAACTCTTTCCTTTCGGAATATTCCGGATTATGAAAAGTATGAAGGAGTCGACCAAACTGATGCTTATGCTGGGAGGGGTAAGGGAAGAATTCAGGGGAAAGGGAATTGATGTAATGATGGCCATTAAGCTTCTGGATTCTGCCAGGGAACATAACAAGACAATCCTCGACAGTCATCTGATAATGGAACAGAATGTCAGGATGAGGGCTGAATGCGACAGGTTGAACGGGGAAATAGTAAAGCGCTTCAGGATTTTCCAGAAGAGCCTTGCTGACTAACAAGTATACAGCAGGCAAAAATCACCGGCTGTTTTACTTCCTTCATTAATTATCAGCTTTCAGAACCTGAAAATGAATGACAGTCCAAGCAGTTCCTTGAACTGGATTCGTGCAGTCTTTGTGGCGTTTTTATCCTTGTCAGGTGTTTTGGTATCATCATCGAAGATCAGGTGGGTATTGAGCCTTACGTCGGTGAACCAGTTGAGATTGGCCTGAATGATCATTTCCCAGTCAACATCAATATTAAGGGGGTTATTAACGTAATTTGTAAACAGCTGCAGCCTGTTTGTCACAGTCATGTTTTTCATAGGGCGCATCTCATTCATTATCATAAAACTGGCTCCCGGTTCATGTTTCGACCTCCTGTCCGCCGCGATACCGTATTTAGTCTGATCAATACTGGCAGTGTCGGGCACAAATGTACCCTTGTACGACAGGGGCGACAGGTTTATTGATGTCTTCTTGTCGGGCTTGTAATCAAGTCCGAAACCAAGCGTCAGGATGGCAGGGTTCAGTAACCTGGAAACAGGAATCGTATCCGGGTAATTGTAGCCTTTCGAAATCTGAGTTTTAAACAGCATTATTGCACTGAAATCAAATTTGCCGAAAGCCTTGTGATTGATTTTTGAATTTGTCTCGAGAAGGTCGAGATTCTTCCTTATGTCCTCGCTTCCCGACTTTATCAACCCGTATTTCATTCTTGCAAAGTTTGCCGACGAAAGAAGCTTGCTCTTGTTGTTGTAATCGGCGAACCATGTCAGGTCGAGTGCAGTGGAAATATTGTTTTCTCCGCCTTTGACCCAGTTGGATACCATTCCCTGGTTAAGCGAGAAGGACGCTTCCGTCCGGTACCTCCAGTACTGCGATTTCGTAAGTATCCTGTCTATATCGATGAGGGTTGTGTTGTCCCTGGGTTCAATGTCAATCCTTGCTTCGGAAACATTCCCCTGGCGCGTGGGCCTCCTTATAGATACTCCGTGTTCGAGGTATAGTCCGATTGTGTTTCTTGAGGGATTGCCTATCCAGACAGTTACCGAATCGGCAAGATCATTTTTCAGCCAGAACCTTATCATACGGTCTGAACCCGAGTTCAGCCAGAGCGGGTACTCCCCCACTCCCGGTCCGGTAAATCTGATAATACTTGAATCGCGGGCTTCAAGGTAATCAAGAAGAACATTGACTGCTGCCCTGATTGAATCATTCCTGAATTTATATCCTGAAACCACAAGGGAATCTGCAATAACCGGAATCTGCAATGAATCAATTCTCTGCATTGTATCAACCGGCAGCGTATAGGTTATTCTTCTTACAGATGGGAGGGTGTCGCCTGCTATCCTGAGCGAATCGAAGGGATATCCGGTCAGATAATGCCTTGTGGAATCAAAGGGAGGAGTGGATGAGGCAACCAGCAAACGGCCTATGGCGCCATAGAGAGGATCGCCCGGCTGACGCCCGGGCCGGAACCTGAATTTTTTCTGAAGCAGTCTCACAGCCTGATCCTGTGAAAGTACAATAACCTGAGAGGGCACAGTGTCGCGGTTAGATGCAGGAGGAGCCTTAAATGTACCAGTTACTGCTGTTGAGGAATCAAACACGGTTGTTAATTCCTGAGAGACTCCGGGAGGCAGGTAAAAAAATACAAACAGTATCAAAGGGAGGAGATATCTTCCTTTCATCAGTATATAATTTTGATTTTAAAGGTCTGATGGAACCCACATATTTGAAAATTATATACATACGTGTTTGTGTATTTGATACATGTGGGTTTCATAAGCAATGGTTTTGATCAAGATTTACCTGTTCAAGATATAAATCATAACGTCAGATAAGACGTTTAATTTATGCAAAGATAACAAAATCAATACGAAAGAAGCTGAAAATTCACTGTCGATCTCAATTATACTACAGATAATCAATCTATTAACAGCCATTTTTTAATATTCTTTTTAACATTTTTTATTAAAACAACTGGAATTCGTACCTTTCAGCTCTAACCTTGACATATATGATCAAATCCATGACCGGTTACGGGAAATCCATAGCCGAAACACCTCAGAAAAAGATTACTGTAGAGATCAGATCACTGAATTCCAAGCAATTGGACCTGAACACAAAAGTACCCTGGCTTTATAAGGAAAAGGAGCTGGAGATAAGGAATATAATAAGTCAGCTGCTCGACAGGGGCAAAATCGATTTCTCCATTTACTTCGACAATCTCGAAGATGAAGGAATACCAATAATAAACAAGACAATTGTGAAAAACTATTTCAGGCAGCTCAGGGAACTTGCCTCCGAGATTGATATCAACATCGACGATCAGTTAATGCCCATAATAATGAGGCTACCCGATTCTCTTAAAACTGAAAAGCTTGAGTTGCCCGAAGACGAGTGGAAAACAGTAAAGGAACGTATAACCGAGTCGGTAAAAGTGCTTGATCTGTACCGCATCGAAGAAGGAAAATCGATAGAGGCCGACCTCAGGAAGAGGATATCAGGGATTCTTGATTCGCTTGAGGAGGTGGAAAAATTTGAGCCCGGCAGGATCGAAAAGGTAAGGGAAAAACTTTGGGCAATTCTCAGCGATCACAATGGAACAGAAAACATGGACAAAAACAGGTTTGAGCAGGAACTGATTTTCTACCTTGAGAAATTTGACATAAACGAGGAGAAGGTGAGGCTGAAAAAGCATTGCGAGTATTTCCTGGAAACAATCGACTCACCTTCTCCGAACGGAAAAGTACTGAGTTTCATTGCTCAGGAGATAGGAAGGGAAATAAACACCCTGGGATCGAAAGCTAACGATGCTTCGATCCAGAAACTCGTTGTAAGAATGAAGGATGAGCTTGAAAAGATTAAGGAACAGGTAAACAATATTTTATAAGATCTCAACCTTAAGAAGAATGAAAGGCAGGCTTGTTATAATATCAGCCCCTTCAGGAGCAGGAAAGACTACTATTGTGAACCATCTTCTCGAAAAAGGACTGGATCTGGAGTTTTCGATTTCTGCCACCACCAGGCCGCCAAGGGGAAATGAAAAAAACGGGAGGGAATACTGGTTCATCTCTGCGGAGGAGTTCACGGTAAAAGTAAATAATGATGAATTTGCCGAATGGGAAGAGGTCTACAAAGGTTACCGTTACGGAACACTAAAGAGTGAGATCGAAAGAATCAGGAACAAAGGGATGAACGTGTTATTTGATGTCGACGTAAAGGGAGGCCTGAATCTGAAAAATCTTTACGGCACCGAAGCAATCTCAATCTTCATAATGCCGCCATCGGTTCCGGAACTGGAAAACAGACTTCTTGGAAGGGCAACCGACGACAGGGAAAGGATAAGAACCCGGATTGAAAAGGCTAAGGAGGAGATTATACTGTCGGACAGGTTCGACAACATAGTGGTCAACGACAATCTTGCCCAGGCTAAACAGGAGGTTTATCTTATTGTGAAGAGTTTCCTTGACCGTTAGCTGAAGCTGCCTCATTAACCGCTGTTCCGAAGCTTTACAGGAAAAATCTGCAAATATTTAACCCTATGTCAAAAATTGGCCTGTTCTTCGGATCGTTCAATCCGGTTCACATCGGACACTTTGCAATTGCAGGATATATGAAGGAATTCACCGACCTCGACGAACTCTGGTTTGTGGTAAGCCCGCAGAATCCTCTCAAGAAGAAAACAACCCTGCTCTCCGACCGCGACAGGCTCTATCTTGTCGATCTTGCAATAGGTGAAAATCCGGACCTGAAATCGTCCGACATCGAGTTTAACCGTCCTTCACCATCTTATACAATTGATACAATGGCCCTCCTTACCGACAGGTATCCGAATCACAGGTTCGTGCTTGTAATGGGCGAGGACAACCTTTACACACTGAATAAGTGGAAAAACGCTGAAGAACTTGTGAGAAATTTCCCGATCTATGTTTATCCCCGGCCCGGTACAGTGAAAAAGGAAAATGAACAACTTGAGGGAATCCTGAGGAAGGCGGGGGTGAAATGGGTCAATGCCCCGCTGATGGATATTTCAGGCACATTTATAAGAAATGGGATCAGGAAAGGGAAAAATATGTCGTACTATCTCAATCCGGCTGTCTGGAAATACATCAATGAGATGCATTTCTACGAATAGTATTGTAGTTATACCTTATGTACTTCCCTTATAATTTCTCCTCCTCTCCTGAGTGATATCTCGTTTTCCGGGATCATCTTATGGTATCTCTCAGGCAGCGATTTCTTCAGTCCGGCAATTACATTGTCCATTGTAAGCACCGGCTTGATCCTGAGAAATGCGCCGAGAACGATCATATTGAATGTCTTCGGACTTTGTAGTCTGGCCGCCTCTTCGGTGGCATCAACCCTGTAAATTGATATATCGGTCCTTTCAGGATGCCTGGTTATGCCGTTTCCATCGTAAATAAGTAGGCCGCCCGGTTTGACTGACTGCTCGAATTTATCCATCGACTGCTGGTTAAGTATTATTGCAGTGTCGAAATGCCTGATTATGGGAGAGCTGATCCTTTCGCTGCTGAGTATCACAATCACGTTGGCGGTGCCTCCCCTCATCTCTGGTCCGTACGAAGGCATCCAGCTAACCTCCATATCCTGCATCATACCTGAATAAGCCATTATCTTGCCCATTGAGAGGACTCCCTGTCCTCCGAATCCGGCTATCAAAATCTCTTCTGTCATTTTACTCGGTTTTAGGTTGTTGGCCCTGCTGTTCTTCCGGCACTTTAAGGTCGCCCAGCGGATAATATGGAAACATGTTCTCTTCCATCCACTTGTTTGCCTGGACTGGAGTCATCTTCCAACCCGAAGGACAGTTGGAAACGATCTCAATAAAGCAGGTACCCCTGTTCAGCTTCTGGTACTGAAATGCCTTACGGATAGCTTTCTTTGTCTTTCTGACGTTTACCGGGGAGTGCACGCTTTGTCTGGTTACATAATAAGTTCCAGGGAGAGTTGCAACTATATCAGTCATTTTCAACGGATTGCCCATAGATTTGACATCCCTGCCGTAGGGTGATGTCGACGATTTCATTCCGGGAAGCGTGGTGGGAGCCATCTGGCCTCCGGTCATCCCGTATATCCCGTTGTTTATAAAAATAATGAGTATGTTTTCACCCCGGTTGCAGCTGTGTATTGTTTCCGCGGTTCCGATTGCCGCGAGGTCGCCGTCGCCCTGGTAAGTAAATACATATTTATCCGGAAGAAGCCTCTTTATTGCGGTTGCCAGTGCCGGAGCCCTGCCATGGGCAGCCTCCTGCCAGTCGATATCCAGGTAATTATAGAGGAACACGGAGCATCCCACCGGGGATATCCCAATAATATCGTGCTGTATTCCTTCTTCCTCAATGACTTCAGCAAGTATCCTGTGAGTCGTGCTATGGCCGCAGCCGGGGCAATAGTGCATTATATCATCAGTAAGCAGGGATGATTTCCTGTAAGCCAGATTCTCGGGCTTAATATATTCCTTGGTTCCTGTAACTTCTTTCATATCTCAGCCTCCTATTATCTTTCCTTTAAGGTTTTCAACAACTTCATCAGGTGTAGGTAACATTCCTCCCATCCTGCCGAAGTGGTGGACCGGAACCTTCCCGTCAACCGCCAGCATAACGTCCTCAACCATTTGCCCGGCGCTCATCTCAACTGCCATAGCCATTTTCACATGGTCGGCCAGTGCTTTGATCTGTTTCGACGGGAAAGGGAAAAGGGTGATTGGCCTTAGCAATCCTGCCTTAATACCCTGTTCCCGGGCCAGCTGAACTGCCTTCTGACACACCCTGGAGCTTGTTCCGTAGGCAACCAGCAGATATTCAGCGTCCTCACACTGATACTCTTCATAGCGGACTTCTTTTTCCCTGATCTCATTGTATTTTGCAACCAGTTTCTGGTTAAAGACTTCCTGCCTGAAAGGATCCAGTTCAAGGGATGTAATTATATTTCTTTCCCTGGTAGCAGGCTTGCCCGTTGTAGCCCATTCGGGTACTTCCTTCGACCTTTCCTTTTTAGGGCTCAGCCAGACTTTTTCCATCATCTGGCCGATAGCCCCGTCGGAAAGTATCATAACCGGGTTCCTGTATTTAAAAGCAAGGTCAAATCCCAGCCCGACGAAATCGGCCATTTCCTGGACCGAAGCCGGTGCAAGGACAATAAGGTGGTAATCGCCGTGCCCGCCTCCCTTGACTGCCTGAAAGTAATCCGACTGCGCAGGTTGTATGGTTCCCAGCCCCGGGCCTCCCCTGACAACATTTACAATAAGGCATGGCAGCTCAGCCCCTGCTATATAGCTTATTCCCTCCTGCATAAGGCTTATGCCGGGCGACGATGAAGTGGTCATCACTTTCTTGCCGCAACCTGCTCCACCGTAAACCATGTTTATGGCAGCAACTTCACTTTCAGCCTGTAAAACCACCATTCCTGTGGTCTCATAGGGATTGGCCTCCATCAGATATTCAATTATCTCGCTCTGCGGCGTTATGGGATATCCGAAATATCCGTCAGCCCCGGCTCTGATTGCTGCCTCGGCTACAGCCTCATTTCCCTTCATCAATCTTAATTCTCTTTCCATGGCCGCTATACTTTTGTTTTATAAACTGTTATCACGCCGTCGGGACATACGATAGCGCAGTTGGCGCACCCATTACACAACTCGGGGTGTGCCGGATACGCGTAATTGTAGCCTTTGCCATTTACCTCCCTGGCCATATCGATTGTGCCGGTGGGACACGAGACCATACAAATCTCGCATCCCTTACACCTCTCCACATCGACTACGATGCTTCCTTTTATTTTTGCCATACTATGTCTTTTAATTATTTACCGGATATTTTTCTCTGAAACATTTCAGTCGGTATTCCAGATCACCGAATAATGAACGGGGAACCTGCGAAACGCAAGCCCTGAGGCCGTCATTTCTCTCGCTTCCCGTTGTATTGAGAGTAATAGCACTTACTCCGAACGGAATAAGCGCATCAATCAGTTCCGAGGCAGTCATCCCCGGGTAGGAAATTGTGAAGTAAAATCCGTCAGCGATGGGCTCATCAATATCCTTGTCGTAGGTTATCCTGAAGCCGTTTCCGGTGAAGATCTCCTTCATGATCCTTGCCTTCTCACCATACTCTATTATGTCGTCCCTGAATTTATACTCACCGTCGTTTACCGCTTTCAGCAGGGCAGCAAGGCCATACTGAACAGAATGCGTCACTCCGGCCGAAATCCCGTATAGCGCCCCGAAAATAGCTGAATGGCCAAACTTTTCAGATGAGTAATACCTTAGAAGATCGGGGTACGAACGATTGAACAGGTGGTCAGAAATTGCCATTATGGCAATTCTCTGTCCGGCATAACTGAAGATCTTGGAGCTGGAAATAAGCAGGACATAATCGTCTATGTAACGGGCCACCGTAGGTTGAAAAGGCGGTTCCCCCGGGTTAAGATAATCTTTTCTGAAGTCCATCCCGAAATATGCAAGGTCCTCTATTACTATAACATCATATTTCGTGCATAGTTCGCCTATAATGGAAAGTTCCTCCTCGTTAAGGCAAATCCAGGTGGGGTTATTGGGATTGGAATATATGAGCGACGACACCTTGCCTGTTTCCAGGATCGACTCAAGCTTCGCCCTAAGTTTCTGTCCGCGGTAGTTATATATATCGAATGAGAAATAGTTGTGGCCAAGCATCTTCACCTGTTGTTTCTGAACCGGGAATCCCGGATCGATGAACAGCGAGCCCTCTTTGTTCCTGTCGTTCCTGTTGGCTACAAGGAAACAGATAAGCGATCCCATCATCGACCCCACTGTGGGGATGCAGCCTGTGGGGCTTATATTGACGTCGAGAAAGAGCTTAATAAATCGGGAGGCCTCCTCCTTAAGCGAAAGGAGTCCGCCGATATCGGGATAGAGTGAACCCACACCGCTTTTCAGAGCTTCTATTTCAGCATTGGTTCCGATTTCAGGGCAGGGCAGACCGGGAACACCCATCTCCATCCTTACGAACCTGATTCCCGTCTCCCGTTCGATTCGGTTGACCAGGGATACAATCTCTCTGATTGAAGCAGTACCGGGTGAAAGAATTCCGGCAGACTCCTTCACCGACTCTATTATATCTTCAGGAATTGGAATGTTAACCATGATGATTGTTTAAAATTTTCGGGTGTCGAGGTTATTGACCCTGTCAACAATAAGCTGATAATGAGGCTTTATCTCACTCCTCTCAAGCAGAACACTTTCAACCTGCGAAGGGAAAAGGTTCACTCCGCGGATGATCAGCATGTCGTCGCTCCTGCCGAGGCACTTATCCATTCTGACCATTGTCCGCCCGCATTTGCATCTTCCGTAGTTAAGCCTGGTGAGATCGCGTGTACGGTATCTGATAAGAGGAAGGCCCTCTTTTGTGAGGGTGGTAAAAACCAGTTCTCCCACAGAGCCTTCGGGCAGAACCTCGTGAGTCTCGGGATCACGTCCAGCCTCCTGCATCTTATGCCTGTAATAAGGAACATTGAAATAAACACGTTCAACAGTTTCAATCAGAGGTTCACTTTGAACCCGCCTCAGTTCATCACGATCCATGCACTCAAAATGCCTGTTCCAGATTTCCATTTCCTGATCTTCCTTTAGTTCCGTTGTTATTTGCCTTGAATTATTTGTTTTTGATCTGATGTTCATTTTTTAAAAAGTCCCTGTACCTTCCGGCCGGCATTCCCTGACCAGCTATGAGTCGGGCACTCACCGGAGCCCGTAGAGCTCCTTCGAGCTTAACAGCTCAATTTTATTTTCCCTTAGTGCCTTTACTGCATCATCGTTGTTGCTGCATCTGAGCACTATCAGCGCATCAGAGCCGTGAGCAAATGCATAGGTGTATTCAACGCTGATATCAAGATCGGAAAGTATCCTGAGCAATCGGGCGTAATGCTTTGCCTCATTGGGAGTCTTCACTGAAATGACTTCTGAGATATTGACAGTAAAAAGCTGTTCCCTGAGCAATGCTTTTGCCTTGTCGGGATCTTGAACAATCAGGCGCAGTATTCCGAATTCAGACGTATCGGCGATACTAAGGGCAATTATCCTTATGCTGCCGTTACCGAGCACTTCCAGGACCTCGGTAAGCCGCCCCGACTTGTTTTCAAGAAAGACCGAAAGCTGTGGGATTATCATTGTGAGATTGATTTAACTGGTTACTGGTTGCTGGCTTTGCCCTCTGAAGCTTTAGCGAAAGAGGATTGCTTGTTGCTTGTTAAATTTAAGTCTGAAAAAGTCCTCTAACATAAGTAAAATTTTGAAGATAATTCAGGAAAAGGATCATTAACCTTTCCCGATTCTGATCCTTGCATCCACCACGGTAACACTTTTCTCACTGCCAATCAAGGGATTAAGGTCGAGCTCCTTTATCTCGGTGGCAAAACGGAGCAGAGTTGAAAGGCGGACTATTATCTCGGCGAACAAAGCTTCGTTGATTCCCGGTTTTCCACGGGTACCCTTTATAATTTTGTATGCCCTCAGGCTCCTTATCATTGAAATGGCCTCGCTGAGGGTAAGAGGAGCAAGACCTGAGGAGACATCGCCGAGAACCTCGACGAAGATCCCTCCGAGTCCGCAAAGAATTATATGCCCGAACCTCGGCTCATATTTGGCGCCTATGAAAAGTTCGGTTCCTGTTATCATTTCCTGGACCATGACGCCGGTTACGCCTTCAATTTTCTCCATCCTTGCGAATTCAGCCTCGAGGTGACGTTGTGACTTGATGTTAAGCGTCACGCCGCCTACATCCGACTTGTGGACAGGACCCACTACCTTCAGTGCAACGGGGTAACCGGTGTTTTCCGCAAGCTCTATGATCTCCTTACGGGTTTTGGCCACTCCCTCCTTCACAAGAGGAATGTTTGCCGCCCTGAGTAGTTTCTGAATCCTTGCCGGTTCAAGGTACCCGTTTTCGCAGCTGTCGATAACCCTTCTTATCTGCGGCACGTCAACCTTGTCGAGGAAGATTTTTTCCTCAGCGGGATGCGGAGTGTTGTAAATCCTGGTCAGCGCTCTTCCCAGGACAACCTCATCGGGGAAATTCACGTTTCCCTTGCTCATAAAGTATTCGAGTTCCCTGAATGAACTGGATATTGAAGGCAGTATCGGGTAAAGAGGTTTCCGGCATTCCATGATCTTTTTGTGAAGGAGATCGTAAACCCCCGTCATGTCGTTGAGTCCGTTGTTACCGAAAATAACGCTCATGCCGTCTATGCCTTTCACCTCCCTGTCGACATAGTCTATTACATTTCCAAGCTGTTCAATCGATCCCGTGGCGATCATATCGATAGGGTTAAGCGCTGAAGCTCCCGGATTCATCATTCCAAGTATTTTATCCTGATCGTCCTGGCTGAATTTTGGGATATTCATTCCCCCGGCGGATAAAGCATCAGTAAGCATTACTGCCGGTCCGCCGGCATGAGTTATAATAGCTATATTCCTGCCTTTAATCGGTTTGTGCATGAATACCGAAGCGACTGTTGTGAGTTCCTCCCGGCCTGTGCATCTTACTATGCCTGCCTTGCGGAAAAGGGCTTCAACTGCGGAATCGGATGAGGCCATGGCGCCGGTGTGGGAAGTAGCAGCGCGGCTCCCTGCTTCCGTTGTACCGGCTTTGATGGCTGCTATCCTGCATCCCTTGCGAATAAGTGACGAAGCATGGTGGAGCAGTTTGTCGGGATTGGATATTGATTCGACATAGATCAGTTTTATAAGTGAGCTTCTTACCGGATCGAAGTTCAGATCCCAGTACTCAAGCACCTCCTCCACTCCTGTCTGTGCGCTGTTGCCCACTGAGAAAACGCTTGAGAATCGGAGCCCCTTGGACAGAGCCGATTCAATTATGAAAAGGGCCGTTGCGCCGGAGCCGGAGACAAAGTCGCAACCCTTGTCGCTCAATAAGGGCACCGGAGTTGTGAAAACACCGTGATAAGTACGTGTAACAACACCGATGCAGTTTGGACCGATCAGACAACCATCCGTTTCGTTAATGATCGATAAAATCTCTTTTTCAAGCTTTCTCCCTTCCTCGCTGGTCTCGCTGAAACCAGCTGAAATGATAATAAAAGCCTTTACGTTCTTCCGGCGGGCGAGAACATCAACAGCTTCGAGGCAGTATTTTGAAGAAATCGCGAGAATTGCCAGATCGACGGGCGGGATTTCCCTTATGTCGCGGTATGATTTTACACCCTGAACCACATCCTGCTTCGGATTGACAACCATGAGGCTGCCGGAATAACCGCCCTCGATTATATTTTGCAGTATCCTTCCGCCGGGTTTCATAAGGTCGTCGGATCCGCCAACAACGGCAATGCTTGAAGGATTTATTAGTTTTTCATCTATCATAATCAGCTTTCAGATAAAATTTGTAACAAAAAAAATGAGGCAAGGATCAGGATTGATCAAAGTCCGGAGAAGCGTTTCAGAAAACCTACGTTCAGAGCCACTGAGAAAAGGAATTCTTCTGAGTTATAGCCAACTACAAACAAAACTATCAGGGTTTTAACGAAAGCAAGATAATAAAAATTAATAGTTCAAAATAAAAGAGTAATCATGATAAATGATAAACCTGCTAAAATTCACGGGATGAACCACCGATCACAATGCGTGATGTGGCTATGCGGCTGACAACCAGATTACCATCATTAAGTTACAATTGATAATACCATAGATTACATATCGTTTCAGGTAAATTATTTGTCGTTATTCATATATTTTCTTATCGTTTTACGATAATTTTTTGTTGTGTGAATTTTGCTTACAATCTCACTTAAGATGATTCAACCGGTGGGCAGGGTCATCCCGAGGCGACCGCAGGAATCCAAAAGGGGCTAAAACCCCCGGAAGGTGGAGTGTCAACATACCTGTAATTGTAAAATTTATACCCTTTCCCGGTTTTTTATTGAATAAATTAAAGTTAGTTTTGGCAGGAGCTTTAAAATATTAAAATGTTAATCACTGGTCGCTATCATTATTACTATTATTATTATCACTGGCTTCCGGGGATAAGTCGTGATTGATAACAGATGCGGTCATCAGATATCAGAACAAGGCTTACCCGGAACGGTAAGCCTTTTCATTTTATAGCCAAAAACAAAACAAATAATGGATAAGATTTCTACGAATGCCACGGTAAGGTTTTTCAACGGGAAGGATATTCCTCCTGAGATGCACAAGGTAAAGATAGTCCATTTGACAAAATCAAGTTCCTGATACCCATATATGAGGGATTCCTGTAATCATGCCCGGCGGGGCGCCAGGATGCCACGTTGATACCGGTCAGTTCCATAGTCACATTCCTCAGAAAGAGTATCCTGCAGGAGTTCTGATTGCGGCCTACTATATCATATCGGGAGTCAGGGGAATGGAAAGGGGCACAATGAGCAACAACCGCGACGAGAACGGTGATGACATACCGGCTGACCTCGGGCTGATGAGGCTTGCAGTGCTCAGGCGTGTATATATCCTGTCGGACTGGCCTCAGAAGCTTGCTGAAAAATACAGAAATGATTTTGGCGACAGCCTTTAATCAGGCTGATTGACCGTTTCAGTGTAATCAGAAGATCAGTTCGGATATCTCTTTCCTTGCTGCTCTAAGCCTGCGGGCTGAGTCATCCTGGTCTGCAAGATTCACTGACCCGTGGATCTTCTTATGAAAGAACAAGGTTGTGTCCATGCCATAGCTGACCGGATCACCGTCGAGGATATTTATAAGCAGCTCGTTTGATCCATCGCTGTTCCCGTTTATGATTGCCATTCCCTTTGAACAGCCCTTTACTGTCTTCAGGGTGATGGCATAGAGTCCGGGTACAGGAAGAAGCTTGCATTCTTCGGCGAGAGGCACCCTTGCAAGGTTTATCTCGTAGAAATTGTTCCGGTATTCGTATTTTTCCGGCTGTCCTATAACGATATAGTAGTGATCGAGATAGGCGTTTGCTTTCTGGATAAATCCATCCTTTATGGCCTGCCTTATCTTTGTTGAGCTGACCGTTTCATGCTGGACCTCCTGCTCTGGTATCTCCTCCGCTTCAAAGCCATATTTTTCGCGCATTTCCCAGAGTTTCCTGTAATCACCCTCCTGATTAAAGCCGAAATGATGGTTAAAACCGGCTACCACCACTTTTGCCTTAAGAATCCCATGAAGGTACTCCCTGACGAACTCTTCGCTGGTTGTCCGGGCGAAATCGCGGGTGAATTCAACTATAATTATGTTATCAAGGCCGGCTCCCTTGAGCAGTTCGAGTTTTTCCTGCTGCGAGTTTATAAGCCTGAGGTTTTTTCCTGATGTTTCGGGGTAGAGAACTTTGCGGGGATGAGGATCAAAGGTAATCAGGACCGATTCGCCGTCGTATTTTTCGGCAAGCATTTTTAATCTTTTCAGAATCGTCTTATGGCCGATGTGAACACCGTCGAATGAACCTGTGGTAACCACCGGGTTACGGATGCCTGATGCCTCTTCAAAGCTCCTGAATATCTTCATTCTGCCTTAACTTGAGATAGACTTTGTTTTCCTTTACAAAATAGGCCACTTTTTCAAGGGATGTTACCATGTCGTATTCCTCGAGATACACATCCGAAGGGACATTCAGTGGAATTGTTGTAAAATTCAGAATCCCCTTTATTCCGAACCGGACGGCTTCCTCGGCGATTTCTGCCGCAAAATCAGCCGGAACCGTCAGAATGGCGATACAGATACCAAGCTCTGGTATCATCTTCTCAAGGTCGTCGTACGAGTAGCATTTGACCCCCGAGATCACTTTATTTACTTTCTGGGGATCATTATCGAATGACGCCACCAGGTTGAGCTTTGACCTCTTACCCTTGAAATATCCCGCCACGGCCCTTCCCAGGTTGCCGATCCCGATAATGCCTACATTCATCCCGTCGTTCGAATCGAGTATTCTCCCGATTGTATCGATCAGTTCCTTAACGTCGTATCCCTTTCTGTTGGCGCTGGAATAGCCTATAAGCATCAGGTCGCGACGTACCTGGACTGCCGTAATATGCAGCCGTGATGCCAGATGATGGGAAAAAATGAAATTTCTTTTCTCCCCGAGGCAGGAAAGAAGGGTTCTCCTGTATTCACTCAGACGTTCTACTGTTTTACCCGGTAAAGCATTCATGGCATTCATTTGATGTTAGTTGAATTTTTTTGGTAGACGTACCTTGAAAGTAGTACCCATATCCGGCACACTTTCGACAGTTATTGAACCATGGTAAAGATCAACGACCTGCTTGACGATTGACAGTCCAAGTCCGCTTCCTCCAATGTTTCTGGTTTTTTCATTTTTTATCCTGACGAAATCGGAAAACAGGTTTTCCTTGTCCGACTCATTGATCCCGATGCCGGTATCAGCGAACAGCAACAAAACATCATTTTCATCCTCGTCGATTACAATATCCACTTTGCCGCCTCTCTTGTTGTATTTGACGGCATTGGAGACCAGATTATTGAATATTATCTCCATGTCGGTCGGATCGGCCATGATCACCACATCCGATTTCAGTCCGAGGCTTATTGAGACCTCCATCTGAATGGCGTAAGGCTGAACGGTTACTATCGCGTTTGAAGCAATGCCCTTGAGATGAACCTCTTCAATCTTTTCCTCCTTTCGTTCGAGCCGGATTTTCGTAAAGTCGAGCAGGTCCATTATCAGGCTTCTCATCCACTGGATTCTCTGAAGCGAACGTTCGATGGGAGTTGAATAATCCTCGATCCTGTCGCCTGACTGCCTGTCCTGCATCATTTTAAGATAACCCTCCACAGCATTAAGCGGAGCTTTCAGTTCATGCGAAAGGACAGAAAGGAACTGGTACCTGACCTTTCTTCCCTCCTCGTTCATCTTGTGGGTTATCCGCCTCAGGTACAGCTGTTTTGTTATATTCTCGATACTCGATTTCAGTTCCTGGGGGGTGAATGGCTTTGGAACGAAGTCGGTGGCTCCGAATTTATGGGCCTTAAGCGCGACGTCAAGGGAAGCGTATGACGTAATCATTGCTACCACGACGTCATAATTCTTGTTCCGGATATATTCAAGGACCTCGGTTCCCTGAATGCCGGGAAGCTTATTATCGAGGAGAACGATATCCGGTTTATCACCGTCAATGATTGTAATCCCGTCCTCTCCTGTGGCAGCTTCTGTCACTTCAAATGTAAAATCCTCATCCATGAACGGGTAGGCAACACGGAAGTTATTGAGGATACGCGACACTCCCGACCGGATACCGGGCTCATCATCAACAACAAGGACCTTTAATACTGGCATATCAGATCTTTAATAATTTCATTATTTCCTGATCGAGCTGTTCGGGCCGTATCCCCTTTTCGAGATACCTGTCGGCCCTGATCCATGACTTTTCAGCTTCTGAATCGAGGCTGAATGAAATTCCGGTTTCATGAGCCACTGCCGTTGCAAGAATAACCGGGATGTCAGGATATTTTTTCTTGATCTTGTAGCAAAGGATGAACCCGCTGTCGTCGTTTTCCATCATAAGGTCGAAGATGGCCAGACTCGGTTTCATTTTCGAAATTACCGATTCAGCCTCGGCCTGACTCTCCACTGCCACAGTCTTATACCCTGCCCTTCCCAGGTTGTTCACCGTCTGGAAAAGGTAGTCGGGGTCATCATCCGCCACAAGAATCGTAAAATCGCTTTTCTTCATATTTTCAAATTCCTAAATTGTAATTCATTTTCATTCCTTAGTTACCTCACCCCTGAACCCCCCATGAGGACTTTATGTTCCGTCCTGGTTCTTAGCCCCCCCGGGTCCCGAAAGCTTTCGGGATGGGG
>JBAQCK010000169.1:0-22190 GCA_049294075.1 Bacteroidales bacterium | reverse complement strand
TCTGCTTTCAGGGACGGCGCTGAGGGTGGTTACGGTGAGGAGGCTTTTTATGACAGATGGTATGATAAGGTCGATTACCTCGACATAAATGCCAATTTCAAATTGAGCCGGTCTTTTAAAATATATTTTGAGGTCAATAATATTCTTAATCAGCCATTGCGCTATTATCAGGGAATTTCAGCCAGAACCATGCAGGCAGAGTATTACGGGCTCAGAATAAAATCAGGATTGAAATTCAACTTCTGAAAATCAGATAAGCTTAATTGCAGTAATTTGCAGTCACGTTATTACCTGTTTGTCAAGTATTAATCAGATCAGAATGCAAAACAAATCCATCAGGGTATTTTAAAGGTATCCTATAATTGAAATTAATAATGAAATGTTCAGGATAGTATTTTTTGAAGCGATAATGATTGTCAGCCTGGCTTTTTCCTGCATACATAAAGGGGATAAAAAGTATGAAAAGGCGATTAAAGATAATTCACCTTGTACCGACACTACTCTCTTTTATGTTACAGCCGACCTTGAAACAGCCCCTGTTTCAGCAGGACTGGAAGAGGATTCTGCGGATGATCCTGCTCTTTTCCGGCTTTTTTCCGATACATCTGTGGTTATCATTGCCGGAAGCAATAAAACTGCCGGAATACACTTTTATGATATCTCAGGCAAGGAAATAGGATTCTTCAAATGTGGCAGAATTAATAATATCGATTCCAGGAGCATTGAGATGCCGGGAGGCGGAAAAAAAATATTGCTTGCAGGAAGCAACAGAAGCCTCAACTCCATTTCTTTATTTTTACTTTCAGAAACATCTCCGGTTTCTGCTGATACGGTCATTAATATCGTTTCAGACCTTGATGAAGTTTACGGATTATGTCTTTATGAGGAAAAACATACGGGAGGATTGTTTGTATTCGTCAACTCCAAAACAGGGAATATTGAGCAGTGGGAACTGGTTGTCGGAAGTAAGGATTTGGAAGCTTCCCGGGTAAGGAAATTTGCCGTTCCCTCACAGCCTGAAGGAATGGTGGCAGATGACCGTACCGGAAAGTTGTATGTGGGAGAGGAACGTGGCGGTATTCATGTTTTTGAGATACATACGGAGGCAGATCCTGGTTATTGCACTATTGAAAGGAGCGATTCACTTAATCCAAATATACGATATGATATTGAAGGTCTTGCAATTTACCGTTCAGGCTCAGCAGGGGGTTATCTGGTTGCCTCAAGCCAGGGGAACAATACATTTGCAGTATTCGATCTTGACAAGCAGATTTATCTCAGAAGCTTTGCTGTTTTAGAGGAAATTACTGACAGTGTGGAAGAGACCGACGGAGTTGAAATATTAGACACATATGTATCCGATCGTTATCCGGAGGGCATACTGGTTGTTCAGGATGGATATAATACAAACGGGAAAATAATTAAACCACAGAACTTTAAGATTATTGACTGGAGAAAGATCTCAAGATTTCTCAAATGACTTTGGTTATCATCTGGCCTGTTTGGAGTCTTTCATCTTTTTCTTATGCTTTGCATTTTTATCTTTATAAAACTCCTTAACAGACCTGCTGAGCCTGAGGATCTCTTTGCTCAATTCCAGTTTTTGATTATCCGCTTCCATGGTTTTGGAAACAGATAGGTCCTGAATCCGAATCAGCAGTTCGGACATCTTTTTCAAAACTGAATCAGGATCGAGGGATTTGACTTTGTTCTGGTCAGATTTGGCTGTCTTCATATTTTGGTTATTAAAAGTTAGACAAGGTCATCAAAATCTCCGACTGGAAAGAAAGAATATTCATAATATACGACTTCTCATGAAATTAAGAAAACACTTCTTAACAGCCTGTCTGATCACTGGTTCCCTGTAGCTTTATGCGCAGCCATCCGCTGACAGGAACGGATCTGTTTATACCCTTATGCCCTATGATCATGAAGCGCTATTCTTTACTCCTGAAAATTTTAATATCAAAGCCGCCGTGGAATGCTCCATTCCAGACTAAGGCCGTCGGCCTTGAATAATTTAGTGATGGGCGCAGCATGTCCTTATGGCTTTGTTTTGTCCGGCAAAAACATTTCGCCCCTGACGGGGCTGGAAGAAGGGTTGCATTT
This sequence comes from Bacteroidales bacterium, assembly GCA_049294075.1. Taxonomy (GTDB): domain Bacteria; phylum Bacteroidota; class Bacteroidia; order Bacteroidales; family VadinHA17; genus LD21. The sequence goes on along the minus strand of JBAQCK010000169.1, from coordinate 20,081 downwards.
TAAAATTCCTGACAGCTCTGCTATTTATTGTGCTGAGGTTGACAGGCTCTTTCTCCCATTCTCCTTTTCTCCCTTTCCTCCTCCTGATCTCCCCCTCTTCTATTAAAATACACCGCGAATAGAATGCCTGCAATAACCAGCTCAAGCCGGGTTATCGATATTAATTGCAATGGCGAAGGTCAGAATTGTAATTGCAGCAGTAAAGATCGAGATAATATAACCTGAACGTGCAATATTTAAACTGTTGATGCTCATTTTGTATGATGTTATCAGGATTTCCTGTTTGTCACTTTCCCATTAACCGGAATTGTCTGCGTAAATGTATTAAAATATGAAAATAATTGGCAATAATCCCGACCTTGATAATCCTTATTATTATATCTTTATATTCTGTGAACTTTACCTTGTTAAACCAAAACCTTCCACTAATGAAAAAACCATCCTTTATTTTCCTCATCCTGACTCTTTCATTTCTGGTTGTCACGCAAAGCAGCTTTACCGGTCTTTCCGGCCCGGGAAAACAAAATGTTAAAAAATTCGCACTGAAGTTGTTCAACGGTAAAAACCTCGACGGCTGGTACACTTTTATCAAGGACAGGGGAAAGAATGTAGATCCGAAGAAGGTATTTACCGTCAGTAACGGAATGATAAGGATCTCAGGAGAAGAGTATGGCTGCATTACCACAAATGATGAATTTGAAAACTACAAACTTACGGTCAACTACAAATGGGGTGAAATTACCTATGCCCCAAGAATCGATAGAGCAAGGGACAGCGGGATCCTGCTTCATTCCGTTGGCGAGGATGGCGGCTCGGACGATACCTGGATGCATTCGATCGAATGCCAGATCATTGAAGGCGGAACTGGGGATTTTATAGTAGTCGGCGACGGAAGCAGCGACTTCTCGATAACCTGTCCGGTTGCTCCCGAAAAACAGGGCAGTTCGTATGTCTATAAGCCTGGTGGGGATATGGCGACCATAAATTCAGGACGAATAAACTGGTTTGCACGCGATCCCGGATGGAAAGATGTTAAGGGATTCAGGGGTGCAAGCGACATCGAAGTACCTGTTGGGAAATGGAACAAGCTGGAATGTGTCGTTAAGGACAGGGAGATCCACATTTATCTCAACGGCACCCTGGTCAATCATGCAGTTGACGTTAAGCCTCACAAGGGACGGATACAGATACAATCTGAAGGGGCGGAGATTTTTATTAAACAGATTTCGATTAAAAAACTGTAAGACTTCGGTAGCAGGGGAATTTTTTTTAACCACAAAGTTTCACGGTCCCGAAAGCTTTCGGGATAAAACGGAGTCACACGGTTTTTTACTGCACGACCTGCACGACCTGCATGACCTCCCGTCTTCCCGCCTTCACTCCTTCTGCAAAAACTCCCTCAACGCCGCAGCATTGTTAAGTGCCTTTTCCTTTGACGAGTACAGAAGCGTCAGTGTCCCATGATTCTTTTCCAGCTGCCTGAGCCTGTGTAGCAACTCCTCCTTTCCCGACAGCTCTTCCCTGTACAGACTAAGGCAGAAACATGGTGCCACAGGATCTTTTCATTGAATTATCGTTTGCCTGCTGACTTTTTTGTAAATTACACGAAATTCAATCAGGGAGGCTAAAATATGCAATCAAGGAAATTTATACATGCAGTACGAGGGCAGCACGCTGTTGACGGTGCCGGGGTTCGCTTACGCAGGGTATTGGGATACAGAACAATAAAGGATTTTGATCCTTTCCTGTTGCTCGATGGATTCGATTCGACCGATCCCAGCGACTATATTAAGGGATTTCCCTGGCATCCTCACCGCGGGATCGAAACAGTAACCTATCTTTTAAAAGGAGAGATCGAACACGGCGACAGCATGGGCAATAAGGGAGTTATCGGGGACCTTCAGTGTCAATGGATGACCGCCGGATCAGGCATTATTCACCAGGAAATGCCCAAGGCGTCAGAACGATTGCTGGGCTGTCAGCTGTGGGTAAACCTTCCGGCAAAGGATAAGATGACGCAGCCGGCGTATCGTGATATCAGGCAACAGGATGTTGAGGTGGTAAATGAGGAAAATGCAACAGTGAGGGTTCTGTCGGGACTGTATAAAAATATGCACGGAGCAGTGAAAGGAGAGTACGTGAAGGTTCAGTATCTTGATGTTAACCTTAAGGCCGACAGTATCTGGCTTTATAACGAAACTCCCAACGACCACACTCTGTTCCTTTATCTGATTGACGGAACTCTGGCTGCTGACGAGGCACTGACGGAATTTGAAGAGAAAGTCTGTGCAATCCTTATGGCAGCTTCATCTAGCAGCAGTTCTGATTTTGACGAGGTACGTGTTAAAGCCGGACCAGGCGGGGCAAGATTTCTTCTTGTGGCTGCCAGACCGCTTAAGGAACCTGTTGCATGGGGCGGACCAATAGTAATGAATACCGAGGAAGAACTGAATGAAGCTTTCAGGGAACTCGACGATAGGACATTCATAAAGCACGACAAGCCGCTTGAACTATAAGCTGGTTGCCAGTCCAATTCGACTCTATTTGATCAGGATTTCCGGTTTCTAAGGCTCTGCTATCCGTATCTCCGATGTCAACTCCATCGCTTTTCTGTACACGGCACTGACACCGCAGTATTTTTCTGAAGAGAGATCTATGGCTTTCTGAAGTTTGTCGACCGGGAGGTTCTTTCCGGTAAATTCAAAAATTATGTGCATCCGGGAAAAGTGTTTCGGATGCTCTTCCGTAAGGTCTCCTTCCACAATAACATTCAAACCTTCAATATCCACACGCATCTTTTTCAGGATTGCCACCACATCCATGGCCGTGCAGCCTCCAAGGGCTGAAAGCATAAGCAATTTGGGCCGCGGGCCCCGGTCTTGTCCGCCAGCAGCGGGATCAGCATCTATAATAATTTTGTGGCCGTTGATTTCAGATTCGAAGGCCATGTTCTCAAGCCACCTGTGACGGCGACTTCTTCACAGACAAGGAGATCATAGTGACAGGTGGCACAATAGGATATTCCCTTACCTTTGAATTCGTCCTCTCCCTTAACACCAAGTGTTCTCGATCTGCCTCCCGGGGCAAGTATGACAACATCTGAGGTGAAAACAGCTCCGTCCGGAAGTTCAACCTTCTTTACATTGTCATTGAGTTCAAGTCTTTTTACCGATATGTTGGACTTTATCTCGCATCCAAAGCTTAAGGCCTGTTTTTTCATTATTCCGGAGAGATGATACCCGCTGATGCTTTCCACCCCCGGATAATTTGCAATCTCATGCGTGAGCACCATCTGGCCACCTGCAGTTCCTTCATTGAGGATCAGGGTTCTCACCCTTGCCCTGGAGAAATATATCCCCGCTGTCAGTCCGGCCGGACCAGCTCCGATCACTATTGCATCATAATGAGTGGCAGCGTTCATATTCAGGCTTTTACTGAGGTTGAAAACTCCTTGTCGAGAATTGCCTTTACCTGCTCCCTTGTCTGGATGCTGGATGTGGCCCTGACAACTTTTCCGTCCTTATAATAGATAGTAAAGGGAATCCCCATAAAACCACGAACTTCAGGAAGTGACCTGATAACATGTGATTCGGGATTATCAAACTCCATGTCGTAAAACTTTACGTGCTTGTACTCTTCCTCCAGCTCTTCTGCAATTCCGTAAACCGGAATGCACATCGGACCCATGCGTCCGCATATTACCATTACGTTTTCATTTTCACTTATGGCTTTCCTGTGGTCGGCTGCCGACTCGAGATGTTTCAGATTTGTGTATAACATGACTAAGGATTTTAAAATTTCTGCGGCAAAATTACGTGAACTCAGGGAGCTGAAAAAGAATATGACACCGGAGTATAACAAGCCTCAGGATGAAACAGATCAATTTTTTTATTGATTTAGGTCAACTTTATGTATTGGTCCGTTAATTCTTAATAATTTGCGGCCATGAAACCATCCGGTATAAGCTGATTTTAAATGAAAACAATATTCGAGACCGACAGTGAATTCATCTGTGACATCCAGGCTCCGTGTTTCAGGAACCTGAACCGGGAGGAGATGGGAATAATCAGGGAAGGGAAAACACAGGTCCTTTTCAGAAGGGGAGATAATCTGACAAAGCAGGGCGCCTTCACTTCATATGTTTTGTTCCTTATTAAAGGACTTGCGAAGCAATATCTCGAAGGTGACGGAACAAGAACATTCAATATGAGGATAATCCGCCCGGGTGAGTTCCTGGGTCTTTCTGCCGTGTTCCATGAGAATATATTTGGCTATTCTGCAAGCGCCCTGACAGAATGCCAGGCATATCTTTTGGAAAAGGAGACCCTGGCAAAGGTTATAAAACAAAACGGACAATTCGGGTTCGGTCTTATCCGGAGATATTGTGAACAGAATAACAACCTTCTTTCCATGATCGGAAGCCTTAACTACAAACAAATGAACGGACGCCTTGCAGAAGTACTTTTATATATGGATGGCCTGAAAGCTGCTTACCCTGAAATTTTCCAGCTTCTTTCAAGAAGGGATCTGGCTGATTTTGCGGGGATCTCTGTTGAAAGTGCCGTGAAGCTCCTTAAATCATTTGAAAAGGACGGTCTGATAGAGCTTCACGATAAGGATATATTACTGAAAAACCACGGGACACTTGCTGAAATAAGCAGACGGGGATAGTTCCCGGCACACTTCCGGAAATAATCTGAGATGAATGAAAATGAATTGATTAAGCTCATTCTTCAGGGTGAGAGGGATAAGTTCAGGATCTTTGTCGAAAAGTATCAGCAGCTGGTCTTCCGGACCTGTATGGGTTTTGTCCATAATAAGGATGACGCTGATGATCTGACACAGGAGGTCTTCATTCAGGCATACCAGTCACTGCCTGATTTCAAAATGAAATCAACTTTTTCCACATGGCTTTACAGGATAGCAGTAAATGCTTCTTTGAATAAGGTCAGAAAATCGGCCGGGACATCCTTTATACAGCGGCTTGAATCCTTCTTTGACGCTGAAAATCATAAAACCAGCCAGCTGACAGCAAAGGATACGGACGATCCTGAAAATATCATTATAAGACAGGAACATTCCCAATGGCTTCAGAAAGCACTTGACAGTCTGCCTGAAAACCAGCGGGCTGCCATTGTACTTAGTAAATATGATGATCTTTCACAAAAGGAAATTGCAGAAATAATGAATACAACAGAAGGCGCTGTGGAAGCGCTTTTGCAGCGTGCAAAAAAGAACCTTCGTGAGAAATTATCAGGAAGCGTTCAGAAGAAAATAAAAAAATAGCGTAGGAAAAGAATAAGTTTTGTTTCTAACCATAAAAATCAATTAAAAATGAACTGTCAGTTATGTCAGGAAAATCTGGAAGCATATCAGGAAGGCAGGCTGTCTTCCGGTATGATGACTCAGGTTGAATCACATCTTAAAACATGCGATTCATGTAAAAGGCTTTTTGAAATTCAGATTCTTGCCGGCAGGGTGATGAGAGTTGAAAAGGAAACAGATGCTGGTCCCTTTCTCGCAACAAGGGTTATGGCTCAAATTGAAAGACTTGACACGGAACGTTTTGAGAATATACCACTGGGCGCAAGGATATTGCGGCCGGCTCTCATTACATTGTCGCTTGCTGCAACTGTCCTTTTCGGGATTATGCTGGGAAATCTGTCACGGCCTGCAGGGAATGCCGGTAAGGTACCGCTTGAGCTTGCGCTTATTAATGACGCTTCGCTGGAATCAGTTGATATTCTCTCACTTGAATAGGAGGTAAATCATGAAACCGGAGAACAGGACCAGAATGATGATATGGGCAATAGTAGTACTTGCAGTTTTGAATATTACTACAATTCTGACAATTATGTACCATCGACATGAGCCCGGCCCTGAAATTACCGTGCCTGTATCCGGCACGATCGGGGAAGAGAATTCATCAGTCAGATTCAGTGGTCGCTGGTTCAGGGATGAACTTGACCTTAGCGCTGAACAAATGAACAGATTCAGGGAATTCAATCCCGCCTTCAGACAGCATGTCAGGAATATTAACCTTCAGTTGAATGATCTGCGGCGGAAAATGCTTGATGAGATGTCATCACCTGACAGCGATTCGGCAAGATTGAATTCACTGGCCGATTCTGTGGGGTACCTTCACGCTGACCTGAAAAGACAAACATACAGGTACTACATGAATTTCAAGGATATATGTAATGAGGAACAAAAAGAAAAACTCGACAGGTTGTTCGGGGAAATGTTTGCCGCCGATGTTCAAACCGGGAGATATGGACCGGGAGGTCCTTACGGAAAGGGACGGGGCAGACGATTCATGAATTAGTAATTTTTTAACATTTAAAAATTTATGGTTATGAAAACAAAACTTTTTATTACAGCACTTGCCTTTGCCGCAGTAACTACAATGGCTTCGGCACAGGAAAAAAGCACGGCACAGGATCAGAAAGCTGTAACACAATCGGCAGCAGGGAATTACGTCGATGCGGACAATAACGGGGTTTGCGATTATTATGAGGCAAATGGCCGGAATAATTGTAATGGTTGCGGGATGGGTAAAGCCCGGGCAGCTCATGGCCGTCAGGGTATGGCAGCGGGGCAGGGCAGGGGTATGAGACCGGCCCGGGGTCGCGGGATGGGCTCCGGCCAGGGGAAAGGCCTTGCTCCCGGCGGACCAAATTTTGTAGATGAAAACAAAAACGGAATATGCGACCTCAGGGAAACTCCTGCTGAGAAGTAAAAACTGAAAGCAATAAATAAGATCATTAATAAAAAAACATAAACTAATGAAAACAATTAAATATATGATAATCAGTGGTTTTGTTGTAAGTCTGCTTTTATTGACAGGCTCATGCACCAAAGAAACCAGTGATCCTGCAGTCAGTGGTTATAACAACCTGCTGAATGTTGCCGCTGATGGCACCACACTCCTTGTTGGCAGTAACCTTGGCACCTGCCTGTCGGAGGATCTGTCATTCACGGATGATGAACTTGAAATTCTTCTTCATATGAAAGAAGAGGAAAAACTTGCAAGGGATGTTTATACCTTCCTGTTTGAAAAATGGGGTACTCCTGTTTTTTCAAATATATCAAAGGCTGAAGACACCCACTTGAATGCAGTAATTTACCTGCTTCAAAATTACGGGGAAGAGTATACTCAGACCGGAGAACCAGGTGTTTTTGCAAATTCTGATTTCCAGGAATTATACTCTCAGCTTGTTGAAAAAGGATCCGGATCGGTTGAGGCAGCCATGGAAACCGGAGCCCTGATTGAGGAACTGGATATCAAGGATCTGGAAGAATACCTTGAAGTTGTTGAGAATGAAAATATAAAGATGGTATTTGAAAATCTCCTGAGAGGATCCAGAAACCATCTCAGGGCTTTCAATCGCCAGCTGGAAAATCTTGGAGTTGAATATATTCCTGTTTACATTACTCAGGAGGAGTATGATCAGATCGTCAGCACTCCAAATGAAACGGGAAATAGCAATCAGTCAGGTAATCAGCAAAAGAGAGGAAGACAATACCAGGGAGGTAGGTAGAGTTGAACGATAGTAAAAAAAAACCCCGCGATTTTTCGCGGGGTTTTTTATGGTGCGCCCGGCATGGGCGATAACTATAGGGTGAAAATCCCGAACGCGCCTTGACAGTGGGAAGCGTTAGCCAAGGGCAAGGGTGTCCATCGTGAGGTGGAATCTGAAGGAAGCCGGAGGCAAAATCCCGGTCTGACGAAAAGGAACTCTATAAAAGGCTTAAGGTTACCGGATGAGTTTGCAATACAAAACGAAGTCCGAATCTGTCCGGGGTAACCAAAGTAAATGGAGCAGATAGATGGGATGAAAGTTATCGTTCTTACCCGGGGAGATCTCACGGACATGATGAAACGGAGTATGAATCATGGTCGAAACAAGGTTTACCGTGAGAAGTCAGCCGAGGCCATAGTACCCGGTAATTTGAACTCAACAAATGTTGGGTGATTATAAAAAGGGAAGGGCTGAACTTTAAGAAGTGAGCTAAAATGAAAGTTACCGTATGAAGGAAGGAAAGCAGAATATCTTTGACCAAACGAAGACCTACCCGAAGGAGAATAGGACGGAATCCAAAGGGAATGAGGGAGGGCAGACCTATATACGGATGACTGAAAAAGACGCCACAAACAACAAACGACGAGCAGACTATGGAATGTTGGAGTTCATAGTGTCGCCTTTGAACCTGAATGCGTCTTAAAAACGAGTAAGGAGTAACAAAGGAGCGGGAGGAATAGACAAGATGGAGGTCGAAACATTAAAAGAATATCTTGTCAGGCACAAAGATGAACTAATAGCAACCATAGAGAGGGGCAAATATCGCCCCAACCCGGTACGCAGGGTAGAAATACCCAAGGATAACGGGAGTAAGCGACAGTTAGGCATACCCACCGTGGTAGACAGGGTAGTCCAACAAGCAATCACCCAGGTACTGGTTCCGGTCTATGAACCACAGTTCTCGGATCACAGTTACGGGTTCAGGCCAAGGCGCAATGCCCATCAGGCACTACGCAAATGTCAACAATATATCACCGAAGGTTATGTATGGGCAGTAGAGATGGATTTGGAAAAGTTCTTTGATACTGTAAGCCATAGTAAACTGATTGAGGTAATATCACGCACGATAAAGGATGGACGGGTAGTCTCGCTCATACACAAATACCTCAGGGCGGGGATAGTAATTGGAGACAGCCTTGAACCAAGCGAAGAAGGCGTTCCGCAAGGAGGGCCTCTAAGCCCGTTATTGAGCAATATAATGCTCAATGAACTGGACAAAGAACTGGAACATAGAGGGCACAAGTTTGTGCGCTATGCAGATGACATAGTCATATTGTGCAAGAGCAGACGAAGTGCTGAACGCACCTTAGAGAGCATCATACCCTTTGTAGAGAGGGAGTTGTTTTTAAAGGTCAATCGGGAGAAGAGCCAAGTATCGTATATCAGGGAGGTAAAATTCCTTGGTTACTCCTTTTACTTAAAGGATGGGATATGCAGGCTGCGGTTACACCCAAAGAGTCTGCATAAGATGAAAGCGAGAATTAAAGAGCTGACATCGAGAAGCAACGGCTGGGGAAATGTACGGAGGAAAGAAGCACTGCGTCAGTTTATAACCGGATGGGTGCAATACTTCAAACTGGCCGATATGAAGGACTTGCTGGTTAAGGCAGATGAGTGGTACCGCCGACGGCTAAGAATGGTGATATGGAAACAATGGAAACGGATTAAAACCAGAATAGCTAATTTAATTAAGCTTGGCATTAACAAATACAAGGCTTATGAGTGGGCGAACACCAGGAAAGGCTACTGGCACATAGCCAATAGTTTTATCTTGTCACGTACTATCACTAACGATAGTTTACGCAAGGCCGGTTACGTTTTCTTGCTGGATTATTATGAATCGGTAAGAGTTGTTTATTAAGGAACCGCCGTATACGAGAACCGTACGTACGGTGGTGTGAGAGGTCGGAAAATGAAATATGAGGAAACCTATTTCATTTTCCTCCTACTCTATTGATTTACTGATCCTATCTGCGGCCGGCTCTGACTCCGCCGTTCATCCTCATTGCACTTTGCCTGGAAGCATTAACTCCGGCAGCAGAATTTTTGGCTGCTGAACGCATTTGGGAGTTATTCATCGTTTTTGCCATGGATGCCTGATGGGTCTGATCCTTGGTTTTAAGCTGGGTCTGGTCATGTACCCTTAACTGGTCTTTTTTCTGGATCTTGTCACCGGTCCCGGTCTGATCATGGATATTGAGCTGATCCCTTTTTTGAGTCCTGAGCTGATCTCCGGCCTGCACCTGAGTCATATCACCAATCTGAGTTTGGGTCTGGGTCTGGGTTTCAGTCTGGGAAGCAGTCTTTATCCGTTTCCTGTTCTGCGTCTGGTCCTGTGCCGGGTCAGTACTCTGGGCCAGCAGCCCTGCACTCAGTATGAGTGCCATTCCTGTCATCAAAATTGTCCTTTTCATTTCTTATGAATTTTTAGTTAATAATAATCTACGTGACAAATCTATGTTCGTGAAAATGAATTTATAATGAAGTTTCAGAGGGGGCAGAAAAAATTTAATCAAAAAATCTGAAAAAATCAACACGCAGTGATATCTCTGCTTCCTGTAGTTCCTTTCCTAATTCCTGCGATCAGTTTGTCTCTGAAAAATCCTTATTCCGATGGCAGTTCCAAACAGTTTTTAATCGAAACACATTGATAATGTCCAATTATGAAGATTTGATGAAGAAAAATCTTAGTATCACCTGGTTTACAATAACTTGGAAGTGGATACATACTGTTGCCACAATTCTATCGTTCTTTCAAAAATGTCATTATATTAACATGCTGTTCGGATCGCTTACAAGGACTAAAACATCAGATGGTACGGTTATCGGGGTTTCCCGCCCCATCGGTTCCGGAAGGTCTGACAGGAACAGTTCACAGTCAACTACAACTTTTTTCGGATTGATGGAAATTGATATGGGAGTTCCCGTTGCCTTTAATATGAACCGGATTACACTGGAAGCTGAACCGGGATATATATTATCACTGTATTCCGATACGGAATTGTTTAATCCAGAGGGATTTGTTCTTATGATTAATTGCTATTTGAGAATTTTTTAAAATAGGAAGATATTTTTTCAAATCTTCATAATTTCTTCATAATGACCATTATAAATTTGCCAGACAAACTACTGTTTAACTTAAAAGGAAACAAGATGAAAAGGACAATTTTTTTGACAGCCATCGCACTTCTGATTAGTGCCGGATTGTCGGCTCAGAATGCTACCCGGACGCAAACAGAGCAACAGAACAGGTCAGGTGCCACAGTCCAGGAGCAGACCCAGGGCCAGTACCAGAACTACGGTCTTTGGTCTGAACTTCGTCGAAATAAATGGTCCCCCTGGTTGGCGGATATAAACCAACCAGCAGTTTGACCAGAGTCGATTTCCCGCAGCCCGACGGACCGGCAAATGCTATCGTTTCACCGATTCTGGCACTGAATGAGAGATCCCCGATTGCATCATGGTCGGCCTTTTTGTACCGGAAGCTGACATTTTCAAACCGCAGATTTTCAATATCCCCGATTTCGACCGGCTCATCAGGCCGGTATTCAGGCTCCTTTTTCATCAGGTTGCTGAATATCTGAAGTGAAGCTTCCGCTTCGCGGTAGGCCAGAATTATTGATCCAAGCTCCTGCTCACTCCTGCTGTCGGTGTCAATCGCAAAATTGTCAATAATCTTTCCGAAAATTATCGGATCAGTTAATTCGAAAATTTGCGCAATCGCCGCAAGTCCCGTCACCGGAAACAGCCAATTCCTGAAAGGATTCAGATACTTCGATTATCTTCATTTTTCCTGAGTTTAGTCAGACAAAAGAAAAATACAAGATAGCTGAAACTATCTTGCAGATTAGTATTTTTATATTTCCCTTAAATATTCAAAATGAAACTAATTTCCTGGAATGTAAACGGCCTCCGTGCCATAGCAAAGAAATCCTTTTTTTCTGATCTTGAACAGTTGAACGCGGACATAATCTGCCTTCAGGAGACAAAGGCACAGGATGATCAGGTTGCCGAAACCCTCGAACCCCTTAAGCACAAACATATCTACTCCAATTCAGCCGTAAGGCCGGGATACTCCGGAACGGCCGTTATCTCAAAGGTCAGGCCGCTGAACGTAATGAAGGATATCGGGATAAGCGGGCATGATACCGAGGGAAGGGTTCTGTGCCTGGAGTTCGAACAGTTTTTCCTTGTGAATGTCTATGTGCCAAATTCCGGGGCTGAGCTTGCCAGGCTGGGATACAGGCAGGAATGGGACAGGGCGTTTTTTGACTATCTGAAAAAGCTCGAAACCTTAAAGCCGGTTATTGTCTGTGGCGACCTTAATGTGGCACACAAGCCCATCGATCTGGCCCGTCCGAAAGAAAATTACAACAAAACTGCAGGTTATATGCAGGAAGAGATTGACGGAATGGACCTTCTCACCGAAGGCGGACTGGCTGATACATTCCGGCATTTTTATCCTGAGTCTAAAGGAAGATACTCCTGGTGGAGCTTCAGGGCCGGTGCCAGATCAAAGAACATCGGCTGGAGAATCGATTATTTCCTGGTGAGCCGGTCATTCCTTCCAAAGGTGAAAGATGCATTCATTCACGAGGAAATTACAGGGTCGGATCATTGTCCGGTGGGGATAATACTGGATGATTAAAGCGGTACGCGGTATGCGGCGTGCGGTACGCGGCCTCTCTTGGTCTTCCTTTACGCCTTTATGCCGTCATGCCGTCATGCCGTCATGCCGTCTTTTTTACGCCTTCCTCCTTTCCCTCAGCCATCGTTCAAAAAACGGATCATCAATATAATACGACGTACCTTCCTTTATAACCATCCCCTTTTTAACAAGCCTCTGAAGGGTGCTGTAAACCGTGCTCGCCGCCCCCGTGCCGAACTGCCTGTTGAACTCATCCGACAACGGACTCAGTTCACTCGACGACATCCCTGCCAGTACCATCATATCGGTACGGTTCAGGGTGTTCCACAGCAATTCAAAATCCTTGTCGTGACTGATCACTATCTCATCGGCCGCGAGCTCTGCAATATCCGTACTGTAGCCATTCCGGCTGACCTGTTCCCACACGGTGAAGGCAAGCTGCTGGGTATAATAGGGATGAGAGCGGGTTATTTTTAGAATCTCATCTGAAATTGCAGCTGCTTCCTCAACAAACCCTGTAAACCCGTATTCCAGGTACAGCAGGAATTTATCCCGGGGAATCCTGCCGAGGGTGTAAAGGGTACCGAAGCGGTAAAAAGGCGACTCCTTCCTTTCGAAGATCTCCCTTATCATCGACTCGCTGCTCCCCATGAACACATAGTTGATGTTCCTGTGATCCTGAATACAGGAGCGGAGCATCCTGTCGAGACCGCTGTTTATCCGGAAGATATCCTGAAACTCGTCGAGGACGACAATCAGCTTTTCATTCTCTTTACCGAGCTTGCTTATCAGGCCAAGAACATCCTCTAGCGGAGCGAGGTCACGCGAACCGGGGGTGAATGATATCTCCACCTCCCCGGTAACGGGATTCATAATAACCGACGGGATCAGGCGGAACGTTTTAATGAATGTGCTTATCTTCCGGAAAGGAAAGATCCTGTAGATCCTCTTCAGTAGCTGGGCCGCGAAATCCTCCTCCGACAATACCACCTGCAGATCGAGGTAGATGTGTTTTCTGTCCGATTCATTCAGTATCTTCCTGATCAGGCTTGTCTTGCCAAAGCGCCTGGGACTTATTATTATCAGATGGTTTTCACTCCTGAGGTGAGTCGAGATATATGCAAGTTCATCCTCCCTGTCGGTGAAGTGAACACCGTCAACTATGGTCCCGAATTTGAACGGATTCTCTTTCAACATTTCTTTCGATTATATTCGTTACGAAAATATTCGGATATAAAATTACGAAAATATTCGGAACAAGAAGAATCTATTCAGAACCCGGAACCTTAAACCTGGAACCATGAACTTTGAACCTTGAATCTCTGGACCCCTGAAATCGCCCAACCTCCACTGAAAAGTCTACCGATTTCATTTATTCAATTTTACCATCGCCTCCTCCATCGAACCAACAAAGTTTATTGTTCCCGCGTTATTGCTTTCCCTGATGAAATCCCTCAGACTCTTGCTTTTGATGGCTGAAAAATCACCGATTATCGCCAGTTTCATCCTGTAATTCGAAAACTTCTGGAGTATGTCACCCGCGATCTTTGTTTTAAGATCGAAGAAATCCTTGTTCAGGGTATCCGTGAGATGGTAAAGAGTTCTCGTGTTAACAGAATTGAATCCGGTATGGATTACGGACTAACATTTTCATTTTATAAGTCTGTGATCCAGTAATGCCGCCAGTTCCTTATGATATTCGTTTTCAAGTTCCAGAAGCCTGTCCTCCGATTCGAACAGCGATTTCAAATACATAAAATAAGTTGAAACGGATATTTCACCTGCCTCCAGGGCCTTGTCGGGGTACTTTGTCCCGCCTCCCGCCTCAATAATTCCCCTGATCTCTGAAACGCTTTTCCGTAGTGCCATTATTCCGGAATAATCATTTCGTGCCTCTGATTTGAGTTTTAACAGCGTTGCTTCGCGCAGAGCATCAGAATAATCAGCTGCAGCCGATGCCGACCTGACCTTGTTAGAATTCGCCCAGAGAGGAATGCTCAGTCCGGCAACCGGTCCTGTATAAGCCGTACCTGCGACGATTTCTGATCCGTAGCCAACCTGAATTTCAGGCAGCGATCCGCTCCTGCTCAGCCTGACCTCCTGCCGGCTGATAATATATTCAATTTCCGGGATGAGCCAAGCCGGATGAGATTCTGATTTCTCGTTAATAAGCAAATCGAAATCAGACACTTCCATAACGGGGTAATCTGAATATCCGATTTCTGCCGCGTCCGATCCGCTCATGTAACCAAGCTTCTCCCTGAGCATCTCCGTTTCCGATTCCCTCCGGTTGATTTCAAGGCTTACGGCTGACAATTCGAGCAGGATGTTGTTGTAATCCATAATCGTTGCTTCCCCGTTTTCAAGCATTTTACCCCAGGCCGATCTCAGAACTTCATAGCCTTTCTTTCTTTCAAGAAGTGTATTAAGGGCTCTTGTGTTATAAATAAGATCAAAGGCCAGTTTCTCCGCCTCAAGCATAATCAGCATCCTGGCCTGGTTGTATTCCTGTTCTGCAAGAATGATGTTGTTAGTGTTGATCTTTTTCTGCAGCAGGTACTTTGTCGGGAAATCAAAGGACTGGGTTACCGACCAGGTCTTCTTGTCACCGGCCTCATCAGAGTCTCCCGGCATGAAACCTGCTGATACCTTAGGATCCGACGGTGCATTACCTGTCCGGGCTTCAATCCTTTTTGCATCAAGCAGCTTTTGGTAAGCAGCTATTTCCGGATTGTAAGCTGAAACCCTTTCAAGGAATTCAGTAATTGATTGCGCTGATACCGGGCCGGTAACAGAAATCATCACTGACAGTAAAAATATCTTCTTAATCATTCTTGTGTCTTCTTTCAATTAAGTAATAGACTGATGGAATAATGAATACATTCAACAGCGTGGAACTTAGCAATCCTCCGAGGATAACTATTGCCATGGGACTCTGGATCTCATTTCCCGGTTTGTCGCCTCCCAGTGCAAGAGGAATAAGAGCAAGTGCAGCCGTTAGGGCTGTCATCAGAATGGGATTCAGCCTGTCGGCCGATCCGGTCATAATTCGCTCATGCAAAGCCATCCCGTCCTTCTTCAGGTGAATATATCTTGATATCAGCAATATGCCATTTCTTGTGGCGATGCCGAAAAGCGTGATGAACCCGATGATTGAAGGGATGCTGACTACATTTGATGACAGCTTGATGGCAAAGATCCCGCCGATTATTGCAAGCGGCAGATTGAGCAGTACAATCAATGCCAGAGTGCTGTTTTTAAACTCCTGGTAGAGTATCAGGAAGATGACCAGAATTGCAATTATCGAAGCAGTGATAAGCCTTCTCGTGGCCCTTTCGGCGCTTTCAAACTGACCGCCATATTCGATATGGTAATTCCCGGGCAGGGCTACTGTTTCGTTTATTCTCTTCTTTATGTCGTTTACAACACTTCCCACATCTCCCCCGGCTGAATTTACTGAAATCACTATCAGACGTTTTACATTTTCCCGGTTTATTGAAAATGGTCCGGATGAAGACTCTATGTCAGCCACAAAGGAAAGCGGTACTTTTTTACCATCCCATGAGTCGATCATGGCGTTCCTTATTCCTTCGATGGTACCGCGTGTTTCATCATTGTACCGGAGCGCCAGAGGAAACCGTTTATCCTCTTCATAAACATCCGACACTACCTGCCCGCCGAGGGCAATGCTTACAAATGAGTTGAAGCTGTTCATGCCGATGCCGTATCGTGCAAGCATCTCCCTGTTTGGTTTTATTTTGAGCTGAGGGGTTTCAACCAGCTGTTCGACGTTAAGATCGGCGATCCCGTTTATGCCGGCGATCTCCGACCTTATATCATTGGCAATTCTGTAAAGATCGTTAAGGTCGTCTCCGAACAGTTTTATTGCAATGTTCGCCTTGGCGCCGGAGAGCATCCTGTCGATCCTGTGGGCAATAGGTTGTCCGACTTCAACACTGGCTCCCGGTATTGTTCTCAGCCGTTCCCTTACATCGGCAAAGAACTCATCCCGGCTTCTTGCCGACAGTGCAAACGGGACGTCAAGTTCCGAGGTGTTCTCCCCGAAGAAGTGTTCGGCCAGTTCAGCCCTTCCCGTCTTGCATGCCACTGAAGTGACTTCCGGTATCCCGAGAAGTATCTTTTGTGCTTCAACACCCATCTTTTCCGATTCTTCGAGTGAGACTCCCGGCGGCAATGAGATATTTACAGTCAGAGCGCCTTCGTTGAAGGCAGGGAGAAACGAACTTCCGGTTGTTGTTAAAAGAATAACAGAGATAAAGAAGATCAACGCCGTCAATCCGATGATCATTCTGCTTTTACCCAGTGTGAAATCAAGCGATTTACGGTAAAGCCTGCCAAGATTCCGTTCGGTCCACGATCCGTTGACTGCCTTCAGCAGTCGGCGTTCGCTGGTGAGCAGATAACTGCTCAGAACGGGAGTGACGGTCACAGCCACAATCAGTGAGGCGAAGAGGGATACTATGAAAGATATGCCCAGTGGTCTGAGCATCCTTCCTTCAAGATCGCCAAGTAAAAACAGGGGAACAAAGGTGATGATTATAATCAGGGTCGCATTCCATATCGACGACCTCACTTCAGTTGAGGCCTTGTATACAACCCTGATTGCCGGTTCCCTTTTTTCCGGCGGCAAAACAGCATTTTTCCTGAGCTGCCTGTAAATGTTTTCCACATCAATTATGGCATCATCAACCAGCGAACCTATTGCAATAGCCATACCTCCCAGACTCATTGTGTTGATTGTGTACCCGAGAGTGCTGAGGGTTATGATCGTGAAAAGCAGCGAAAGTGGCATTGCCAGCAGCGAAATGAAAGTAGTCCTTGTGTTGAACAGGAAAAGGAACAGGATGATAATTACAAAAATCCCTCCCTCTGCCAGCGCCTTCATCACATTCCTTACAGAAGTGTTAATGAACGATGCCTGGTTATAAATGTCAGTTCTGAAAGTTACTGTTGAACCGGCATTTTTCTGAATGTCGTTTATGGCATCAAGAATTTTTTCTGAAAGTACCACGGTGTTGGCATCAGGCTGCCTTGTTACGGTAACCAGCACCGCGCTCCGGCCCCTGTATGATGCAGTGCCGATTGCAGGGGATTTGCCTGTCTGTACGGTTGCAACATCACCAACCCTGACAGGAAGGCCCTGTGTTATCTTAATTACCGAATTGGCCAGATCCTCTACCCTGCCGGTTTTTGCCATACCCCTGACAATGTACCTGGTGCCGTACTGATTAATGAACGATCCGGAAGTGTTCAGGTTCATTTCCTGACATGTACTTATCAGCTCATCCATTGTGACTCCATGGAAATTCATCCTGTAGGGATCGGCCAGTATCTGGTATTCCCTGATGTCTCCTCCTATTACGTTTACCTGTGCGACACCTCCGACTGAAAGGAGCCTCGGAGAAACAACCCAGTCGGCCATTGTCCTGAGTTCCATTGGATTCAGGCTGTCCGATTCAAGGGCTATGATCATCATTTCGCCCAGAAGTGAAGTCTGGGGTGCAATAACCGGCTTGTCGATACCTGCAGGAAGGGTTTCATTTGCCTGAATAAGCCTTTCGGCAATTGTCTGCCTGGCTTTGTAGATATCCGTCCCCCAGTCGAATTCAACATTCACTATCGAGAAGCCCATGGTTGAGGTCGACCGTACCCGCCTTATCGATGTAGCTCCGTTCACTGCCGTTTCAATGGGGAAAGTCACCAGCCTTTCCACCTCCTCCGGGGCCATTCCGCTTGCCTCGGTCATTATGACAACCGTGGGAGCGGTGAGTTCCGGAAATATATCTATCTCCATCCGGAATGTGACAATCGTTCCGGCTATTATCAGCAGGAGAGCGCCTGTCAGTACGCTTAGCCTGTTCCTTAATGAAAAGTCTATGATCTTGTCCAGCATGGTCCTGAATATTAATGATTGTGAGCAGGTGCCGCCGTTGCCGTTTGCGAAAGCTTGACCAGGTAAGCGCCTTCGGAAACTATCCTTTCATTTTCGGAAAGTCCGTCCAGCACTACGGTGTTTTCACCGTCGCTATAGCCTGTGGTAATGAATCGTTTGACAAAATCGCCATCTTCATGCGCAACAAAAACGTAGAGTTTCCCGAATTCCTCCATCAGTGAGCTGTTGGGAACGACAATCAGGTTTTCTGTAGATTCTCCAGTCAGGAACACCTCTGCAAAAGAACCCTCAATGAGTCCGGGATCATAATCGATACTGAAATAAACCGGTACATAAAATGAATTGCCACCGGTGCTTTTCCCAAAGGCGATCTTCCGGCCGTTCATTTCAGTTGTTTTATAGAGTTTTTTGCTGTAGCCTACCCTGAAATTTGCGCTTTCTATCCGGGGAAGAATATCCAGATTATCGGGTGAGACATCGGCTTTAAGGATCAGTTTCCGCTCAACGACTATCGAGGCAAGAGCTTCTCCCGATGATACTTTCTGTCCTTCGCCGACAAAGATCTCACGGATGTATCCATTTCCGGGCGAAGAAACTGAATTTCCTCTTTCGCTGTATGTCGCATTCAGATTGTCGAACTCGTTGAGGGCTTTCTCATATTCATTTTTTACAGTGAGAAAATGTTCCTCCGTTATTATTTTATCCGGTATGAGATTTTTTGCCCTTTCATAATTTTGAGTGGCCTTTTCCAGATCGGCTTTTAACTGCCTGTATCTCAGTTCGGAATTATCTTCGGTAAGCTGTTCTCCGCTTATAATGAACAGATTCTGCCCACGGTTCACCTTCACTCCCGGGAACAAATATGTATTACTGAATTTCACCAGTCCCGGCGTTTTTGCTGTGATTAGCAGAACATCCTTATTGTCGGCCATGATCATCCCGCCGGTCTTCAGGGTAAAGGCGAACGGCCGGCGTGTCAGGGTGATAATTCTGTACCCGGATGAATCATCTGAATGCTCCTGTTCCTGCACCCGGGCGGTTGATTCCTGTTGTTCGCCCACCGCTTCGTGGTCGTGAGCACTCCTTGATGAACAGCCGGTGAAGAAGGCTGCAAACAGTATCAGAATAAATAATAATATATTTTTCATTGAAAGCAATAAATGTTAAATAATTGTTATTCAACAAGATAATCTTAAGAAGGGATAGATTTGAGGCTTAAGCAGCCGGAGGCGCCCTGAGTAAGGCTGATGCGTAGTAACAGTTGCGGTAAAGGGAATGCTTGTTATTGTCAATTATCAATTCTTCCCGTGATTCGGGGTATGAATAATCATTTGATGAGGATTCAATAAACAGATTGTCGTGGGTGAGCTGGTGGAAGAGAAGTGAGGATACCCGGCAAGCTTCATGATCCTCCCAGTGGCCGTGATATTCATCATTCAGGTTTACTCCTGTGTGGGAACGCCCGTTCAACAGGTACAAATCGCTTTCCCGGTGATTATGGGGAATCATGTTGTGAGCCATAATCAGCAGCCAGCTGAAAATGATAAGCGAGGCTTTGATGTTAATCCCGGTCCTCAAATCATGGAAATTTTAGCAAATGTAGTATTTTATAAGTGTTTATGAGGAATTGCCTGGTTAAAACTTCTTAAAACCGAAGTTTTATCATGCTGATCAGGAGTCCGGGATTAATTTGAAAATTTGAAAATTTGAAAATTTGAAAAACAGACCCTTATGTAAATTTTAGACTTATGCTTTTATGACGGAAAATATTTCGCCCCATACGGGGCTTTGTATCATTGGCTGCCTTAAGGACGGGCTGCGCCCATCCCTAAATCATGTAAGGCCTACGGCCTGTGTTTAGAGTTGATTATTCCTCGACAGTTGGATGAGATCCCGCATCCCGTAAGAAACTGGGATGCGGGATGACAGGGTGAAG
>JBAQCK010000168.1:0-19720 GCA_049294075.1 Bacteroidales bacterium | reverse complement strand
AAAAAGGAATCAAAGTATCGGATGAAGAATTGGAAAATATTAAACTAACAAAAAGTTCTTTTAGGGGTGATTGGAATTATACAATTAACCCATAAAATGCATCAATTATTTTTTAACACATCCTAAGCACATCGCAGCTTACCTATAAAAATCTTATTGTATCGAACTATACAGCCTCGGCAAACACTGTTTTCCTAAACAATTCAACAAATCCGGTAAACTATCTCCTGAACGGCGATTTCAGTCTGGTTAAAGGATCCACTGGTAATCTAACTTTCTATTTTGGGAATCCAACTGCATCCGACAATCTGATCAATATGACAGTTAACGGAAATTTCAATGTCGGCAACGGTTGTAATATAAGGGTAAATAATTTCTCTTCAGGTCATTCGATACCGAATCCAAACAACAATACGACCCCATATCCTGTACATACGCTTGTCCTTTACGGCGATTTCACGAACAATGGTTCTGTGAGGTTCACAGGATTGCCCTCACCAGTGATCAATTCTTATTATACTCTTGCAACGACAGCCTATGGCGGAACTAATTACGGGGATGTCCAGGTATATTTCAGGGGTGCAACAAACAATACTGTCACACTTAACGGGGCGACTGATTTTTTCAGGCTGATAATTGAGAAAGGAACTAATCAGACCAATATACTTGATATTACAGCATCAGGGGCAGGTAACTTCGCCCTGTTCGCTCCCAATAATCAGGGTAATAATACCTTCGATGGAGGTTCTGAAGGATATGGGTACGGGGCGTATTACAAAGCGCTCTTTCTCCGTTATGGAACGCTGAAACTGGGTACAAATATCAGTATTCCTTCCCTGTCCGAAGGAGGACAGGATTTTAATCTTATTCCGACTGCAGCATTATGGGTAAACGGAGCCAATGTTTCAACAACAGTTACAGGATTCAATGGCACCGGATATCAGGCCGCGACACTCTACGGGCGGTTGAGAATAAGCTCAGGTCAGTTCTCCACCGGAGATGCGGCGGGAATTGTACTTGGAACCCTTGGTACCCCGGAAATAATAATAGAGGGTACCGGCGCGCTGGATGTCAGCCAGGCCTGGTCGCAAACCGGAGGAACTAACAGGGTAAGTTATATCCAATCGGGAGGAGCCGCCAATTTCAGGTTGCAGGGAGAAAATCACGCGGGGGCTATGCTTGGCCTTGCCAATCCAAACACCGTTTTTACGATGAGCGGAGGAACCCTGAACTTTACAAATAATACATTCATTGGAGGAGGAACCAGCTACCAGATCATGGATATCCAGCCCCAGACAGGTAATTATCAGGTAACAGGCGGTACAGTAAATCTGAACCTTCCGGGATCGGGAACGGCATACACAATAAATTCGACAGCCCCGATCTATGACCTCAATATTTCAAACAGGACAGGTACAAATACAACAACAATCATATGGACAACACCTGCATCGGAACTTACAGTGCTTAATGACCTTACACTCGGGGCCGGATCGGCGCTTGATCTGGGGACAAACACTATTGGACTGACCCTAGGTCATAACTTTACTCTTCCGGCCGGATCAACCTATACCCCGGGTAACAATACCACCACTTTTAACGGAGCCGGAGGCCAGCTTTTTACAAATGCAGGCACCATAAACACAGGGCTTAACAATTTTACTGTTTCAAACCGGAGCAACACCACAATTACATCGGCTCTTACCATCAGGGGCACGCTTGAAATAAATTCCTCATGCTTCCTGAATGACCAGGGAAATACTATCAATGTCTCAGGGAATATTGTGAACGCCGGTACCCATACAAGCCAGGCAAACGGAGCGATAATCGTCAACGGAACAGGAGCGCAGACTATAGGTGGGTCGGGAAGCGGGATTTTCGGTAACCTTACACTGAACAAGACATCAGGATCGGCAGTTTTCACTTCAAACCAGTCGTTAACAGGTAATCTGAGACTTGTAAGCGGAATCCTGAACATTACCAATTACAATCTCTCACTTTCCGGAAACAGCAATATATATGATGTCCTGACAGGCAATCCGGCGCCTACTACTTTGGGGAATTCAAAAATGATCATCACATCGGGTCTGCAGAGTGACGGGGGACTTACCAAAGCATATAATACAACCGGATCATTCCTGTATCCCGTGGGAACAGGAACCGCGTATCACCCGGCCACAATTACGATCACACAGGATCCTGAGGCATGGGGAAATATAACAGTCAAGCCTGTTCCCGACTATCATCCATTTGTGACTACAGGCAACGAAGTTCTGAACTATTACTGGAAAGTAACAAGTGAGAATTTTACCGGAATCCAGCCCGGGTCGATTTCACACAGCTTCAGATATGCTTCTGCCGATGCCGGCCCTTCAGTGAATTCATATGTCACGGGTATCTATAACCCCTATGGATGGATACCCGGAGCCGCGGCACAGGTTGACAAGATAAACAGGAATATCCTGTTCCCCTCCATAAATATTATAGATGGGGAATATACCGCCGGTGTGCCCGCTGCATTCGGAAGCGTAATGGTTTTTTACAGTCACCGTTCCGGAAACTGGGATACACCATCTACATGGTCGAATGTCAGCAATGGTCCTTCCAGCCCTGGCGCCACTTCACTGCCCGGAACAAATAATCCGGTTGTTATTGGGGACGGTTCTTCAAATAACCATGTAGTTACAATATCATCAAATAATAAAATAGTCGGAGGCTTGCAGATAAGCAACGGCTCAACACTTGATATTCAGGCAACCAAAGGCCATGATTTCGGGGCTCTGCCCGATCTTAAGATCTCCGGAACCGGTACCCTGCGCATCGCCTCAGCAAATTTCCCCTCCGGGGATTTTGGTAATTTCCTCGGATCCGATGGCGGCACAGTGGAATATTATACCGAGACAGCCCCATCAAACATAGGGAGCGCTTTTACTCTTCCCACAACTTACATTGCAGGGACTACAACAAAGAATATCACAACTTATAATAATCTGAAAATATCACCTGCCACTGGGAAGAACATCACCTTCCCCAATACTGACATGTTAATTTTCAAGGATCTTAATATAAGTGTTTCCGGAACAAGCGCCACCGGGATTGCAGGCTTCAATACACAGAACAACACAAGGACGGTCACTATAAACGGAAATCTGAATGTTAATAATGGGAACCTCCAGTATACCAATGGCAACAGCAGGGCACAGAACGTAATGGTCAAAGGTTATGTAAACATAGCCTCCGGGGCCGTTTTTGATGTAGCGGCAAGCCTTTCCGCCACGAATACATTGTCAATTGAGGGCAGCCTTGTAAACAACGGAATATTCGACATGTATGCAGGCAGCAGCCAGATATGCAACGTGACATTCACAGGTTCAGAAAATAAGCAGATAAGCGGGACAACTGCTGTAAGAACCGATTTCAATATTCTCACAGTAAACAAGGGCACTGACAGGAATTCTTTACTGGATGTCACTGTGAATGCTTTTGCGCTTAATCCTTCACTTCCTGCAGCACTTGTGATCAGTAACGGAACTTTCAGGTTGTCGAGTCCGATAACTATTACCCTGACGACATCAAATCCTTTCACTATTCCTATTTCGGGTTGTTTGTCAGCAAACATAGGTACCATAAATATAGGTTCTGCAAACAATAATGCAGCCGACCTCATACTCCAGGGAAGGCTTGAGGTACTCAATGCAGGTATCGTAAATGTGGGTAACGGTTCCGGATCAGCAAATGACATTGAATACGCGGCTGCCGGTAATCCGGAAATACATGTTACGGGTGGTTCACTGAATGTAGACGGTCAGATAAGGAGGAATACATCCAATACCCTGGGATCACTTTGGTTCAATCAGGCAGGAGGCACAATTTTGATAAGGGGTAACAGCTTCAATACAACCAGGGGTATGTTCGAAGTTGTAAACAGCGGAAGCCGGTTCATGATTTCAGGAGGAACCCTGATCATACAGAGGGCAGGAAGCATCAACTATGCCGATGTCCTTATAACTCCTGAAACATCCCTGGCCGACGCCAGCAACGGCGGGCACACTTTGATAGCCGGGAATGCCACTACACCGGCATCACAGGTATTCAACCTTAACATATCCTCTCCGTTATGGAACCTTACCGTCGATGGAACAACCCAGAATAAAACGACAAACCTCGTGATCAACCAGCTGACGATCCTTAATAATCTTACAATCAATTCTAACGGAGACTCCGGAAGCGGATCTGTCTTCAGGGCAAATGACCTCGATGTTACAATTGGCGGCAGTCTTACAAATAATAACCTGTCGTCGGATGCCGGAGTTGATCAGGGTGGTTATCAGTCAGGAGCGCCGGGAAGCACACAAAGAACAATATTTACGGGAACAGGCTGGATCAACGGAACAGGTACAAATCTTACAAATTTTGCAGACATCGCGCTGGAATCATCCGGAAGCATCCCCCTTATAAGACTCGGAACAAACAGCAATATTCTTGTGAACAACAACCTGCTGGTTCAATCAGGTACTTTATCTGATAAAGGGAATACCATAACCGTGCTGGGAGATATTTATAATTCAGGAATACATTCAAGCCCTTCCGCTCCGGGTGGAGGAATCGTCCTTGCCAACTACATAAAACAGACTATATCAGGTGACGGAAACGGTCAGTTCGGAAATATTACGATTAACAACTCTGCCGGCGCTGAACTTGATGATAATATAAAAATAACAGGCCGGCTCAACCTTTCACACGGATCGTTGTATGTAAATAACTACAGGCTGACAATGGACGTAAATTCCTTATTTGCCGGAACTTTTGATTCGAAACACATGGTTTCCACAAATGGCGTTCTGAGCGATGGAGGAATTGTCAAGCTTTTCCCGGGTTCTGCATCAGGATTTATTTTCCCTGTTGGTTCAAATGGCAAATACCACCCTGTAACATTCAGTTTTACCACATCTGACGCGGGTTCAATAAAGGTGATACCTGTCGGACAAGCACATCCGGCAAACAATCCTCCTGTTAATGATCAGCTTAACTATTACTGGAGGATTGAAACAACAGGTTTCAGCGGGCTTACATCATCAACCCAGGTATACAATTACCTGGCATCGGACGTCAGCGGAAATGAAAGTAATTATCATGGATCGTTGTATCAGAATTACACGTGGATTGATTATGGTACCTCGGTCATTAATACAGTTTCTCATAAAATTACAATAATACGCCCTGACTTGCCTGAAGGTGAATATACCGCGGGTGAACCAGCAAACTATTCCCTGAAGCATAAACTTTACAGCCTTAAATCAGGCAACTGGAATGACGGATCAGTGTGGGCCGAAGACAGTCCTTCAAATCCGCCCTGCGGATATTATCCCAACGGTAATCCCGTGTTCATTCAGCAGGGCCATGTAATAACAATGAATATCAACAATGCCTATTCCTACAATGTAAACCTTGAAGGAATACTTGATATCGGAACGACATCATTTCACAGTCTTGGTTATCTGACAGATTCCCTTTCGGCCGGGACCGGAAAGCTAATGGTAGAGTCATCATCATATGGCATGTATATTTTCCCTGGCGGAGATCCTGAGAATTTCCTTGGATCACCGGGGACGACAATAGAATACTACGGCAATACTGATGCCTCCCTTCCGCTCCAGATAGGAAACATTTACAGGCCATATCAGAATCTTGTGCTTACTGGCAGCGGAATAAAATACATGAACACAGTGGACATGAAGATCCAGGGGAGCCTGACTATCAACAACGGGAGCCGTCTTAACAATACATATTACAGTAAAAATATTTTTATCCTCGGAAACTGGACTGATCTTAATGCTTCATCAGGTGCCTTTACTCCCGGATCAGGAATTGTAAGTTTTGAAGGAACCACTCCTCAGATTCTGAATATATCATCAAGTCTGACTGAAATGTTTTATGACCTGAGGATTAACAATGCTTCAGGGCTCTCCATAACAGGCAACGGGCGCGTTCAGGTCTCGCGCAATTTAATTCTTGCAAGCGGTATTATAACCACTAATTCCGTCAATTACCTTACAATAACAAACCCTGCAACAAATGCTGTTTCAGGCGGATCCTCATTTTCATTTATAAACGGCCCGCTGCGTAAACAGATCAGTAATGGTTCATATTTTATGTTCCCTGTCGGAAAGGCAGGCACAACTCCAAGGTATGGTAACGTTTTGATTTCAGAGGTAGTTAATGCAGGCATCTGGGAAGCTGAATACTATAATGAGCTTCCCCCGTATAATATTATCAGCATGAAGCAGTCGATCAGCCATGTAAGCAACAACGAATACTGGAGAATAAACGGAGTTGCAGGCGGTTCGGGTAATGTAAGGATCAGGTGGGATGCACTCAGCGGCTATGCAGGATCTCCTGCGTCAACACGGGGCAAGATCCGTATTGTTGAATGGAATCCGGCCGGAATTCCCGGTCCGCAGTGGGAATATCGTGGTAAGGTACTTAATGACGGGGGAGCTGAGTCGGGAACAGTTGCAACAGATGCTGCAATAAATTTAGCTCCGGGCACTGACCTCCATTATCTTACCATCGGTGATGAAGGATTGCCAACAACAACAATCACAAGTTCGCTTACAGCGGCTATCTGTAACGATGCAGCTTCATCGGCAACAATAATGGTCGCTCTGACAGGAACTCCTCCATGGTCGCTGACATACCGGCTGGGAAATGCAACGACAACGCTTAACAATATAGCCACTTCACCAGTCTCAATAATCCTTAATTCGGCCTCTGCCGGAATCACCCAGCCAATTACTTCACCAACAGTCTTCAATTTCAATATCACAAATGTAAATGACCTGGTTGGAACGCCGGGAATCACCGATTATGTAACGACGGTTGCATTGACTGTCAATCCTGTTCCTGATAATACTATAACCGGAAGGACACTTGTCGGTACCGGAGAGGTTGTAACATATTCGACTCCTGCTGATGCAGGTACATATCATTGGACTCTGAGTTCAAACGGAACTCCCCTTACAGGAAATACATCCGTGTTCACTGTCACGTGGGGAAGCGGATCTCCTGGTCCCTATACAATAACTCTTGTTAAAACAGCAGCAAACGGTTGCCAGGTAACAAACAGCATACAGGTAACAACAAGTACCTCTCCGGCGCCTGTTATTACCGGGAATCAATATGTTTGTGCCGGATCAGCAGGAAATGTTTATTCCACGCCAAATGTATCAGGGCACGACTACACATGGTCAATTACACCATCGGGAGCAGGGACAATTGTTTCAGGAGGTGGTACCAGCAGTGTTACAATTAACTGGATCGGCCCGGCTACCGGAACAACAGTCAATGTCAGGGAACATATTACATCGAGCGGAACACCCGGAATATTCACTGATGCTTCACTCCCTGTCGAAATAGGAATACAGCCATCCGCTTCAGTACCATCATGGTCGGCCCCGTCGACAATCTGCAACGGCTCAACGGCTGCTGTTACAATAAATAATTCGGAAAACGGTGTCCGCTACCAGATAAGGCTTAGCAGCAACAATTCAAATTCAGGATCTGCAGTCAATGGCAACGGAGGGTCTATAACACTCTACACTTCTGCAATAACATCCACCACAACGTTTTATATTTACGCGTATACTCTTGCCCCGTACAATTGTTCAACTGTTCTTACAAATCCATCTTCAACTTTTACTGTAACGGCATTACAGGCAATCAGTTACGGAACCCTTTCTGCCGGAAATCAGACCATCTGCAACACTACTCTCCCGAACATAGTTACCTTTTCAACGCTGCCTTCGGGAGGATCCGGATCATTCTCATACCAGTGGTACTCCTATAACGGCATTCCGGCAGGCTGTCCTTCCGGCTCTTCCGTACCTGCAGGATGGACTCCCATTGCACTGGCCAATTCGGATAATTACACTCCTCCTGCCCTGTCATCATCAATGTCATTTGCTGTAATGGTCACCGCGGCAGGTTCTCCGCTTTGCGGAACTGCAACCTGGGCAGGCGGATGCAGGCAGATTACAGTAACGCCCGCTCCGTCGGCATCAATATCATATTCAGGATCGCCATGGTGTACTTCTGAAAGTGTCCAGAATGTAACACTTACAGGCACACCGGGAGGCATATTCTCTGCACCCGCGGGACTTTCACTGGATGGCTCATCAGGCGCCATTACACCGGCGGCAAGCATCGGAGGCACTTATACTGTTATATATACAATTGCTGCTGCAGGCGGGTGCTCCGAATTTACTGCCACTGCAATAGTCACAATTTATGAAGGAATGGTCTGGACAGGCGATATCAGCACTGAATGGGATCTTCCTGAAAACTGGTCATGTGGAATTCTGCCGTCTGAAGATGCAAGTATTACAATTCCTGTAACGGCAAACAACCCTGTAATAGGTAGTGGTAAAAGCGGTTCCGTTAACAATCTCGTTATAGAACCCGGAGCTTACCTGGAAGTCAGCGGAGGAAGCCTTGAACTCAAGGGTGCAATATCAGGCGGTGGTATAATCGATGCCACCGACGGTATTATCGAAATGACAGGATCGTCGGCTCAAACGATAAATCCTTCATTTTTCAGCTCAGGTACTGTCAGGGATCTAACTGTTGACAATTTCTCAGGCGTTACTATTGCAGCACCCCTTAACGTGACCGGAATAGTAAGAGTCGAATCAGGCAACCTCTTTTCGGTAGGAAATCTTACTCTTGTCTCCACAACTGCTGCAACTGCTCTTGTCGATGGTTCCGGATCAGGGACCATTACCGGTAACGTTACAATGCAAAGATACCTTCCCTCTGCATTCGGATATAAGTATATCAGCTCCCCCTTCCAGTCTGCAACCGTGAACGAACTAAGCGACGAACTCGATCTTTCTGCCGATTTCCCCGTCCTGTACCGGTACAACGAAGCAAGCACAACTTCAGGATGGGTAACCTATACCACCCCTGGCGATCCGCTGAGTCCTCTCTCGGGATACGCGGCCAACTTCGGTTCATCAGGATTTCCGCTTACGGCTGACCTTACAGGAATTGTGAACAACGGAGCCCTGTCTGCAACCTTCAACAACAACAACAATACCTATACCGAAGGCTTCAACCTTGCCGGCAATCCCTATCCTTCTCCAATCGATTGGGATGCTGAAACCGGATGGACAAAATCAAATATCGACGATGCCCTTTATTTCTACAGGGCAAGCACAACCGACGAATACGGCGGAACATACAGCACATATATAAACGGAGTGTCGACAGACGCTCTGGCTTCACCGGTGATAGCATCAATGCAGGGTTTCTTTATACATGTTTCAGCCGGCACTTACCCTGTGACAGGGACACTGGGACTCGATAACAGCGTCAGGCTGACAACCCCGTCGCCTTCGCTTGTGAAATCGGAGGAGAAAGCACCTGCCGGCATTCTGAAGGTGACAGCCTCCTTCGCCGATGATCCCCTTTCCTCAGATCCCTCGGTTATCTACTTTGACGACAAGGCCGGTACCGGTTTTGATCCCAGGTTTGATGCCCTGAAACTGATGAACACCGACTATTACATACCAAACCTGTACTCCGTGGGCTCCGATGGCAAAAAACTGTCAATAAATGCCCTGCCCGGATCGACCGATACCCTGAACGTTATACCGCTGGGGTTGAAATTAAACATCCAAGGAGACGTTGTTTTCCGGCTTGCCGGTTTTCCGGAAAATTTCAGCAAAACAAGGATTTACCTGCACGACAGGTTAACAGGTGCCGAAATGAAAATGTCGGAAGGCAGCGAATACCGGGTGCGTCTTGACCAGGGGGAATACTCAGGCCGGTTCTTCCTGAACCTGCGTTTAACGCCGGACTCAATTCCCGATCCGGTTACAGATGAACTTTTTATTGCCTACAGTTCACATGGCTTCCTCAGGACGAAAGTAAAAACCGATATAACCGGGCCCGGGAACGTGGCTGTTATTAACCTGACAGGACAGACCGTTTTTGTTGAAAGAATATATGAAAACGGGTACCATGAATTCAATCCCGGGTTAAAGGAAGGGGTTTATATTGTCACATTCACTTCTTCAAATTACAGTGGATCCAAAAAGATATATTTCAGGAACAGATGACATTCCCGATTGACACCATAAAAACCACGCTTCTGAGGCTGATGATGATCACGGCAGCAATACTGGCATTAGCTCAGACAGCCAATGCGCAGGAGCCTCCACCGAGGCCGATCAGGATCTACCCAACCGCACAGATCCTGAGCTTCGGGGCATTCTATCACGGCGAATCCGGGGGAACGGTAATAGTTAGTCCTTCAGGAAACCGTTCGGAAACAGGCGACGTTATCCCTCTGGGTATGGGATATTCATTTTCCCCTGCCATGTTTGAGGTTCATGCCCACAGGGGAACAGTGATCTCGATACTTAACGGACTTCCCGTCAGCCTTCCGGGAAGCAACGGGGGATCCATTCAGCTTGAGATCGGAAGCACAATCCCGGGACCGACATTTGTATCGACTGTGAATTTTAATATTGCAATACCATTATACGTGGGCGGAACAATCACTGTAGGAAGCCCGACCTCCAATCCGCCGGGCACATACAACGGTACTTTCAATATAACAATTGTAAGAGAATAACCCTGGCAGAAGTAAAAGCAACAAGGGATTATGGCAGGACTGAAAGCATACACAGAAAATCTTCGGGCAGGAAGGATTTCTGTGCGCTCTCTTCCGGCCATCCTTCTCATTGCGATACTGTGTCTTGCCGGAGGTAACAACAGTCTGCGGGCACAGTCGCTCCCGGTATACGACGAAATTGCGGTATCCATCGAAATTCCCGGTCTGGGAGCTTTCGAAATGGATGCCCTGATAAAGGACGAGAACCTTTACCTGCCTGTGGTAAACCTGTTCAAATTCCTCAGGATCAAGTGTGAGCCCTCTCCCGACATGGATATTATAAAAGGATTCTTCTCCTCCCCCGAATCTTCTTACATAATCGACAGGCCCGACAAGCAGATCACCTACCTGGATAAAAGATTTGACCTCGGACAGGATGACATCATCAGGACGGAGACCAATGTTTACCTGCTGTCAACCTGGTTCGGTAAGGTTTTCGGCCTCGACTGCAACTTCAGTTTCAGATCGATGTCGGTTGTACTCACACCTGGCACTGACCTGCCATTGATCCGGGAAATGAAACAGGAAGAGATGCGAAAGAACATCTCCAGGCTAAAGGGGGAGTTCAGGGCTGATACGGCCATAGGAAGAGATTATCCGGCATTCAAATTCGGAATGGCCGACTGGGGAGCCTATACATCGCAGGAGATAGACGGAAAATCCGACACAAGGCTTAACCTCGACCTCGGAGCAATGGTAGCAGGGGGCGAGGCATCGGCTTCGCTTTACTACAACAGCTCCGCTCCCTTCAGTGAAAAACAGCAACGATATCTATGGCGCTATGTCAACAACGACTTTGCGCCATTGAGACAGATCCTTGCGGGAAAGATCCATACCGGCGCGCTTTCATCCCTGTATAATCCCGTGATCGGGGTTCAGCTTACTAATACACCCACAACCTACAGGCGATCCTTCGGCACCTACCTTCTCAGCGACCATACCGAACCTGGCTGGATGGTGGAATTATACGTGAACAATGTACTTGTCGATTTTGTAAAAGCCGATGCATCGGGATTCTTCAGCTTCCAGGTACCCCTGGTTTATGGAAATACCATTGTGAGACTTAAGTTTTTCGGCCCCTGGGGCGAGGAAAGAACACGCGAACAGAATATAAACATACCCTACAACTTCCTCCCCGAGAAGACTCTCGAATACACGGCCAGCGCCGGAATTGTAGAGGACAGCCTGGCCAGCCGCTTTTCACGCGCAAAATTCAGTTATGGACTATCCCGAAACATAACAATCGGAGGCGGGGCCGAATACCTTTCATCCGTCACTTCACAGCCATTTATGCCCTTTGTAAATGCCTCAGTTAAGATCACAAATAACATGCTTGTCTCCGGCGAATATGCCCACGGAGTAAGGACAATGGGTACCTTCTCGTACAGGCTTCCCTCCAATATGCAGCTCGACATTAACTATACCTGGTACGATAAGGAACAAAAAGCCATTTTCTATAACTACAGGGAAGAAAGAAGGGCAACGCTTACCGTTCCGGTCAGACTGGGGAAATTCTCCACATTCAACAGGTTTTCAGTAAATCAGATAGTTCTTCCTTTATCAAAATATACCACCGGCGAATGGCTCATCACCGGATCCCTGTTCGGAATCAATACCAACCTGACAACCTACGCTCTGTTCGTCGACGAAATTAAGCCATACATCTACTCAAATCTGGCGTTGGCATTCAATGTCCCCCTGGGATTCATGGTAATGCCCCAGGTCCAGTACAGTTTCAGCAATAACGAAGTGTTTTCAGTGAAAACAAGGATTGAAAAGAAGGTATTCAAAAACGGGTTCCTCAACATGTCGTTTGAAAGGAATTTCCGAAACGACATTACACTGGCAGAAGCCGGACTAAGGTACGACTTCTCCTTTGCACAGGCCGGAGCATCAGTAAGACAGTACGGCGACAGGACCAGCCTTATTCAGTATGCCCGGGGAAGTGTAATAAACGACAGGAAAACAAAGTTTCTGAAGGCCGACAACCGGACAAACGTGGGAAGGGGCGGGATAACTGTGATACCATTCCTCGACCTGAACTCAAACGGCCGCAAGGATGCCGGAGAGCCCAGGGCAAAGGGACTCAATCTTCGCTCGAACGGAGGCAGGATCGAGATAAGCGAACGCGATACAACCATAAGGATCATTGGACTTGAACCATATACAAACTGTTTTATCGATGTCGATCCCAACAATTTCGAGAGTATCTCGTGGAGACTTCCCAAATCGAGTTACAACATTGCCGTCGACCCGAATGTACTGAAAACGGTCGAGATCCCCATCAGCATAACAGGCGAGGGAACAGGATATGTCACGCTCGCGGAAGGCCAGGGCAGAAGAGGTCTTGGCGGGATCATTGTCAGATTCCTGAATGAGAAATCCGTTGTGTTTGCACAAACATTGAGCGAGGACGACGGCTACTACAGCTACTTCGGTTTAACTCCCGGCAATTATATTGCCACAATCGACACGGCTCAGCTAAGAAGGCTCGGAATGGTGTCAGAACCCGAACTGATTGATTTCACTATCAAAGGAGGAACAGAAGGCGATATTGCCGAACGGCTCGATTTCATTCTGACCAGGATCCATGCCGATACCGTTGCCGGGGTACCCGAAGAAACCAGACAGCCTGAAATACAGGTTGTCATCACCGATACTTCCTACATGATACTCCATGAACTTACAGAGGAAGTCTATACCATAACCGAAGACAGCTGGGCAATCCAGATAGGTGCATTCAGGAGCAAGTCGTATGCAGAAGGATTCGAGAGCATGCTTGAACGGGAGCTTGGCAAGGATGTCCGGATAACAATTGCAGGAGAATATTACAGGGTCCGTATACTTGATCTCCCGACAAGGGCTGAAGTTGATGAAATCGTCGCGAAACTCAACAAGCTCGAATTCAAGGAACTCTGGATAATCAGGCTCCTCGCGATGCAGCAGCAGAGAATTCTCGCCACAAGAGAGGATTCAATCGCCACTATATCAGAGAGGGAACGCCCGCTTACTCCTGCAGAAAGAGCTGAAATGCAGCTTGATGCATTCAGGCTCGGCTCGGAGGCCGCTGCCCTGAGAAAGTATCTGTCGGCCCCGTTTGATGAACGGAACACACCCGGCTACGCGGGCAAATATTACAGGCTCGAGACACCGCAACAGCCAATCCTCAATCCGACAGTTCTTGAGGCTATAAAAGATCTCGATCCGGAATATGGCAGCCTCGGAATGGAAGACGAATGGGTTGTAAGGGCTGTAACGCCTGTCGCTGAAGAGCCTGAAGAACCTGCTGCAGTAAGAGAACCGGTGATCGTTGCCAGAGTTCCCGTGATGCCGGAAAATTCGGTTTCAGTGACTGAAGAGAGACCAGCCGGCTTTGTGCTCGAAGACAGACCTGAATTCACAGAACCGTCGGTCGCCCTACAGGTGGCAATATACCACAGGGAATCGCAGGCAATTAAGGCCCAGAGAAGAATCATGACAAAACTCAACCTGCCGGTCGACATAGTGAAACAATTTGATTATTACCATGTCATTGTCACCGG
This sequence comes from Bacteroidales bacterium, assembly GCA_049294075.1. Lineage (GTDB taxonomy): Bacteria > Bacteroidota > Bacteroidia > Bacteroidales > VadinHA17 > LD21. The sequence goes on along the minus strand of JBAQCK010000168.1, from coordinate 5,503 downwards.
ATTCTACTCGCGTGAGGAAACATTCCCATACTACCCGGAACTTGCTGAAATCGGTTACCCGGGTGTCACGCTGATCGAGAACTACAAAAGAACAAGACAGCCATAACGGCAGCGTCATCCCGAGGCGACCGCGGCGAGTGAAGGGATCTTGCTCCCACAACAGAATCCTCCCGGCGGCCACCGTCATCCCGTGTCCCGCCTCAGCGGGACGAAAGGATCCTATCCCCTTTATTGAATTAATAAATCATATTTTCGTAATTTTAGAAAATTCAAAAGTCCTAAACTTTGTATCATGTACGAAATCGCTATTATATCCCCCAGCGTCAGAAAAGGAAGGAACAGTCACAGGATTGCCCTCTATTTTAATGAACTGATAAAAGCCAATGGCTTGGGCAACCCGCGGATAATTGACCTTCTGGAATACAATTTCCCCCTCTTCCATGAAAGGCTGAAATTCCAGGAATCACCATCGCCTTCTGCTCTCGATTTTGCAGAAAAGATAAGATCGGCTGACGGTGTAATTATTATCCTGCCCGAATACAACGGCGGATATCCCGCCAGCCTCAAAAATGCAACGGACCTTCTCACAACGGAATGGCGCCGTAAACCTGTAGCGTTCGTAAGTGTTTCCGACGGGCCGTTCGGAGGGACCCAGTCAGTTACCTCAATGCTGTTCTCCCTGTGGAAAGCAGGCGCCCTGACAATTCCGGCCACCCTCAGGCTGCCACATATCGACCGTGATTTCGATGCTGGCGGAAAACCGGCCGATAGAGAAGGAATGGATAAAAGATCATCGAATCTTGTAAAGGAACTGCTCTGGTACATCGAGGCAAAAAAACGAATGGAACAATAACGTCGGTAACTTGCTCCCCTAACTGCTATATATTGCAGTTAATTATGCATCCCCGGGCGACTCCCGGACTAGTTAAAATCGATAAGATATTTGTATAATTCGCTCCTCGTGGAAAGAATCACTGTTGTTGTGGTATCAAATGTCTTCTCAAAAGTCTCCATCGATTTCATGAAGCTGTAGAGGCTTCGCGAAGCTGCCGACTGATCGTAGGCGTTGGCATAGACAGCGGTGGCCCGGGCATCGGCCTGTCCACGGATTTCCTCTGCTTTCCTGTATGCTTCGGATTGTATGACCTTCAGATCCCTCTCTTTTTCACCATTGATCCTGGAAGCCTCCCCTGCCCCTTCGGATCTGAATTTATCGGCAATCCGGTAGCGCTCACTCTTCATCCTCTCATAGACCTGCGTCTTAACCTCTTCAACATAATTGAGCCGCTTCAGCCTGACATCAAGAATTATAATGCCAAGGTCGCTTGCCTTTTCATTTGCCGACTGAAGGATAAGCTTCTGAATATCCAGCCTGCCGGTAGTGATATCTGAAAGAGTGTCACCCACTTCCTCACCAATGGAACCCGAGGGTGTCGGCACCCTGTTAGTCGAACGGACAACCTCCTCGAGATTATGGTTCGCTATATAGTCGCGCGTCTCACCGTCGAGTATGTCTGAAAGCCTCGACAATGCTCCCCTTTCGTCGGTCAGCCTTTTGAAGAACTGCAGCGGATCGGTAATATGCCAGCGGGCATAAGCCTCGACAAAGATGAACTTCTTATCCTTCGTTGGAAGCTGATTGGGATCACCGTCCCATTCCATAAACCTCTTTTCAAAATAGTTGGTCTTCTGGATAAAGGGAAGCTTAAGTTTCAAACCCGGAGTTGTCCTGGGTTCTCCGACAGGCTTGCCAAACTGGGTTATTATAACCTGCTCGGTCTCCCGAACCCTGAAAACAGTGTTCAGAACTACAATCAGGACCGCGAGCAGCACAGCTGACTGGATTATTATTTTAGTTGTTTTATTCATGACGGGGCCTGTTTATTTTTTATCAAACTGCATCTGGAGAAGGGGTAGAACATTGCTTCCCTTCTCATCGGTAATGATCTTATTCCCGAGCTTTGGAAGCACACTGCTCATTGTCTCAAGATAGATCCTCTTTTTAGTCACTTCCGGAGCCTTAACATACTCCCTGTAAAGGGCATTGAACCGGGTGGCCTCTCCTATGGCATTGTTTACCCTTTCAGTGGCGTAGCCTTCAGCCTTCTGGATAGTCTCATCAGCCTGGCCCCTGGCCCTTGGGATAATCTTGTTATATTCCGAACGGGCCTGGTTTATCATCGTCTCCTTCTCCTGCTGGGCCTGGTTCACGGCATTGAAGGCGTCCTTCACCGGATCGGGAGGGTTAACATCCTGAAGCACCACCTGCTCTATTGTTATGCCAAGAAGGTATTCAGTGCAAAGCTTCTGTATTTCCTGCTGAACGCTGATGGCTATCTCGGTCCTACCGACTGTCAGTACTTCGTTTACCGTACGGTCACCGACAATCTGTCTCATGCAGCTTTCGGAAATATCTCTCATCGTTCCTATAGGGTCGCGCACCTTGAACAGGAACTTGTAAGGATCGTCAACTCTGTACTGGACCACCCATTCCACATCGGCAAGGTTGAGATCGCCGGTAAGCATCAGCGATTCATCGGTTGTTCCTGTTTTGGTATATTGCGACTGGATGCCGGTACTGGTGGTTCGAAATCCAAACTCCTCTTTCTGCTGGCGCTCCACTGCCACCTTGTAAACCCGTTCAAGTATCGGGAGCTTCATGTGCAGCCCGGGCTCCTCCGACCTTACATACCTGCCGAAAAGGGTGATGACTCCTGTTTCCTCAGGCCGGATCTGGAAGAACGTTGTCCACAGGAGTATAATCACCACTATTCCCGCCAGGATATATTTGTAGCTTGAGATGTACTTTTTCCATTCGGGCGGAACAGAACCTCTGTTAAACTGGTTAAACTGATTGTAAGCCATCTGTTGTAATTTTATCATTTATTCAAAGTTAACATTTTTCGCCGTTTTTCACCTTCCACGGACCCTCCGATTCATCGAAAAATCCCATTCCTATCAATTTCTCATCATCTTAAACCAACTGTTCGTCAAAATCGGGAGCCATTTATATAAAAATCGGATTATGCACTGTACTTCACTGATTACCTGTGCTATACAAAACTCAAAAAATGAAACATGACATAATTTTACTGCACGGATGTAAATTTCAACATTGTTTTGACGAATGACATTATTTCATATGCAAGGCGCCGCGATTGATTAATCACCTGCCGTAATCGATTGACAAACGTTTGACTGATAGTTCGCATCTGCCCACTATTTGGGCATTTGCCACTTGACAGACAATAAGGATGCTGCTACATTTACCTTAAATAAAATATCAAAAAATGGCAACTGTTTCAATCCCCGGTAAAGAAGCAACTGTCAGTGAATCCATAACCATTCACCGCGACAGCAGAACAAGCACCCACGGCGTTTCGGGATTTTTCCCGGCTATAGTTAATATGATAGCAGAAGATGGCGGTAGTTTTTTCAGTTACCTGAAAGAACTTGGCCTCGAAAGAGAGAATAATCTGGTTGTTCTTTCTTCCCGTCACCATTATTTCTACAATGAGGAAGAACTGAAAAAGGTAAGCACACTTATCAACCTGAAAAAGCTCAACCAGGTTAAATATCTTGACGAGTTCCTTTTCACTCTCAGTCAGGTGCTTCCTGAAAACACCCGATTCCTGGGTTGTTTCATCGACGGCTCGTCTATGGGAGATTCACTGCTTCATCCCATAAAGCTCCTGAAGCATACCGCAATCCGCCTTGATCTGCTTGGCGAAAGGAACCTGAACAGGAAAAAAGTAACTGAAATACTTGAATCGAACGGCTTTAAAGTAACCAATATGACCGAAAAGAATGGTGTAACTTATTTTTGCACCCGGTCTAAAAGCAAGTCGCTCAGATTGAGAGCCTGAAAAGTCTTATTGCATTATTCCGGAAGATCCCTTCCACTATATCAAGGACCGCCTCTTCGGTGAGACGGCCTCTTTCGGCCTGTTCGTGCCAATCCTGATTCTTCAGATCGTAGCCCTTTTCCCTCTCACCGGCCGTTTTGACCCATACCGGCAGCACTGTTTCAATAAAGACTTTCTTGTCGTCGTTATGCTTCTTCATGTCCAGTCCTATGAACTCCTGGGCTTTTTCCTTTGTACTGAGGTCGGGATAGGGCACTTCCTGGTTATATCCCAGCGATGCGAGCAGCCGGGCAAGCTTGACCCTCGCTTATAAAAAGCATGTGGCAATCGGCACAGCCAATATGGTTTACCACTCCCGGTGAGAACTGTGATTCCATGTAGCATACTGGGGAGCCATTATGTGGCAGTTGACACAGGTCTCGGGCTTGTCTCCCAGATTTGATGATGCATTTGATATATGAAACCCACATGTATCAAATACACAAACACGTATGTATATAATTTTCAAACATGTGGGTTCCATCAGACCTTTAAAATCAAAATTATATACTGATGAAAGGAAAAAATACCCAGTCCGGTAAAAATCCCAAGTGCCAGAATCACAGGCAGCTTCCAGTTGTCGGGCGGTACAAGTTTATTGAGAAATTGCTTCAGCATAGCTGCAAATAATTGTGGAAATATAAATAAATTAATCCCGAGGTCATAGCGCGATTTTAAAAAAAACAGAACGGTCTGATCTTTAATCGGGCAGCGGTGAGCAGGGATATCTTCAGGATGAGATAATTTCTTTATAAACAGGCCCCCTGTCAGAAATATTTCATAAATTTATTGGGCAGGAAATTTTTGGCAAATCATTAAGCACAACCGAAGTAATCCCGGAATTTGCTTCTATTATAAATCGTTTCTTAATATTTAACCAAAGCCTGTTCAAATGAAAAGATTGATTCCTTTCAGCCTGATCATCCTGCTGCTTGCGATCTCCTGCAGCCGGCAGGACGGCCTGACCCCCCGGGGCACATGGCAAATGGTCCAGATGCAGATGGTAGATAATGGAAAAGTTACCAATTATTTTTCCGACCGTTATGTTGTAAACCAGACAAAAATCTGGGATGGAAATCATTTCATCTTCGTCGGAAAGTATCAGGTGGATACCACCACCACCTACCGTTACGGTGTCGGAACATGGACACTGGAGGGAAATATCTATGAAGAAGATATCAAGTATCACTTTGACAAAGCCTATGAGGGGACCAAAAACAAGATCTGGTTCGAAATCAAGAAAGATACCCTGCTGCACATCTTTCCTGTCAACGGTGCCGGGATCCCCAACCAGAAGCACTGGGTGGAAAAATATGTGAGGGTGAAGTAGAAGAAAGGCGTGACGGCATGAAGGCGTGACGGCATGAAGGCGTGACGGCGTGGGGCGTCAAGGCATGAAGGCGTGGGGCGGGAGGCGTGAGCTTTGCGTCTGTGTCATGAGTAGTGAGTAATTTCCGTTAGTTCGCCTTGTTCAAGACCGGAGGCAAAGTTCTGAAAGAGCTTCGGGCACCTGCACCAGCCATGAAGTGGCTGAATATGAATTACCTCCGGTGCAACCGGAGGTAATTCATCTCTCTTCTCAGGCAGAACCCTGAAAC
>JBAQCK010000167.1:0-45096 GCA_049294075.1 Bacteroidales bacterium | reverse complement strand
GTTGTGCATAACCACACGATCCGCGAAGCCCCGTAGGGGCGCCATGGTTTAGGGCGGGGCAACGCCCCGTTGGAAATAACCACACAGCCCGTTAAGCCCCGTGTGGGCGCCATGATTTAGGGCGGGGCAACGCTCCGTTGTGCATAACCACACGATCCGCGAAGCCCCGTAGGGGGCGCCATGATTTAGGGCGGGGCAACGCCCCGTTGGAAATAACCACACGATCCGCGAAGCCCCGTGTGGGGCGCCATGGTTTAGGGCGGGGCAACGCCCCGTTGGAAATAACCACACGATCCACGAAGCCCCTTAGGGGCGCTATGGTTTAGGGCGGGGAACGCCCCGTTGTGCATAACCACACAACCCGATAAACCCCGTATGGGGCGCCATGGTTTAGGGCGGGGAACGCCCCGCTTGAAATAACCACACACCCGTTAAGCCCCGTGTGGGGCGCCATGGTTTCGGGCGGGGCAACGCCCCGTTGGAAATAACCACACACCAGTTAAGCCCCGTAGGGGCGCCATGATTTAGGGCGGTGCAACGCCCCGTTGCGTATAACCACACACCCGCGAAGCCCTGTAGGGGCGCCATGATTTAGGGCGGGGCAACGCCCCGTTGTGCATAATCAACCCGGTTTACCAGCCCAGTCAGGGGCGTAATAGATTTTTAACGAAATGATGATAATTATTAAAAAACCCGTATATTTGCCTTCAGATTTTTAACAAATGACATCAATTAAATTACATCATCACCATTTTTTCCCCTGCACTCAGGCGAAATGAAAGTGATATGTAATAGTATCAAAATATCATAACCCGTCTGAGCATATCAGACGGGTTTTTATTTTTCCGGCGATATGCCCCGACAAAAAACCAAATTGAAATGAACAGGCTGAAAATTGCCATCCAGAAAAAGGGAAGGCTAAGTGAAAACTCCCTCAAACTGCTGCATGAATGCGGAATCAAATTCTCGAACGGTACTGATGTCCTTAAAACCAGTGCTTCAAACTTCCCCGTCGATATTCTGTTTCTACGGGATGACGACATCCCCCAGTATGTCGAACAACAGGTTGCCGACATTGGCATCCTGGGCGAAAACATAGTGTTCGAAAAAAACAGGGACGTGGAAATCCTCGAGCAGCTGGGATTCGCACAATGCCGGTTGAGCCTGGCAATCCCGAAAGAGGAGTCCTACACGGGTCCGGGATGGTTCATGAACAAAAAGGTGGCAACCAGCTATCCCAGGCTTCTTAACAAATACCTGGCGGAGAATAATCTCACGGCAAGTGCCGAAGAGATCAGCGGAAGTGTTGAAATTGCACCGGGGATAGGTCTGGCCGAAGCCGTTTGCGACATTGTAAGCTCCGGAAGCACCCTGATGACTAACGGACTTAAGGAGGTGGAAGTCCTGCTTAAAAGCCAGGCAGTTATAATAGCTAACAGGAACCTTGATAAGGATAAAAAGAATATCCTCGGGAAGCTATTGTTCAGGATCAGGTCGGTAAGGAACGCCCGGGAAAACAAGTACATTCTTCTGAATGCACCGCTGGAATCGTTGCATGAGATATGCAAGATTCTTCCGGGAATGAAAAGCCCCACCATCCTTCCCCTCGAGGAAAAAGGCTGGTGCAGCATCCACTCCGTAGTCAGGGAAGATGAATTCTGGGAAAGAATAGATCAGCTAAGGAATGCCGGTGCACAGGGGATTCTTGTGATACCAATCGAAAAAATGATTGTGTGATGAAACCCACATGTATCATATACACAAACACATATGTATATAATTTTCAACCGAGCTCGCGAGCTCGACGAAGTTAAACATGTGGGTTCCATCAGACCATTAAAATAAAAATTATACACTGATGAACGTGATCACATTTCCTGAAAGAAGCCGGTGGCCGGAATTGTGCCGGCGGCCGGAGATCGACAGGAAGGAACTCCGGACCAAAGTGGCTGAGATACTTGATTATGTAAGGGAAGCCGGAGACAGGGCCCTTTTTGATCTGGCTGAGAAATTCGACGGTGTCAGACCCGGGAATCTGAAAGTGCCGGAATCAGAGATTGAAGCCTCAGCCGGCCTTGTAAAAGAGGAACTAAAAGTGGCCATTTCTGTCGCCCTGGAAAATATCACCAGTTTCCATGCAGCTCAACTCCGTGAAGAACCGGTGATTGAGACAACCAGGGGGGTGAGGTGCCGGAGAAAGAGTGTACCCATCGACCGGGTCGGATTATACATCCCCGGAGGAACGGCGCCGCTCTTTTCAACTGTACTGATGCTTGCCGTCCCGGCCCGTATTGCCGGATGCCCCGAAATCATACTGTGCACACCCCCCGACAGAAACGGCAATATCAATCCCCTGATACTCTACTCTGCTAAGATGGCAGGCGTGACTCAGATCTTCAGGGCCGGCGGGGCTCAGGCAATAGCAGCCATGGCATTCGGAACCGAAACAATTCCAAAAGCCGATAAGATATTTGGTCCGGGCAACCAGTATGTAACAATGGCAAAAGCGTTGGTTCAGCTTGAGGGCGCGGCGATTGACATTCCTGCCGGTCCAAGTGAGGTACTCATAATCGCTGATGGCGATTCCGATCCTTCCTTTGTTGCCTCCGATCTCCTTTCACAGGCTGAGCACGGAACCGACAGCCAGGTGATACTCCTGACCGATTCGGAAGGGATCATTGAAAAGGTGCTGGCCGAAACGCAAAGGCAGGCGATACTCCTCCCAAGAAAGGATATCGCCCTGAGAGCGCTTGAAAACAGCCTTTCAATTCTTTTCAGTTCGACTGATGAATGCATTGAGTTCAGCAATCTTTATGCCCCCGAACACCTTATAATATCCACCTCTGATCCTTACAGACTTGCCGGAAAGGTAACCTCAGCCGGTTCGGTGTTCCTTGGAAAATACAGCTGCGAGAGTGCGGGGGATTATGCATCCGGGACCAATCACACATTGCCTACTGCAGGATTTGCAAGAAGCTATAGCGGAGTATCGGCCGAATCGTTTGTGAAAAAAATAACATTCCAGGAAATCGATCCGGAAGGTATCCGGAAACTGGGACCGGTGATTGAAAAGCTGGCAGAAGCGGAACAGTTGAAGGCACATGCCAATGCAGTGACCATAAGACTCAAATCTCTTGAAAATGATTGATATCGATAACCTTGTAAGGGAAAATGTGAAGACCCTTATCCCCTATTCGTGCGCCAGAAATGAATTCACGGGGAGTGACGGAACCTTTCTCGATGCAAATGAGAATCCATTCGGAAGCCTCAACAGGTATCCCGACCCTTACCAGAGAAAGCTGAAGGAAAGCATAAGCGGGATAAAAAATGTCCCGGTGAATTCAATCTTTCTCGGGAACGGCAGTGATGAAATAATTGACCTGTGCTTCAGGATATTCTGTAAACCGGGGTCCGATAGCGCGCTGACCTTCTCCCCCACTTACGGTATGTATGAAGTGGCTGCGGCAATAAATGATGTACGACTGGTTAAGGTTCCTCTTAACAATGATTTCCAGATCGATACCGGAAAAACCATGGAGGCGTTGAAGGATCCGTCGCTCAAGCTGGTGATCATCTGCTCACCAAATAATCCGACAGGAAATTCAATGAGAGCTGCGGATATCGAAATGATAATAAGGAATTTCAGGGGGATAGTCCTGATTGATGAGGCTTACGGCGATTTTTCGGAGAAGGAGTCATTCAAAGGCATGATAGAAACCCTGCCAAACCTGATAGTCATGCAGACATTCAGCAAGGCAATGGGTATTGCAGCAGCCAGGATCGGCATGGCGTTCATGAATCCTTCACTGGTTGGATATTTCAATAAGATAAAGCCGCCATACAATATCAGCGCCATAAATCAGGTTGCCGCGGTGAAATGCCTTTCACGCCATGAACTTGTAAAAACCAGGATCAGGCTTATTCTAAAAGAAAGGGAACGGCTGGCTCATGCTCTTGAAAAAATCACTATAATTGAAAAGGTGTTTCCATCCGATTCCAATTTCCTTCTTGTCAGGACAGGTAACGCCGACAAGATTTATTCAGAACTGATCGGCAGAAATATAATTGTCAGGAACAGGAATCGTATTATTCCGGGATGCATCAGGATAACCGTGGGCACAAGAAAAGAAAACGACAGGCTTCTGAGTGCACTGAGAAAAATCAGCATATGAAGAAAACATTGTTTATCGACAGGGACAGCACCATACTGGCGGAGCCTGCCAACGGGCTTGCTGACAGCCTGGAAGATTTCAGGTTTCTCCCCGGGGCAATCACCTCCCTGTCAAAGATCGCTAAGGAGACAGACTACGAACTTGTTATGATTACAAACCAGGACGGACTCGGAACCGAAGCCTTTCCGGAAGAGATGTTCTGGCCCTCCCACAACAAGATGCTTCAGATACTGAAGGATGAAGGCGTTGTCTTTGCAGAAGTATTCATCGACCGGACCTGGCCCGAACAAAAGGCCCCCACCAGAAAACCGGGAACAGCAATGCTGACACTTTATCTGGCTCAGGGAATTGATCTGGCATCGTCTTTCGTCATAGGTGACAGGAACACCGATCTTCAGATGGCGCAAAACCTGGGGTGCGGAGCAATATATTTCAACGAGAAACCCGATCCGCTTGCCCTTTTCAATACAACCGACTGGAATGATATCTATAATTTTCTGAAATCCCGGCCCCGGCTGGCAACCGTCACCCGCTCGACGAAGGAGACATCGATCGAACTTCAGATTAATCTTGACGGTTCGGGGAAATGCAATATCACCACAGGAATAGGCTTTTTCGATCACATGCTTGAACAGATACCAAGGCACGGGGGCTTCGATATTACGCTGAGGGCTGATGGAGACCTGAATGTTGACCAGCATCATACGATTGAAGATGTCGCAATTGCTTTGGGTGAAGGAATCCTGTCGGCCCTTGGAAGCAAGAAGGGAATTGAAAGATATGGTTTTCTTCTGCCAATGGACGACTCGCTTGCCCAGACAGCAATTGATTTCGGAGGGCGCCCCTGGTTCAGCTGGGACGTTCCCCTTTCTGGTCCGGCAGTGGGCGGCGTACCTTCGGAAATGTTCTTTCATTTCTTCAAATCGTTCAGCGACAGCGCAAAGTGCAACCTGAACATCATCGCGAGCGGCGACAATGATCATCACAAGGTGGAAGCTGTGTTCAAATCATTTGCCAGAGCCGTAAAATCGGCGGTCCGAAAGACCGGAAATTACGATCTTCCAACAACCAAAGGCACCCTATGATAGCTCTTCTTAAATACAATGCCGGCAACATACAGTCGGTGCAGAATGCACTGACACACCTGGGATATGATTCAATCGTGACCGACGATAAGGAGGAACTGCTTGCTGCCGAAAAGGTCATCATTCCCGGCGTAGGTCAGGCACGAAGCGCTATGAAGTACCTTGCAGAAAGAGAACTCGATAAACTCATTATGTCGCTCAGGCAGCCGGTTCTCGGAATCTGTCTGGGACTCCATCTGATGTGCGACTATTCGGATGAAGGTTCTGTAAAATGCCTCGGAATCTTTGATGCAGCGGTGAAAAAGTTTCCACCGTTCGACAAAGTGCCGCACATGGGCTGGAACAATTTCTCGGCCCTGAAAGGGACCCTGTTCAGGGGCGTGACTGCCGATGAGGATGTTTATTATGTCCACAGTTACTATGCCGAGATTTCTGATTACACCCTCGCGATCTGCGACTACGTTCTGCCCTTCAGCGCTGCAATGCACAGGGATAATTTTTATGCTGTCCAGTTCCATCCCGAGAAATCGGCGGATACCGGGGCCAGGATACTAAGAAATTTTCTTGAGCTATGAGGATCATAGTAGCTATGGATATCATGGGAGGCAAGTGTGTCAGGCTTTCAAAGGGAGATTTCTCGACCAGAAAGGTTTACAGCAGCGATCCTCTTGAAGTGGCCCGCCAGGTCGGGGAACATGGTATTGAATACATTCATCTGGTCGACCTCGACGGAGCCCGGAACAAGCGTATCACCAACCTTGGAATCCTTGAAAAGATAGCATCGGCAACCTCCCTGAAAATAGATTTCGGGGGAGGCATCCGTTCCTCTGACGACCTGCAGAATGCTTTCAGCGCCGGTGCAAGCCAGGTCACATGCGGAAGCATATCGGTGACAAACAGGCCACTGGCGCTTGAATGGCTCATGGAATGGGGAGAAGACAAAATAATCCTCGGAGCTGATTCGGTTAACCGGAATGTAGCCACCGAAGGGTGGACTGAGAATTCCGGTTCGGATATAATCGGTTTCATAACATGGTACAGGGAAAGGGGATTTAAATATGCAATCTGCACTGATATCGACAAGGATGGAATGTTGCAGGGGCCATCGACCGACCTGTACCGCGAGATTCTCGGGATACCCGGGCTGAACCTGATTGCCAGCGGAGGAATAAGCTCCGTCGGTGACCTCGAAACACTGTCTGCTATTGGCTGTGAAGGAGCCATTGTGGGCAAAGCGCTTTACGAAGGAGTTCTTGATCTAAAAGATATTGCCCGGTTATGCTGAAAAAAAGAATAATACCGTGTCTCGACATCAGGGAAGGACGAACTGTCAAGGGTGTCAATTTCATGGATATCCGCGATGCCGGCGATCCCGTGGAACTGGCAAAAAAATATGTGGAACAGCGCGCCGATGAACTTGTTTTCCTCGACATCACTGCCACAATCGAGAAAAGAAAAACTTTTGCTGAACTTGTCGGGAAGATAGCCGCTGAGATCAACCTGCCCTTCACCGTCGGCGGGGGTATATCAACCATCGAGGATGCTGCCCTGCTTATAACCGCCGGCGCAGATAAGGTCAGCATAAACACCTCTGCTTTCAAGAATCCCGGTCTGATAACAGAAATTGCAAAAAGGTTCGGAAGCCAGTGCGTGGTGGTGGCAATTGACACCAGGTTCAACGGTAATGACTGGATGGTTTACATTGATGCAGGGAACACTCCCACCCCGTTAAGGGCAGTTGACTGGGCAAAATGGGCTGAACGGCAGGGCGCGGGGGAAATACTGCTCACATCAATGAACGCCGACGGCACCAAAACCGGATTCTCAATTGAGGTGACAAGGGAGGTCAGCAAGAGTGTCAACATACCGGTTATTGCTTCGGGCGGAGCAGGCACTATGGAACATTTCAGGGAAGTGTTTGTAAAAACGACCTGCAGCGCAGCTTTGGCGGCCAGCATCTTCCACTACGGTGAAATACCGATACCCGAACTTAAGGAGTATTTATCATCAAGAAACATAAATGTAAGGCATTGAAATGCCCTCTTTGCCTTTGAAAACCAACGTTATGCTAACCCAAACACTAATAAATTTCAAAAAAGGGGACGGACTTGTTCCGGCAATAATCCAGGACAACAATACCCTTCAGGTGCTGATGGCAGGTTACATGAATGAAGAGGCTTATGATCAGACCGTCAGGGAAGGTAAAGTCACATTCTTCAGCCGCAGTAAGAACCGGTTATGGACCAAGGGAGAGACATCAGGCAACTTCCTTATTGTTAAAGAAATAACAACAGACTGCGACAACGACGCCCTGCTAATCATGGTCGATCCGGCAGGACCTGTCTGTCATACCGGACGCAAATCCTGCTTTGGTGATGAGGTTTCAAAGGGCTTTGTCTACCGGCTCCAGAATATAATCAGTCAGCGAATTGACGGCAATGCAGAAGGTTCATACTCTAACAAACTCTTTAAAAAGGGAATAAACAAAGTAGCTCAGAAAGTGGGTGAAGAAGCAGTCGAACTGGTCATTGAAGCAAAGGATGACAATATCGATCTTTTCAAAAATGAAGCAGCGGATCTCCTTTACCATTTTCTCATTCTGTTGAAAACCAAAAATGTTGCCTTTGAAGATGTTGAAGAAGTACTTAGAGGAAGGCACAAGGGGAAGTAAGGCGCAGGACGCAAGGCACAGGGCTCAGGGCACAGGGCTTCAGGGCTCAGAGCACAGAGCTTTCAGCGATCAGCGATTAGCTTTCAGCTACGATCCGTGATAATAAACGACCGGCAGAACCCAAAGAACTGGCAAAACTGGCAGAACTTCTTCCGTCTTCCGTCTTCGGTCTTCAGTCTTCTTCCTTACTTTTTTCAACATTTTCTTAATATTTTACTTGCAAATTCAAAATCTGTATTAATTTTGTAAGCCAGTAAAACGAAAAAATGAATATTGTATACAACTATATATCCTCTTATTTTTACTTCTTTTTTTATTTTAAAAAGAGATAAGGGGATTTTTGTATACATAAAAGACAATATATGCAAGCAAGGGTCCCCACAAGGGACCCTTGCTGTTTTTAAAAAGGTTTAATATGAAACCCACGTGTATCAAATACACAAACACGTATGAATGTAATTTTCAACCGGGCTCGCGAGCTCGACGAAGTCAACCATGTGGGTTCCATCAGACCTTTAAAATCAAAATTATATTATGATGAAAATTGCTATCCAGGGAGAAACAGGATGTTTCCACGAAGTTGCCGCCAGGCAGTATTTCAGCAGTGAGGAAGTTGAAATCGTTCCATGCTCCTCCTTTGACATGACACTTAATTCGGTGAAGGAAGGGCGGGCAGGCCTTGCAATGATGGCAATCGAAAACGCCAGGTCGGGAAGCATCCTTTACAACTACAGCCTGATAAGGGAATCAGGACTCAAGATCCTGGGCGAACATAACCTCAGGATCATTCAGAACCTGATGGCTTTACCCGGACAGTCAATAAAGGACATCCGGCAGATCAGGTCTCACCCTATTGCCCTGGCCCAGTGCATGACATTTCTGAACCAATACCCCGAAATAACCCTGGTTGAAACGGACGATACAGCTTCAAGCGCAAGGCAGATTGCTGAAAACCGGATTAAAAAGATAGCAGCGGTTGCATCCAGAAATGCGGCTGAAATTTATGGACTGGATATACTTGCCGAAGGAATCGAGACTTACAGGAAGAATTACACAAGGTTCCTGGTTATCGGCAGCGAAGACAAGGGAAGCACCAGGGGAAACAAGGCTTCAATCTGCTTCGCAACAGGTCACAAACCAGGATCACTTGCATCGGTACTGGTAAAGCTGGCCGCCATGAACATCAACCTTTCAAAGATCCAGTCGGTGCCACGACTGAACGGTGACTGGGAATACATGTTCTACCTCGATCTCGAACTGCCCCCGGATTCAGAAACAGATGCAATAGTTACAACCCTGGAGAAATATACCAGCAATCTGGAAGTACTTGGAATTTACAACAAAGGAGAAATGCTATATGAAAGTTAAACCCGCGGAACGGACCAACAGTGTCCAGGAGTATTATTTTTCGAGGAAACTAAGGCAGATCGACGAGATGCAAACTGCCGGCGCTGATATTATCAACCTGGCGATCGGAAGCCCCGACCAGCCGCCTTCGGAAAATACAGTGGAAAGGCTCTATGAAGAAGCCCGCTTGCCCACTGTTCACGGATACCAGAGCTACAACGGCAGTCCTGTCCTGAGAAAGGCCTTTGCAGAATGGTACAAAAAATATTTCGGGGTGAGTCTTGACCCGGTCTCGGAAATACTCCCGCTTATGGGAAGCAAGGAAGGGATCATGCACATAAGCATGGCCTTTGTTAACCCGGGCGACGAGGTGCTCGTCCCCGATCCCGGGTACCCTACCTACTCTTCCGTTACCAGCCTGGTGGGTGGAAAGATCAGGACGTATCCGCTCGACGAAAGCAAGGGCTGGCTTCCCGACCTGGACTCTCTCGAAAAGGAAGATCTTGGCAGGGTAAAGCTAATGTGGACTAACTATCCCAACATGCCCACCGGGGCAAAGGGATCCGCAGCTCTATTCGAAAGACTCGTCTCTTTTGCCCTTGAACGAAACATCCTTCTTATAAACGACAATCCGTACAGTTTTATACTCAACAATGAATATCTCAGTCTGCTTTCGGCAAAAGGAGCAATGGAAACCGCGCTGGAACTGAATTCCCTCAGTAAATCGCACAACATGGCCGGATGGAGGATAGGCATGGTTGCCGGGAACAGTGATTACATCAAAACAATACTCAGGGTGAAGAGCAACATGGATTCGGGAATGTTCCTGCCGATGCAGCTGGCAGCAGCCGAGGCCCTTCAAAATCCTGAATCATGGTATGATACGGTCAACTTTACCTACAGGGAAAGACGCAGAACCGCCGAGTCGATAATGGAGCTGCTGGATTGCAGATTCAACTCTGATCAGACAGGTCTGTTTCTCTGGGGCCGAATCCCCGAAAACATCATAAGTTGTGAAGCATTTGTCGAGGAAATACTCCAGAAAGCTCATGTCTTCCTCACTCCCGGATTTATTTTCGGAAGCCGGGGTGAAAGGTATGTCAGGATATCTTTGTGCGCCACAGAGGAAAGACTTGAAGAAGCAAGACAAAGAACAGAAAAGTTGAAATTGTAAAAAACAAAAAAATTATATTCGCCTGCTCAATTATACTGAAACCAATCACAAATCAAAAATCAAAAATCACGAACCACAAATTATCAAATGACAATAGCAATAGTAGGAATCGGGCTCATAGGGGGTTCGCTGATGATTGACCTCAGGAAACGCGGATTTACCGACAGGATAATCGGCGTTGAATCAAATCCCCAGCACAGAAACATAGCGCAGCTTTGCGGGCTTATTGATGAGACGGATACCCTTGAGAATGCAGTTGACAGCAGTGACCTTATAATTTTAAGCACACCCGTCGATACCATCTGGAAGATGCTTCCGGGAATTCTCGACAGGATAGAGGGGACATCAAAAGTGGTTGCCGACATGGGATCGACAAAGGGAAAGATAGGCAGGGTGGTAAGGAATCACTCCGGAAGAGGCCGCTATGTAGCCCTGCATCCCATGGCAGGAACCGAATTTTCGGGACCGCTTGCCGCGATCGGTAAGCTTTTCGATTACAAGAATGCAATTATCTGCGATCCGGAGTTAAGCGACAGGGATGCGCTCGAACTGGCCGAAAAAATGCTGGATGTCCTCAACATGAAGAAGGTTTATATGAACTCACGCGATCATGATGTCCATGTAGCATATGTTTCTCACATCTCTCACATTACATCTTTTTCGCTTGCCCTGAGCGTGCTCGACAAGGAAAAAGAAGAGAAGAACATCACAACGCTGGCCGGCGGAGGTTTTGAAAGCACGGTGAGGCTTGCGAAGAGCAGCGGCGATACATGGGCTCCTATCTTTCTCGAGAATTCAAAATCAATAATAGCGGTAATCGACAACTATATTGAAAAGATGAACCTTTTCAGGAAACTGATAGCTGAGAATGATAAGGAGGGTCTCAAAGGACTCATGGAGGAGGCAAACAAAATAAAGAGAATATTACATTAATACATAATACAATGGTACTTGAACTGAAGAGATTTCTGGCGAATGAATGGAGAGGGTACAAGGGAAGGCCTTTCCTTATCTCGGGTCCCTGCAGTGCTGAAAGCGAGGAACAGGTTATGGCAACTGCCATCGAACTTGCCCAAATACCGGAAGTGAGCGTGTTCCGCGCCGGAATATGGAAACCGAGAACCCGTCCCAACTCGTTCGAAGGGGTTGGTTCGGAAGGTCTCAAGTGGCTGAGAACCGTTAAGCAGGAGACCGGACTTCTGGTAGGGACGGAGGTTGCAAATGAGAAGCATGTTTATGAGGCGCTGAAATATGGCGTCGACCTTCTCTGGATAGGAGCCCGGACCTCGGTTAATCCCTTTACCGTCCAGGAGATCTCGGATGCCCTTAAGGGTGTCGACGTGATGGTACTGGTAAAGAATCCGATAAACCCCGACCTTGAATTGTGGATAGGGGCTATCGAAAGAATTGCAAGGGCGGGTATCACAAAGCTTGGAGCCATTCACCGCGGTTTCTCGACCTATGAAAAAACCATTTACAGGAATCAGCCAAACTGGCAGCTTCCCATCGAGCTCCGTCGCAGGATCCCCGATCTGCCCATCATCTGTGATCCAAGTCATATCTCGGGAACGAGGGAGTACCTCTTCGAACTGTCACAGAAAGCCATGGATCTGAACTTCGACGGGCTGATGCTTGAGTCGCATATAGATCCCGATCATGCCCTGAGCGATGCCGCCCAGCAGGTTACCCCGGGCGAGCTTAAGGAACTTCTCAGCAGACTGATTCTCAGGAGTCCTGTTGCCTCCGATCAGAAACTTCTCGACATACTGGGTGAACTCCGGCAGCAGATCGACGTTTTTGATGATGCCCTTCTGGATATCCTTGAAAAGAGAATGAAGGTAGCTGAAACCATCGGACAGTATAAAAAGGACAATAATATTACTATCTTGCAGCCAACGCGCTGGGATGAGATTATCCGTAAAGTGGTGGTCCACGGACAAGTCAAGGGACTGAGCGGGGAAATGATCTACACCATCTTCAAGGCCATTCATCAGGAATCGATTAACCACCAGATGAGGATCATGAATAACGGAATTGAAAAACCGGCGGGAAAAACCTAAGAAACTTCTTTTTCATGGAAAGATCCGTTGAGCCCTCTTTTTTAACAGGTGAAGTCAAAGCTCCGCCTTCGAAAAGCATGACGCAGAGGGCAATTGCCGCTGCCCTTCTGGCAGAAGGCGAAAGCCTTATTGTTAACCCTTCATACTGCGATGATTCTCTTGCCGCCATGAGCATCGCGGTAAGTCTTGGCTCGAGAGTGGAACCAGGACCAGACTCAATGAAAATCACAGGGACAAGAGAGTTGAAGGAAACAAAGCTTAACTGCGGTGAATCGGGGCTGGCCATCAGGCTCTTTTCTCCCGTAGCCTCGCTTTTTGATGCTGAAATAACTGTAACGGGAGCGGGCTCACTCAAAAGAAGGCCGATGACCATGATAGAGGATGCTCTCAGACAGTTTGGAGTGGAATGCACCACAACTGATGGTCTGCTTCCTTTAACTGTAAGAGGTCCGCTAAAAGGTGGAGTATGTGATATTGACGGTTCAATAAGCTCGCAGCTTCTCACCGGACTGCTTATGTCACTGCCGGTTGCAGAAAAAGACTCTGTTGTCAGAGTAAAAAATCTGAGAAGCAAGCCCTACATCGACATGACGCTTGAGGTGCTGAGGGACTTCGGGATAGAGGTTTCAAATGAAAACTACGAACTGTTCAGGATTCCCGGCCGGCAGAAATATGTTGCCCGCACCTGGGAGGTAGAAAGCGACTGGAGCGGAGGGGCATTCCTGCTCATTGCCGGAGCCATAAATGGAAATATTAAGGTAAGCGGTCTGCGGACCGGCAGTTACCAGAGCGATGCTGCAGTCTTACACGTCCTCCGGGATGCCGGAGCTGTCATGAAAATAACAATGGATACTATAGAGATATCAAAATCAGATCTGAAAGCTTTTGAGTTTGACGCCACTGAAGCGCCTGACCTTTTTCCCCCACTTGTAGCCCTGGCAGCATATTGCAAGGGAGTATCCATTATAAGGGGAGCGTCGAGACTGATTCATAAGGAGAGCGACAGAGGTGCCGCTCTTATCAGCGAGTTTGAAAAAATGGGAATCAGGGTGGAAGCCGTAAACGACAGTCTGGTCGTCACGGGAGGCAAAGTAACCGGAGCAAGGGTGAATTCGCATGAAGACCATCGCATCGCGATGGCCGCCGCCGTCGCAGCATTGGGAGCCTCAGGAACAGTGCATATCAAGGACTCCCACTGCGTTGGAAAATCATATCCGCTGTTTTTCGATGATCTCAGGAATTCCGGAGTCGCGATACATGAATAATCATACGAATTTTTATCGTAAAACAATAAGCCACATTACCTTAATCGATAAAAATTTTACCTGAAACGATAATAACTTCAGTGCACCATTCAATGTTTACAATCAATAAGCCAGGGAAGACAAATAATAACAAATTGCAATTTTTTTATGCTTTTTTATTGCAGAATTAAATTTTTGTTTATTTTTGACCCGATGAAAATTAGTGCATTATATATCTGGTCCTGGCGCAGCTCGAATAATTAAGCTGTGAATAAGGCCGTTATATAATCCATAGGATATACTCCGTAAAGGCATGCTGTTCACAGCATGCCTTTTTTGTTTGCAAAATTCTATTAACCACTTAATATTTTGAACCTATGAAAAAAAATTCTAAAATCCTGCTAACCGACAAAGAAATGCCGCGTCAATGGTATAACATAGTGGCCGACATGCCTAACAAACCGTTGCCACCGCTTGATCCAAAGACCCGCCAGCCGATCGGTCCCGACGCCCTGGCTGCTGTCTTCCCCATGGAACTCATAAAACAGGAAGTGTCAACCGAAAGGTATATCGATATTCCTGAAGAAGTTCTGGATCTTTACAGAACTTACCGTCCCTCTCCAATGTTCCGTGCCTATAACCTGGAGAAGGCCCTTGGCACGAAAAGCAAGATTTACTACAAATACGAAGGAGGCAACTATTCCGGATCACACAAAGCAAACACTGCAATTGCCCAGGCATACTATAACAAGAAAGAAGGGATAAAGAGGATCACCACCGAAACCGGAGCCGGGCAGTGGGGATGCGCCATGAGTTACGCGTGCAGCCATTTCGGTCTTGAGCTGCTGGTGTTCATGGTAAAGGTCAGCTACGACCAGAAACCCGGACGTAAGATTATGATGAACTCCTACAACGCCAAGGTTGTGGCTTCTCCAAGCACTCTTACTGAAGCAGGCAGAAAGGTTCTCGAGATGTACCCGGACTCACCCGGCAGTCTTGGAATAGCTATATCCGAAGCTATGGAGATTGCAGTACAGGATCCTTACACTAAATATTCGCTTGGAAGTGTTCTGAACCATGTGATACTTCATCAGACTATTATCGGTCAGGAGGCGTTGATCCAGATGTCAAAAACCGATGACTATCCCGATGTTGTCATAGGATGTTTTGGAGGCGGATCCAACTTCTCCGGAATTGCTTTCCCCTTCCTCAGGGAGAACCTTGTCAACGGTAAGAAGACGCGTCTTCTTGCAGTTGAACCCTCATCGTGTCCGAAACTCACAAAGGGTAAATTCATGTATGACTTTGGGGATTCAGTCGGATTTACGCCGCTTCTCCCCATGTATACCCTGGGGCACAACTACATCCCTGAAAAGATACATGCCGGAGGATTACGTTATCATGGCGCCGGGACTCTGGTAAGCCAGCTCAAGAAAGACGGTCTGGTAGAGGCAAAGGCCAAGATGCAGAGGGAATGCTTTGAAGGTGCTGTTCTTTTTGCAAAGACAGAGGGTATCCTGCCCGCTCCCGAATCATCATACGCCATCGCCGGAGCTTTGGATGAAGCGCGCAAAGCAGACATTGAAGGCACGCCAAAAACAATTTTATTCAACCTCAGCGGACACGGTCATTTTGACATATCTGCTTACGAGAAATATTACGAGAACAACCTTCCCGACCATGAACTCACCGATGAGGAGGTAGAGAAAGCATTGTCACAGCTTAACTTCCCTGACTGACCGACAACCCGGGGCAGCAGGAAATGAGTAAAAACAAAGCGTGATCTGATCGCCGCGGCAACGCAGCTTCAGATCACGCTATTTTTTCAATAATCTGCTAAAAATCAGAATAGTCAGTGGGATGTAGAAGGTAAGGAAAAGCTTTGATTATCGTGTTGGCATATTCCTCCTTCACTCTTATGGCCTGCCAGGCTGGGTGGTTTGAAAAGGCTGCCCAATGATCTTTCTGCGACTGCATATTCTCATATGTCGTCATATACATAAGTCGCGGTCTTTGGCTTCCTATAACAACCTGCCCGTAGAAAGCAGCTTTTGAACCTACCTCTTCGAACACTGCCATTTCTCCGCCTTCATTGAACATATGGATCTTTTTAGTCGCTTTCCCTTCAGTCCAGCTACCATAGCTCCTCAGCTCATAAATTCTTTCTGACTTTGGCGTTGAAAATGAAGGCGGTCTGAATTCCGGCATAAACGCGAAGGCTTTCATTAATACACTTTCATACCTTGAGAACGGCGGGTCGTTATAAGGTGCATCAAGAAACTCCTTTCCTGCCTCTTTGTAAACGGCATCGCTTTCAAGTTTTGTAAAAACCTGGTCGAACTGATCGATGGTTTTATAAGGAACGAATACATAAACCATTTTCCCGAAAGCAGTGTCCGTTTCAATCGGTTTGAAGACGCCTACCGTTGGGATACCTGCCCTGTGCATGGCAGGAATATATGCATCTTTCAGGTATCTGTCGAATACGGCATTTTTGCCCGGATCCGTCAGACGGTAGATTTTCAGTTCATAGAACATCTGCTTTTCAGGAGGGGCAGCGAATGCAGCCGCGGAAAACGAAAAGAATAACAATCCAGCTAAGGCTAACCTGATACCGGACAAATTGATTTTTTTCATGGTATTTTGTTTTTAGTTTCCCTTCAGGGGGGTTAGGTGGTTAATACAATTTCGAAAACTTTTTGAATACCTTGTTTGCCTCTTTGGCTGTCAGTTCGGTCCCCGTTTTGACATAAAACCTGTGACGAAGGGTCATTGATTCACCTTTAGCCAGTTTCCATTCCATCTTTTCCTGTTTGGGATCATAGGAATTCTGTCCGAGGTTGTTAACAGAAAAGAGGCCGTAACCCCTTGCATGGGCGTATGCAGGGTAACCCGGATTATCGGGGTGATCGAATATTCCGAAAGTGACCAGGGCATTATCCTTCGTGCCGGAAAGCAGCACCCAGTCGTTCCTGGTTCCCCAGACTGCATCACCTTTAAGTCCCAGGCTGGAGGTATACATCCCTGTAACACCTTTATTATCAGTAGCCTTGACAGTGGTAGGATTTCCCTTATCGTCGGTGAAGATCAGCGATTCAGTGGAAGGCATCTCAAAGGCACGGTCGACCCTTATTGCAAAAAGACCCTCCTTGTTGTCGGCAATAGTCACCGGACCGTTTATTGCTGTCAGTGTAGAAATATGATCCATGGTTCTTGAAGCCTCGTCGCCTGAAAAGACGTACCGGACGTTCTCGAGCAGGATTGTGTTCCCCTTGTTATCCTTCCATTCGCAAACCACCTCCAGCACCCCTTTCTTTCCGTTGTCGGCTCTGACGAATTTCTGGACGGTAATATGTCCGTACGAATCCTTCCTGTCGGCAGGAATTGCTGATGAATTATTCCAGAAATCCAGTCCGTTGATGCTTCCATGATTGAACCACAAGCCAATCTGGTGAGGATGATCGATCCTTTCTCCTTTTCTTGGCTCAATCGGGTATCCCCGGGTTATAACCGAGCCGTTTGAAGCGTAAACCGGATACAGGAAAGGCTTTTCCAGATCGGCCGGGTAGCGGAATGAAGTGAACAATGAACCGTCGATATAGACATCCACTTTATTCTGGTCGTTCACCTTTTCGAAGCGTACTCCCTTTTCTGCAGGTGACTGTGCAACTATTGCCAGGCTGGTGGCGAGGATAAGCACCTTGGCCAGAAAGAATGTTGCAAGCAGGCCCGGAATTCGTGATCTGTTTAACTTAATCTTCATAGCCATTTTATTAATATTGAAATACTTTACCTCCGGCCATTACTTCCTGGGTTGCCTCGTCGAACGTAGCTTTCTCCCCTGTTCTCAGACCTGCTGTACACATTATGTTTGCTATCGAATGATTATATCCGGCAACAACGTCGGCATTCGGTTTCTTACGGCTGCGCACGCATTCCATCCAGTTTCTTACATGGGCGGTTGTCATGGGATCGCTGCCTGTATCGGCTCCGGTTGCAACCGTTAGTGCAGGAAGTTCAAAAGGTTCAAGAAGGTTTGCCTGCATTCCCATGGCCTGTGCTTCCCTGGCGCTTAATCCGCCTTCGGGTGTTATTTTGTTTGTATCGAGGTTCATCATACCTCCGTTCGAGTAGTATAATTCCTTGGTGCCACCTGCGCCGTTTGTGAATCTCGATGAATAAACAACCTGGAATCCTGAATTAGGATCAGCCGGATCGCCGTAGTCAAACACCGCGGTCATGGTATCGAAATTGGTGCGGCCGTCTTTCCACAGGTAAATGCCACCGTTGGCAGCGACGCTTCTCGGGTGTGCCAGCTTTGTGAACCAGTGAACCGTATCGATCTGGTGAGCCATCCACTGTCCGGGTATTCCTGACGAATAGGGCCAGAAAAGTCTGAATTCAAGATATTTCCTTGGATCGAACTCAGCCCGTGGGCGATTCATCTGGTATCTCTTCCAGTCAGTATCTGCTTCTTTCAGCATCGGTACCACTCCCGGTCTTCTCCACCTTCCCGGCTGATTCACGTTCCATGTCATTTCCACCATCACAATCTTTCCGAATTTTCCGGAATTAATATATTCGTTTGCTGCTATGTAGTTGGCAGCGCTTCTTCTTTGAGAGCCGATCTGGACAATCTTGCCGGTCTTCTGCACTGCCCTGAGTGCAACTCTGGCGTCGGCCATGGTCTCGGCAAATGGTTTTTCCACGTAGGCATCTCTTCCTGCCTCAACGGCTTCTGCACAATGAAGAGCATGCTGGAAATCGGCCGTGCTTATCATCACTGCGTCAGTATCATCCTTGCTGTAAAGCTCTTCGTTGTTTCTGGCGAGCCGGAGACTGATACCTTTAGCCTTGTAGAAGGCATCAGCATCTTCCCTGCGCTTATTCCAGAGATCGGAGATCGCGGTAAATTCAAAATTCAACTCCTTTGCCAGCGAAAGGAACGCGGGTGAAAGTGAACCCCTGAACCTGTCGGAATAGCCTACTATTCCTACCCGGATCCTGTCGTTTGCTCCCAGAACACGGGAATAGCTCCTGGCGCCCAGCGTCAGACCGGCTGCTCCAAGCGCTGTTTTCTGAATAAATTCTCTGCGTGTTGTCATAGTATCAGAAATTGTTTATTTAATGATCTGAAGTTAATATCAGGTAAATGTAAAATAAATAGAACTTAGTTTGTCTAATATAAACTGAATTATTCATAAAAAGGATTTTTTTGTTCTTAATCTACAACTTAATCAGGTATATTTGAAGTGCTTACAAAAAACGCCGCCTCTGTTATGATAAACAAAAATACTCTGAACATTAAGGTACTCATCGCTCTGTGTTTTCTGACATTATCAGTTTACGGACAAACATCAGGATGGAACGAAGTTGCACCCGGGGTATGGAAAATTACCGCAGGAACCCCGGAAAAGCTGGATCTCTTCAATGCGGCAGGGATCAAACCGGCAATGGATGCATTGTCGAAGCTGGGACCTGCACCCATTCCACTATCACCTGATAAAATAGCGATACAAACAGGCAATGGAGCTACCTTCCTCAGGTTTCCGCTTGAAAAGGAAGAGAGAATTTTTGGCTTCGGGCTGAACTTCAAGACTGTCTACCAGAGAGGAAGGATCCTTCAGCTTCATGTCGACCATTATGGAGGCACTGATAATGGAAGAACCCATGCTCCGGTGCCATTTTATGTTTCGGACAGGGGCTACGGAGTTTTTATAAACAGTTCAAGGTATCTGACAGTTTATGCAGGAACCGGAGTAAGGAAAGATAGTCCGGATGCACCGGAGGAACGCGACAGGAACACTGACAGAAAATGGACCTCCCAGCCCTATTCTGATGCCGTGGAGATACTTGTGCCGGCCGAAGGGGTTGATATCTATTTATTTGCAGGCCCCACAATGCTCGATGCTGTAAAGAGGTTCAACCTTTATTCCGGCGGAGGGTGCCTGCCTCCCCGCTGGGGACTTGGATTCACCCAACGCGTTCCCACTCTTTATACCTCGGAACAGGTAATAAACGAAGCCAGGCTGTTTGAGGAACGCGGGTTCCCTCTCGACTATATTGGTCTTGAGCCGGGCTGGCAAAGCAGGTCTTATCCCTGTACTCTCGAATGGGACAGCTCAAGATATCCAAATCCTCCGGCATTTATAAAAGCCATGAAAGATATGGGTATCCGGCTGAATTTATGGACAAATCCATATATTTCATCCATAGCGTCCTTTTACAAGGAAATTCTTCCCTACACAGGATCGCATACCGTCTGGGGAGGTGTCGTTCCGGACCTCTCGGTTCCCGGGGCTGCAGAAATACTTATGAAACAGATTGACAAAAGCCAGGTCGGCATTGGAATCAGCGGCTATAAAATTGATGAGTCCGACGGGTACGACAGGTGGCTGTGGCCCGATGTGGCAATGTTTCCATCAGGTAACAACGCCGAACAGATCCGGCAGACATACGGACTCTTTCTTCAGAAAATCACAACCGATCTGTTCCGCCAAAAAAATCAACGGACATATGGTTTAACCAGATCTTCAAATGGTGGAGGTTCCTCCTTCCCATATGTAATTTACAACGACTATTACAGTCATGAGGATTTTATTACAGCACTGATAAACAGCGGATACAGCGGTGTACTTTGGACCCCCGAAGTAAGAAGCTCAAAAACAGGGGAAGAATGGCTCCGGAGGTTCCAGACAGTATGCTTTTCCCCGATGGCCATGATAAATGCATGGTCGAGCGGTACACAACCATGGTCATTTCCGGAAGTGGAAAATGAAGTAAAAGAGTATGCTTTTCTCAGGATGCAACTGATCCCCTACCTCTACTCCGAGTTCGCAAAATACCACTTTGAGGGAACACCCCCGTTCCGGGGAATGAACCTGGAACCAGGATTTGAAATTATATCTATAGAGGAATCCGGAAACACCAACCTTGATGAAAATCCCTATGGGGAGGCAGTCATGAAAGAGATAAAAGACCAGTATATGACCGGTGAATACCTGCTTGTGGCACCTTTGTTCACGGGTCAGACAACCCGTGAGGTTGTGTTGCCCAAAGGTAAATGGTTCGACTTTTATTCAGGCAGATACGCGAGTGAGCAGGAGGTAATAAAAGTAACCCCCGGGTTGGGGAAAATTCCTGTATTCGCAAAAGACGGGGCAATTATTCCCATGATGAGGCCGTCATTGCATGCCCCTTCAGCCGGACAAAAGTATGACCTTGAAATAAGATATTATGGTTCTGCTCCGGGTTTTTACAGGTTATATGATGATGACGGTGAGACATTCGATTATGAAAAAGGAATATACTCCTGGCGTGATATAAGGGTTGCAGCTGACAGAAAGGGAAAACTTATCGGAACCGTTTCAAAAGCTGAAAAAGGGAAACCGGATAATATCGGTAAGGTGACCTGGAAATTTATGACACTTGAGTAAGGTCGTGCAAGACTTGCAGGTCGTGCAAGTCGTGCAAGTCGTGCAGGTCGTGCAAGTCTTGCAGGTCGTGCAAGTCGTGCAGGTCGTGAAGGTCGTGCAGGTCGTGAAGGTCGTGTAAGAAAGATAAGAAAATGGCTTTTGCCCTGCAAAACCTGCAAGACAAATAATTGATAATCAGCGAAAACAGACAAGCACTCCGAAATTTTTCAGGTATCTGGCTGTAATGCCGGGAAGCGGGAAATTTCGAGGAACCCTCATAGCAACCATTTTTTTCAACCAGATATCTTGCTATTTCTGAATTATAAATCTATCTATCAGACTGCTGTCCTGATCAAAAACTCTATATGTAATCGAAGAAGGTTCCACATCCATTATTCCAAAGCTGTACATTGCTTTTTCGGGAGTGAAAGCCATGTCAGGCAGATTCTTTCCCCCTGAACCTGTCGGTGTTCCTCCTGCCGTACCATTTGTAATATATATTGTCCCGTCATCTGAGGAAAATGTTCCTGAATCATTTTTCACGGGAACTCCCTCCTTCACCTGATAATGACGCTCATAAACATGTCTGTGCCCGGCGAGGCAAAGGTCTACACGATGTTTTTCGAGAAGCGGAAGAATATTTGCTCTCCATACCTCTATATTGCTCCATCCAAACGAATTCACGGGATAATGCATCCAGACAATTATCCAGTTTATTACACGGTCATTTTCAGCTTTAGTAAGTTCGGTGTCAAGCCAGGTATATTCCGGTGACCCGGGTCTGTATTTTACCTCTCCAAGCGGTTCAGCGCCCTGGGCATATCCTGAAAAGATACCTATAAAATGTACATTGCCGTAGGTAAAGGAATAGTTCACCTCATCACCCGGCAGATTGAAAAGATCATAGAAATCCTTAAAAGGCTTCTGGAAGTTATCTCCTTTTTCATTATTCACATCATGATTACCAAGAACAGGCATTAAGGGCGATTCAGCGTTAAGATCCTGAGACATTCTCAGAAATTTTTCCCAGCTTGCTGTCATTGAACCGTCGTTCACAATATCACCCATGTGGAGAGTGAGGTCTGGCTTATGTTGCCTTACGGCGCTTAAAACGCCCGCCGATTTTACGAAGTTTTCATTGTTTTTGTTATCCTGTGTATCGCCGATAACCGCCACAGTGAAACCTCCTTTCCTGGGTTCCGTGGAAAAAGAATAAATCCTGCTCCATCCTCCTGCATCCGATCCGCATTTGTAATAGTATGTCCTCCCTCGAGCGAGTCCGGCAAGGTCAGCACTGTAAACAACACCACCGCTATACCTGGTCTCTCTGGCTTTTACACTTTTTGAAGGATGAGGTTTTTTTCCAAAAACCACATTCTGTAAACCTGAACGGTTTTCGGAACTCCATGTAACTGTAACCGGAGCTGATTTTCCCTTCTTAAGGCCAGAGCCAAGGCTCAGGTGAATCATTGAAGGCTGAGGGTAAAGACTTACAGGTCCGGCTGCAA
Organism: Bacteroidales bacterium; assembly: GCA_049294075.1. Classification (GTDB taxonomy): domain Bacteria; phylum Bacteroidota; class Bacteroidia; order Bacteroidales; family VadinHA17; genus LD21. The sequence goes on along the minus strand of JBAQCK010000167.1, from coordinate 22,420 downwards.
AAAAAACGATCAAAACAAATCTCAGGTAATTTCTGATATGCATCTCTCTCCTTGGTTTTGCAAAAAAATGAATAATAATACTCCGAATATAATTGATTTTTCAGGTGTACTATAGTGACTTGTGATTTTTATATATTTGACTGAATATTTTATTTTTTAATAATTTGAAAATCATTTTCTATGGAAGCTGGTAAAAAGTCACAAACCAAACGCCTTTATTCCCTCGACGCCCTCAGAGGGTTTGACATGTTCTGGATAATGGGCGGTGAAACAATTTTCGCCGGACTGGCAAGTCTGACCGGATGGCCCGTTCTTAAATGGTGGGCGACACAGCTTGAACATGTAGAGTGGCATGGTTTCCATTTCTATGACATGATATTCCCCCTCTTCCTGTTCATTGCCGGAATATCTTTCCCGTTTTCTATGGCAAAGCGGACAGCCAACAATGAGCCGAAAGGGGCAATTTACAGGCATGTGATGTTCCGGGGACTGATACTGGTTTTACTTGGTATAGTGTACAATAATGGTATCAGGTTCAACCTCGGTGAACTCCGTTACGGAAGCGTGCTCGGCAGGATTGGTCTTGCCTGGATGTTCGCTGCACTCATTTTCATGAACACTAAACTGACCTGGAGGATAGTATGGTTCTGGACAATCCTGATAGGATACTGGCTCCTGCTCCTTCTGTTTCCGGCTCACGACCTGGGATCGTCCGATCCCTTCTCCCGGACAGGCAATCTTGCCAGTTACATCGACCGGATGCTGATGCCCGGCAAACTCTATCTGGGCAATCATGATCCTGAAGGACTCTTCAGCACGATACCTGCAATAGGGACGGCTCTTCTTGGGATGTTCACCGGGGAATTCATGAAATCGGATTTCCTGAGTGACAAAAAAATAAAAAAGGTGTTGTACCTGCTTGGAGCATCAATAGGACTGATGGTCCTGGGCAGGATCTGGCACCAGTTCTTCCCTATCAACAAAAACATCTGGAGCAGTTCATTCGTAATTTACGTAGGAGGTCTGAGCATGTTGCTCTTTGCCGTCTTTTACCTGATAATCGACGTCTGGAATTTCAGGAAATGGGCTTTCTTCTTCGTGGTCATCGGGATGAACCCGATCACGATATACCTTGCCAGGAGAATAATCAACTTCAACCATGCATCGGATTTCTTCTTCGGTGGTTTCGTTAAGGTGCTACCCGAGGCCTGGACTCCTCTGATCAACGGAATCGGCATAACAGCCGTTGGATGGGTGTTCCTTTACTTCCTTTACAAAAAGAAGATCTTCCTCAAGGTGTAATCTCAGTCCACAAAAAATCACAACTCTCAAAACACAACTCTCAAAACACAACTTTCAAATCACAACTCTCAAATCACCAAAATCAGAAATATGCACCAGAAGTTAGTCCTTTTGATGGCTCTGCTGACAGCATCCGGCATCTATGGCGCCGCGCAGGAAACTGCGGTGAAAATAACCGACACCAACACCCCTCTCCATGCCATGCAACCCGATTATGCTGTCCCGTATGGCCCGGCTGCAGCCGAAGAGATAAAGGCTGTGCTGAACCGCCTGTACAACTACCTTGATGCCTCTACGCCGGCCAGGGTCATTGACAGGGATACAAAGGCTGAACTGAACAGCAGGGACGGTCTCACACGTACTGCCATTTTTGAACCGGGTGTATTCAGGCTTATCAGCTATGAATGGGGTGTAACCTATGAAGCAATGCTGCTTGCAGGCGAAGCCACGGGCGACGACCGGTTCACCTCCTATACACTTAAAAGAATGTCACTGATCGCAGAGGTTGCAAAGTACTTCGGGGCAGCCAAACCTGCAGTCGAGCGAAAAGACAATCCCGTCGGATCGGTTCTCGAGCCGCGGGCGCTTGATGATGCCGGATCGATGTGCTCGGCGATGATCAAGACAATGAATGCAGGCGGAAGCCAGTCACTGAGGCCATTGATTGACAATTACATCAGATACATCTCTGCCGGACAGCAAAGGCTTAAGGACGGGACACTTGCCCGCGACAGGCCCCAGCCCAACACCCTCTGGCTCGACGACCTTTATATGAGTGTCCCGGCTCTTGCCCGTATGGGAAAACTGACCGGCAACAACAGCTATTATGAAGATGCCTGCAAGCAGATAATCCAGTTCTCGCAGCGGATGTTCAATTCCGGAAAGGGGCTCTATATGCATGGATGGGTGGAGAACATGGATCCCCATCCTGAGTATTACTGGGGCCGCTGCAACGGCTGGGCCATGCTTGCCATGACGCAACTCCTTGATGCACTTCCCGAAGGTTATCCCCTCAGAAAGGACATTCTGAAACAGTATCGCGACCATGTGGCCGGAGTTGCCTCATTGCAGTCGGGAACCGGTTTCTGGCATCAGCTCCTCGACCGGAACGATTCCTATCCCGAAACATCGGCGACAGCTATCTTCACCTATTGCATAGCTCATGGAGTCAATGCAGGCTGGCTCGATCCGAAGGCCTACGGACCAGTTGCAGTACTCGGATGGAATGCCGTACAGACGAAGGTGAACGACCAGGGCCAGGTTGAAGGCACATGCGTCGGTACGGGAATGGCCTTTGATCCGGCATTCTATTACCACCGTCCTGTTCACCCTGCCGCCGCTCACGGTTATGGGCCGGTCATCATGGCCGGAGCGGAGATGCTTAAGCTGACCAGGAATTTTGAGATAGTGATCAACGACTCGGCAGTTATGTTCTACAAACCGGGGACCGACTGGAGAAATTACAGATACTGACAAAGCTGTCCGGATTAGCTGATTAAAGAATCAAAACCTCCACCATGAAGAAGAAAATCCTTTTCTTAATGCTTCTGGCATCTCAGGCATTGCCGGCACAGCAGCCTGCCTGGCCTGAGCTTACCCGTGAGAACAAGCCCTGGACGCGCTGGTGGTGGCCGGGAAGCATTGTCACAAAGCCCGGCCTCACTGCCGCCATGAATAAATATCGCGATGCCGGACTCGGAGGTATGGAGATAGCAGTGATCTACGGTGTGAAGGGACAGGAAGACAAATTCATCAATTACCTGTCGCCACTCTGGATGGAAATGTTCACACACGCCCTGGCCGAGGGAGAACGTCTTGACCTGGGGATAGAACTCGCCAACGCATCGGGATGGCCTTTCGGGGGACCATGGGTCAGTCCGGCTGATGCAAGCAAGAATGTCAACTACAAGACATGGACAATCTCCGGAGGCGATTCATTAAGGGAAAAAGTCGAATTCATCCAGCAGCCTCTTGTAAGGCCTGTGGGTGAAAAGCCCGACATAAAGAAGCTGAAGGATCCGATCAGTCTGAACGACAATCTCCAGCTGTATGCCCTCGACCAGATCAGGTTTGAAAAGCCACTCCCGTTGAAAACCCTGATGGCTTATTCCGACAGCGGCATTGTGGCAGATCTGACAGGGTTTGTCACCCCCGACGGAAAACTCGACTGGACAGCCCCTCCGGGAAACTGGACCCTGTACGGAGTTTTCCAGGGATGGCATGGAAAGATGGCTGAACGGGCAGGTCCGGGCGGCGAGGGAGAAGTAATCGATCATTTCTCGGGCATGGCCATTGACAATTATCTGAAGCATTTTGACACCATATTCAAGGATTATGACATCACTTCTCTCCGGGGCTATTTCAATGACTCATATGAAGTTGATGACGCCTCAGGGCAGGCCGACTGGACTAACGATCTCTTCAGCGAATTCATCCTCAGGAGAGGATACGACCTGAGGGGTCATCTTCCGGCGCTTTTTCAGAAAGATGATCCGGAGAAAAACGAAAGAGTCCTCTCCGATTACCGTCAGACCATCTCCGATCTGATACTCTCAAAATTCACCACGCACTGGACGGAATGGGCCCACCGGCAGGGCAAGACAACCAGGAACCAGGCCCACGGATCGCCGGGAAACATTCTTGATCTGTATGCGGCAGTCGACATACCCGAAACCGAAGGCAGCGAACTGACAAGGCTAAAATTTGCCTCTTCGGCTGCAAATGTTTCAGGAAAGAAGTTTGCGTCCTGCGAAGCGGGTACGTGGCTGAATGAACATTTCCTTTCATCGCCCGGTGATATCAGGAAAGCAGTCGACCTTTTCTTTCTTGCCGGAATAAACCATGTATTCTACCATGGAACCTGCTTTTCACCGCAGGAAGAACCCTGGCCCGGATTCCTTTTCTATGCAGCCGTCGAGCTAACGCCGGCCAATCCACTCTGGCGCGATTTCAACGGCCTCAACAAATACGTTGCCAGAGTGCAGTCGTTCCTTCAGCAGGGAATGGCCGACAACGACATACTGCTTTACTTTCCGATCTTCGACAGGTATGCCGATCCGGGAAGAGGAATGCTCGAGCATTTTGACGCCATAAGTCCGGCATTCAGCGGAACACCCTTCAGGACGGCCGCCGATGAAATGATAATGAAAGGATACGGATTCGACTATATCTCTGACCTTCAGCTTACAAACACCGTGCCCTTAGGGGGACTTCTCCAGACCGAGGGAAATGTTTACGGCACCATTGTAGTGCCCGGATGTAAATACATACCTGTTGAGACCTTCACGCATATATTGAGGCTTGCTGATGAAGGAGCAGAGGTGATATTTCTTGGCGGTCTCCCTGAGAATATTTCCGGATGGGGAGACGCAGAAGAAAAAACCGAATTTTTTGAAACACTCAAATCAGGGATCCGTTTTGCCCCGACAAACAATCCTCAGGTGATGAAAGCAATCTACGGTGAAGGATCGCTGCTCACCGGGAGCAACCTTGAGCAGCTCATGATCTTTGCAGGAATACCGAGAGAAACCATGACCGATAAGGGACTTGCCTTTGCCAGACGGCAGAACCTCGATGGAACAGCCTACTTCATTACAAGTCAGAGCGACAAACCCTTTGACGGCTGGGTATTCCTTCAGGCAAGCGGCGGATCGGCAGCCATTTTCAATCCGATGGACGACAGGCTCGGGCTGGCAAAGATCAGGGTAACAGCCGGCGGCAGCCTGGAAATATACCTTAGGATTAATCCTGATGAATCGCTGATCATTCAGACCTACGAAACCGAACAAAAGGGCAAAGTCTACCAGTATTATGATCCCGTCTCCGCTCCTGTCCCGGTAAAAGGCACCTGGAAAGTTGAATTCATTGAAGGCGGCCCGTCGCTTCCGCCTTCGGTGGAACATGACGGTCCGGTTTCCTGGACAAGTCTTGAAGGCGATGAATACCAGAATTTCTCCGGCACTGCACGATATACGGTTAATTTCAAAAAACCTCCGGTAAAAGGAGATGCATGGCTTCTTGATCTGGGGAAAGTATACCACAGCGCCAATGTTACGCTCAATGGCAGCAAGGTTGCCGTTCTTCCCGGTCCTGTGTTCTCAGTTATTATCAGCAAAAAACTGTTAAAAGCGAATAATTCTCTTTTGATAGAGGTGTCAAACCTGATGGCTAACAGGATTGCATGGATGGACCGAAACGGGGTCCGGTGGAAAAAATTCTATAATATTAATATGGCTGCACGTCTCAGAGAGAATAATAAGAATGGCGTGTTTGACGCCTCGGCCTGGGAACCGCTTGAATCAGGACTGCCCGGACCAGTTACAATCACTCCATTGATGAAGTCCAGATAACCTACGATAATATACTTATAATCAACCTCTATGAACTCAAAAACAATCAACCGCAGGATATTCCTCAGGAATACCGCCGTAGCGGCAGCAGGACTGGCAATCGCGGGCACAGCCAACTGCACGAGCCTGTCTGATAGTCCGGCGAAAAAGAACAAGCTTCCCCGCTGGAAAGGTTTCAATCTTCTTGACCTCTTCTCCCCCACTCCGCCGCAGAATCCGGGTTCTGACAGAACCACCGAAGATGATCTTAAATGGATGGAAGACTGGGGCTTTGATTTTGTAAGGATCCCGATGGCATATCCAAGGTATCTGTCGTTCGACAGGACCAGGGATATCAGAAAGGATGAGGTATGCAACTTTGACCAGAAGGTACTTGAGGAGATTGATAATCTGATCTCTATGGCCAACAAGCACAACCTGCATGTGAGCCTCAACCTCCACAGGGGACCGGGTTATTGCATCAATGCGGGATTCCATGAGCCTTTCAACCTGTGGAAGGACAAGGAAGCCCAGGATGCCTTTTATGCTCACTGGAACATGTGGGCCGATAGATACAAGGGAATCTCAACCGAAAAACTAAGTTTCGACCTGTTGAATGAGCCGGCCTACATCGAGGATATGAATGACCAGTTCGCGCAGAAGGGACCTGTTCCGGGAGACATTTACCGAAAGGTGGCTGTCGGCGCCTCGGACGGGATCTGGAAATACAACAACAAACGGCTGATTGTGGCCGACGGTAACAGCGGCGGAAGCAATGTAATACCCGAGCTGGCCGATCTGAACATTGCCCAGAGCTGCAGGGCGTATTATCCTCATTATGTATCCCATTACCAGGCATCGTGGGTCTGGAAGAATCCTGCTGATGCTCCCATGCCGGTATGGCCGGGTGTTATTGACGGAAAACAGTTCGGTCGTGCCCAGCTTGAGGAGTTCTACAAACCATGGCTCGAACTTGTCGACAAGGGCGTGGGTGTTCACTGCGGCGAGGGCGGATGCTACAACCTTACTCCTCATCATGTATTCCTGGCCTGGTTTGAGGATATTCTCGACATCCTGACGGAACGTAATATTGGCTACGCTCTCTGGAATTTCAGGGGCGACTTCGGGATACTTGATTCACGCAGGACCGATATTGACTACACCGACTGGTATGGCCACAAGCTCGACGGGAAACTTCTTGATTTGCTTAAGAAGTACTAATCGTCAAGGGCCTGGTATACCATCGCCTTGAACTTGTTCTCGATTTCGCCGTGACTGAGGGGCGACTGCTGCATGAAAAGCAGGCAGACAAGACTTTCTTCAGGATCGGCCCAGTAAGTGGTGCCGAAATAACCTCCCCATGCAAACGATCCTTCTGATATTCCAAGCACAGCCTGACCGTCTTCGGTAGTTATCTCGAATCCAAGTCCAAACTTGTTTTTCCCGACATTCAGGTCTCCGATCTGATTCGATGTTATCAGTTCAACCGTGCGGCTTGCCAGGAGCCGTTTGCCGTTATACTCGCCCATGTTCAGAAGCATCTGGAGGAAGGTGGCATAATCCTTTGTTGTTGAGCTCAGTCCTGCTCCGCCAGAGAAATATATGCCTTTGGTCAGAGGGTAATTCACATATTCCTGAGGCATGGGTATTACGTTCCGGTTTGCATCTTCGGTATTTACCTGAACAAGCCTCGAATGCTTTTCCTCGGGAAGATAGAACCATGTGTCCTCCATGCCGAGCGGATCAAAGATCCTGGTTTTCAGGTACTGGTCAAGTTTCTGCCCGGAAAGTATCTCAATCAGATAGCCGATAACATCCACATTCAGTCCATAGGTGAATTTCTCGCCGGGCTGGTGGACAAGAGGCTGTTTCCCAAGTATCCTGATGTCTTCTCCGATAGTTATCCTGTCGTTCCCAAAGCCTCCCATAATGCCAGCCTTCGAGTACACGGCCTTCATCATCGGGGAACCGATGCCTGCGTAATCAATGCCCGAAGTGTGAGTGAACAGATCACGGATGGTTATTTCCCGTTTTGCCGGCACAGTGGTGAATGTTGTATCGGCAGGATTGTACTTATCAATAACCTGAGGATTTGCAAATTCAGGAATGTATTTTGAGACAGGATCATCGAGAAGAAATTTTCCCTCTTCAAACAGCATCATTAGTCCGATGCTTGCAATCGCCTTTGTCTGTGAAGCTATACGGAATATGGCATCAGTCTTCATCGGTGTCCTGTTCTCAATGTCGCTGACGCCGAATGCCCTGTTGTAGATAATCTTACCATCGCGGGCTATCAATCCCGTTGCGCCGGCGATCCATTTATTCTCAATGCTTTGAATTATCATTGAATCGATCCTGTTTAGCCGCCCGGCTGATACCTGAACAGAAGCGGGTGTTCCCACAGTTAATTCCTGATTATCCTTGTTTTCTGAACACGAAAAGGTCAGGAACATGGCCAGAATCATCTGGAGTAGAAGTACTTTCTTCATAATGTTATTGGTTAAGTGTTTTTATTTGCGGAAATTAATAGCAGTCATACAAATAACTTCAGGAGGATCATTTAAGCTTGTACATTTCTGATCCGGCCAGCAGGAAACATCCGAGTCCGAAATCCTCGAAATTCGGCATGGTGTCATATCCCACAGGCTGGCTGTCGGAAGGTTGTTTGCCGGTTCCCTGAACATACCCGGGGAAACCATTGGGATGAAGCGATTCTTTCACCATGGCAGCCATGGTACTGTCCCCTGGAACATACTGAGCTGAGAGAAATCCGACAGAGAGAATTGAGATGGATATTAGGCTAATTAATCTATTCACTTTTATTGCAGTTAATCAGAATTTATTAATAAAGGGGAGTCGGGGGTACCTTCCCCAGCAGAAATCCTGTCAGGTTTTCAGCTGCCTTCCTGTTTTCAAATCCTGAAGGAAGCCTGTCGTGATCGATGTATTCATTATAAATCCACGGGTCGCCGATGGCGAATACATAGCCCTTTCCGTAATCTGTTTCTGCAATAAGGACCTTTCCGTTCTCAGCCAGGATCGGTCTGGCCTTTCCTGACAGCCGTATGTTCGAGACTTCCTTGATGTATATTCTGGAGACATCTTTAAAAACGGGATGATTCTCAAACTTTGTACTGGCGCCCATTTCAAAATCGGTTCCCGTCACAGGGTGAAGAGTGACATGACTAAACTGCATCCCGAAGTTTTTCATCAGCCTGTTCAGGTGGGTAAATTCGCAATTGGGGGCATCGTTGGCGAGTATTGCCAGCACTCCTCCTTTTTTGACCCATTTTTTAATTGCTTTTATATCGTCGGTCATGATGTAATTGGGAGCCGGGGACTCGGTAGTGGTATCGGGATCGACAATTATATAGACATCAATGTTTTTCAGCACCGAAGGAAGAGGCTTCTCAATTGTTGTGATTTTTGCTCCCATGGAGGTGAATATCTCGCCCCATCTCGAATAACCGCTCCATTCCGTGTCGGTCCACAGGTAATGAAACGGCTGACCCGTTTTGGCATTGGTCTCGCGGTTGAACCAGTTATCGAGTCCGACCACCGGCTGGGCAAGGGAACTCCCGTTCAGAAATCCCGTCAATAGGAATGACACAAATAAAAACCGGTAAAAGAGAAGCCTATGTTGTTTCATCATAATATAATTTTGATTTTAACGGTATGATGGAACCGCACATGATTGAAAATTATATACATACGTGTTTGTGTATTTGATACATGTGGGTTTCATAGCGGTAAAGGTTTATATCAAATAATATCTATTGCGTCCGACTAAAGTAATAAAAATAGGTTTACGGCGCAAAAGTCATTTTTTCAATTCTTTAAATATCTTTACCATGTCGAAACTTTAAAATGATAATAATATGAAAAGATCAGGCCTCATTGCTGCAATTCTGATACTATGTATAATTACAGCATGTTCAGAAAAAGAACCATGGACAAACCTTGTAAAGAAGGATCTTTCAGCATGGGAACAGCTGAACGGGACTGCCCCGTTCAAGCTTGAGGACGGTGTTGTGACAGGCACAACGGTTACCGCTTCTCCTAATTCTTTTTTATGCACTAAGGAGAAATACGGTGATTTCATCCTTGAATTTGAAACCTGGTTCGATCCGCAAATGAACTCAGGGGTCCAGATAAGGAGCGAAAGCCGGGCTGATTACATGGATGGCAGGGTTCACGGATACCAGGTTGAGATGGATCCTTCGCCACGTGCATGGTCGGGAGGGATCTATGATGAAGCAAGGAGAGGATGGCTGTACACCCTCGACAAAAATCCCGAAGGGCAGAAGGCCCTGAAAGTTGGCGGGTGGAACCACTACAGGGTGGAGGCAATAGGCAATTCAATCAGGACCTGGGTAAATGGGATTCCCTGCGCCGACCTCATAGACGATATGACACCTTCAGGCTTCATCGCCCTTCAGGTTCACTCGATAGGAAATGATTCAACCAGGGCCGGACTCGAGGTTAAATGGAGGAATATCCGTATCATGACAGAGGAACTGGAAAAATACAGGCATCCTTATACAAAGGATATACCCCAGGCAAACTACCTCACCAATGTGCTTTCCGGGCGCGAGACCGAAGAAGGATGGAAGCTCCTTTTCGACGGAAAGACTTCAGCAGGATGGATCAATGCAAAAACCGGAAATTTTCCTGCTTCCGGATGGGAAATAACTGACGGGGCACTGACTTTAAATCCGGAAGCAAAACAGCCGGGCGAAGGAGGCGATATTGTCACAACTGAAAAATTCCGGAACTTCGAATTATCAGTCGACTTCAAGTATGTCAAAGGCGGCAACAGCGGTATAAAATACTTCATCGACACGGAGAAGGATAATGGAGCTCTTGCTTCAATCGGATGCGAGTACCAGATCCTCGACGACCGTAATCACCCGGATGCAAAACTGGGAATAGAAGGCACCCGTACTCTTGCCGGGCTTTATGATCTTATAGCTCCGAAGAACAAGAGGGACAACGGTTTCGACCAGTGGAGCAGGGCGGTCATCATTGTCAACGGCAACAAAGTTCAGCACTGGCTCAACGGTTTCCTTACCGTGGAGTATGAAAGAGGCACCGACGAATGGAAAGAAGTGGTGGCAGCAAGCAAGTTCAGCAAGGTGAAGGGATTCGCTGAAACTGAGGAAGGAAGGATACTGCTGCAGGATCACGGCGACAGGGTATGGTTCAGGAACATAAAAATCAGGGAATTCTGATATCCGGTTTATTCCGGACATCCGGCGCAGCACGGAATGACGTTGTCGCTGGCAGAACGTTGAAAATCAGGGTGACGGGCTCCGGATTGAGCGGTTGAATCTTTTTTATGCCTTTGACCCTGAAAAGAAATGTAAAAATTACAGCCATGAAAAGGACCACCATAGGTTTCAGCCTTTTTATGAGGTCGAAGATCCTTGATATTGATGAAGTTTTCAAAACCACGTCCATCCTGCCCGGTTTCGGTGAATATTGGGCGGGGCACAACAAAGGTTATGCAACAATTGACGGCAACATCGGGTACATGCTCAATGAGAAATTCACCCTGTCGTTTGCTGTTAAGAATTTAACAAACACAGAATACATGGGCAGGCCGGGGAACATTCAGCCACAGAGGAGTTTCAGTATCAGGTTTTCGGGAAAGATACGGCCTGCAGGATATGGCGATGAGGAGTAACACAAATTTTAAGGATCGGGTACCGGCAAAAAAACTCGATTTCCGAACAGCAGTTAGAATCCATTACAATTGGTTAGATATCAATATGGTATTTTAGACTTATTTGCATGATTCAAATATTTTTATACATTGCGCTTCATTTGTTCTTTAAACCGATAGAATTACACCATAACGCAGATAAAAGGGAACATAAGCCAGGCTTGCTGAAAGGAGCAGGCAATTCCCATTTTTTAACTTAAAATTTACCATATGAGAAGATTATTGACTTTTGTATCAGCAGCGTTAGCCTCCGGAACTCTGTTTGCCGGCGGACTGGTCACCAATACCAATCAGAGCGCAACCTGGGCCAGGATGCCCTCGAGGAATGCATCAATAAAAGCCGATGCAGTTTACTACAATCCGGCAGGATTAATGATGATGGATAACGGATTCCATTTTTCTCTCAACAATCAGACGATATTTCAGAAAAGAACAATAGAAACCACTTACGCCCCTCCCCTGAATTCAGGTACCTATAAGGGAAGCGTCACAACTCCATTTTTCCCGTCAATTTATGCAGCCTTCAAGATGGACAAGATTGCCTTCTCGGTAGGATTCCTTCCAATCGGAGGCGGTGGAGAAGCAATCTATAACGATGGTCTTCCTTCATTTGAGATGAGTCAGTCGGATCTGGTTCCTTCACTTGGACAGTCAGATTACGGAGTGACAGCTTACAAGATGGATATAGATTTCAAAGGGACCTCGGCCTTCCTCGGATTTCAGGGAGCAGTATCATATAAGGTAAACGACTGGCTGTCAGTTGCAGCAGGTGCAAGATATGTTACTGCAAAAAACACCTATGAAGGTTACCTTAGGGATGTTCAGGTCAACACCACTGAAGGCTGGGAAGATGCATCAGCTGTCATCGGCGAGATTTCAGCCACAGCCCAGGCAGGAGGCGTCTCACTCAATCAGCTTATAACCAACAACCTTGGAGGATTTACTGCTGATCAGCTGGTACAGGCAGAGGTAATTAATGAGGCAACCAGGAACGCTATCGTAGGTGGATTGACCAGCCTTGGGATTCCCAACGCAGCCACCCTCACAATAGCCCAGAGCCAGGCCACTTTCTACGGAGCAGCAAGGATTTACGGCAATAAAGCAACTCTTCTTGAAGATCAGGAAGCTGAGGTTGAGCAGTCAGGTTCAGGAATTGCTCCTTTCTTCAGCATCAATATCTCACCCAGCGAAAACTTCAATATTGCAGTTAGGTATGAAATGGCTACCAAGGTTGAACTCACCAGCAAAACAACCAGGGACCTGACCACCGGTTACCTGGGTGAAGATCCCACCAAACCGGTCACCAGGTTCCCGAATGGAGCGAAAATCAGAAACGACTTGCCTGCCATTCTGGCTGTCGGAGCCGAGCTCAGGTTCCCGTTGTTCAGTGTAAACGCCGGAGCTAACTACTATTTTGACAAGTCGGCAGACTACGGTCATTATGTTGATATGACACCTGAAAACTCGACAGATTATCTTGTACATATCGACAATGAGGATATTATAGCAAACAACGGCCTGTCGATCTCGGCTGGCGCCGAGATCAATGTAACTGAAAGGCTTGCCGCAAGCGCCGGCTACTCATTTGCAAATCAGGGTGTCAACAATCTTTACCAGAGCGACCTCACCTACGGACTCTCAGCACATACGGTTGGAGCCGGCGGCGCTTTTGCTTTCAGCGACAATGTGAAGCTCAATCTCGGTGTATCATACACCAAATACATGGACGACAGCGTAAAGGTTAATCATTACCTCGAGGGCATTAACCTGATGCCAACCGAAACATACAAGAAAAACACGCTTGTAATAGGAGTCGGACTCGATCTGAGCTTCTGAAATCAGAATTAACAGATATAAAAGAAGGTGCCTGAAGAGGGCACCTTTTTTTGCTCAGGGCTCAGGGCTCAGGGCTCAGGGCTCAGGGCTCAGGGCGCAGGGCGAGGACTTCAACCGGCGTATTATGTAGAATGTATAGTAGGTGATAGACAATGTCTGTTTTCACTAGTTCTGCCTGTTCTGCTGGTCGATTAGTTTGTATCTAAGCTGACAGCTGATAGCTGATAGCTGATAGCTGACAGCTGACAGCTCATAAGCGCACACCTCACGACATCCGTCTTCCCTCTCAATACCTTATTCCCTGATCGTCAAGGTGCTTCAGATATTCTTCCGTTCTCGGGGCATCAGATGTCTTGAATTTCCGGTACCACTCGCCGGCTTTTTTGTAATCGCCTTCTGCTGCTGCAAGCTTGATGATGTTGATATAAAGCAATCCCAGAATGCCATGATTGTCCGCGCTCAGCTCGTCAGTAAGCGCTATGAAGCTGGCAAGGGCCTTGGATGTCTCATCGTTTTCAGCCAGCCTGAAGGCATTGTCTATCCGTTCATTCAGATCAGCTTCTATGGCTATTCCGTAAAATGAGAAACAGTTCTCATTGCATTCCTCGACCAGGTCTACCCATTCGACACCCCTGCCAACCGGCGGGAAGGTAAGCACGAAATCGAGCTTCTCACCGGGTGATTTGAACACATGTGAATCGGGACAAACAGGTATATCGGAAGCAGAGATCAGTTTACTTTTCTTACCGTCGGGGTAGATCAGAAAAATATTTCTGTCGGCACAGAAAGTACCGTTCTCTATCCTGTTTTCGATGCTCATATAGAAAATGGCTGCTTCAGGCTTCAGTTCAATTTTAATTATCCTGAGTGTCTCGTGGCTCTTTAGTGAATAGTTGGGGTTAATGATTGTCTGTGAGTTAAGCGCCCCAACAAACAAAACCGGCAAAATTGCTATGATTAATAATCTTCTGGTCATATTAAATTTGAAATAAAACGCAAGTTATGAAAATCATCTTCGCGGAGGCTGCAGTCTGCCTATGAATTTAACCATACATTAATAATTATCAACATCTATGGTTGGAGGAAGCCAAACCGGGTGTTGCCCCGCCCTAAACCATGGCGCCCCATACGGGGCTTCGAGTTGTGACGTCGGCCCTGGTTTCATTTGTAACAAAACCTTAATCAATCCTTAACCGTCCTGAATTATCCCCGCCATACTTTTGCCGCAGAAAATTAAGAGAAAAAATTTGTAGAACCAATAAACATGTATCATGAAAAAGTATTTAACCATTATTGCTTTATTTACAATCATCCTTGCAGGCTGCAAGGACGAAAATGATCCGCCTGTATTAACCCCTCCCCAGAGCACTTCCGTGGTGATAACTGAAACGGTTGATCTGAGTTTCAGCTTCAATGCCATGGCAGGGTTCAAATCAGCTTCCGTCAGTGCGACGGGAGGTGATGCGGAAATTAAGAACGATGCCAGTGCAGGAGCAGAATCAGGAACAATTGTTGTATCATTCACTGCAGGAAAGGATACCGGAGCCGGATCGGTGATTCTGACACTTACTGATAATGACAGCCAGATTGTAAGCGCCACCGCGGTACTTACAATAGAAGGTGTTCCTGTTATCTCAGTTGCACAGAACATTACGGAAAACACAACATGGACTACAGGCAACATGTATATTCTCGAAGGCCGCATAACGGTAGTATCGGGAGTCACTCTTACAATTCAGCCCGGAGTTATAGTCAAGGGACGTGAAGGCTCAGAGTCAAACGCCACCGCGCTTATGATTGCCCGCGGAGGAAAAATCATGGCTGAAGGCACGGCAGATTCACCTATAATATTTACATCCGTCTCCGATAACATAATTCCCGGTGAGATTGCAAGTCCCAACCTGGCTCCTACCATAAATGGGTTGTGGGGCGGACTCCTGATACTTGGAAGGGCTCCGATCTCAGCCGAAGCCGAAGCAATGCAGATCGAGGGTATCCCCGCTTCCGACCTTAACGGTCTTTACGGAGGCACCGATCCGGCTGACAATTCAGGTATCCTGAGGTATGTTTCCATTCGTCATGGTGGTACAAACATCGGTGAAGGAAACGAAATAAACGGACTTACACTTGGCGGTGTCGGCACCGGGACTGTCATTGAACACGTGGAAATTGTCTCTAACCAGGATGACGGCATCGAGTGGTTTGGAGGAACTGTAAATGTGAAGAACGCGGTTGTCTGGAATACCGGCGACGATGCCATCGACACTGACCAGTCGTGGGGAGGAACTCTCGACAACTTTATAGTAATAAATCCCGGTGACGAATGTCTCGAGCTGGACGGTCCGGAAGGCACTATGGTAGCAAAACACATACTGAAAAACGGATCATGTTATGCCGTTGATGCTCAGGGTCTTGCTGACCTGGATCCGAACTCAGACGTCGATATGGACGGGATTTACTTCTTCGGACTTAAGGCTGGACAGGATTTTGATGAACTACCGACAGTGTATGCTTGTACATTCTCAAATCTGCAGGCAACCATTCCGACAGGTTCAAATCTTACGGATTTTTTCAAGGGTGGAAGCGATTCTTTCGCGACAGCCGTAGCAACAGGAGCAAACACAAAGGGTGCGAACCCGGATGTTTTCCTGGGCTGGTCGTGGACTGCAGTTTCCGGCTCACTTAACAACTTTTAAAATAAAATCATGCAAAATCCGCAGGCCTAACAGCCTGCGGATTTTATAATTATCAATAACCAATCAATTATGCGTCTTAAAAAAAAATTAATCCTGTTTGCTGTTCTGATGTTCTTCTTCAATGAAATCTATAGTCAGAACGGAATAATACGAGGCTCAGTATCAGACGAATCCACACGAGAACCTCTTATCGGAGTAACTGTTATAGCTGAAGGCACCACTAAAGGCATACTGACGGATCTGGACGGGAAATTCAATCTCTCCATTGAGCCGGGTGTTTATAATATCCGGTTTTCATTTGTCTCGTACGAGACACATTCGATAAACAATGTTAAAGTGACAGCTGGCAATGTCACCCTTCTCGAAAACCTGCTTTTAAAATCAGCAACCTTTGGGCTCTCGGAAGTGACCGTGAGCGCCGAGATGAAGAGGAACACCGAAAATGCAGTAATGGCGATAAAAATGGAATCGCCCAACCTTGTCGACGGAATCTCGTCGGCCAATTTCAGGAAGATGGGTGACTCTGATGCAGCAGCCTCGATGAAAAGAGTGCCCGGTGTGTCGGTTGAAGGGGGCAGGTATGTTTTTGTAAGAGGTCTGGGCGACCGCTACACGAAGACGATCCTGAACGGTGTAGACATACCGGGGCTGGATCCCGACCGCAACACCATGCAGATGGACATTTTCCCCACAAACCTTATCGACAATATCATAGTTCACAAATCGTTCAGCGCCGATCTGCCAGCTGATTTCACGGGCGGGATTATAGATATTGCTCTCAGGGATTTCCCGGATGAGAAAAAGGGGAACCTTTTCATCGGAACAAGTTACAATCCCGATTATCATTTCAAGAATGACTATCTGACCTACAAAGGCGGCAAGACCGATTTCCTGGGATTCGATGACGGTACCAGGGCTATTCCTGCAACCGACAATCTTCCCTTCTTCGCTTCCGTGATAGGCGATCCGCAAGGAGAACAGGCAGAACGGTACCGCGATGTCCTTCACAGTTTCAATCCCGACATGGCAGCCATAAAACAGCGGAGTTTCATCGATTACAATGCAGGGGCGACCTTCGGCAACCAGATACCTTTAAAAAAGGTTACTCTCGGTTACAACGTCGGTTTTTCGTACAAGAACAACACTGAATTTTACAGGGATGCGGAATACGGCCGTTACGGGCTGGCAAGCGATCCCGATGTAAATGATCTGGAAGTGAGAGAATTCCAAAAAGGCAATTTCGGTGTCAACAGTGTGCTGCTCAGCGGGCTGGCCGGATTTGCAGTGAAAACAACCAATTCAAAATACCGTCTCAACATCATTCACCTTCAGAACGGAGAATCGAAAGCAGGGGTTTTTGATTATGAGGGATCCGATCAGGGAAGCGTTTTCTCAGGATACCAGCATAACCTGGAATACAGCCAGCGTTCCCTGACAAATATTCTGCTCGACGGGAAACACTCTTTCAAAAATGGCAAATGGGATCTTGTCTGGAAGCTCTCACCCACATTCTCGAAAATTGAGGATCCCGATGCACGTTTCGTACGTTATGTTGAAGGAAGCGCCGATAATTACCTTATCAATACAGAATCGGGATTTCCTGAAAGGATATGGAGGACGCTTTCAGAGAACAATCTCGCCGGAGTAGTGCATGCAACAAAGGAATTCAGATTCAATGGCGAAGCAGCAAGGCTCAGTTTCGGGGGAGCTTACACATACAAGGAACGTGACTTCATGATAAGGAAATTCATGTTAAACATAAGGAACGTACCACTGACAGGCGATCCTGATGAGCTGTTCAGGCCTGAAAATATCTGGCCGCTCAACGGAACCGACTATGGCAGCGGAACAACCTATGAAGCCGGATTCCTGCCGTCGAATCCAAACCAGTTTTCAGCCAGTTCAAACAACGGGGCAGGCTATGTTTCGACTGAACTGACCCTGTTCAGGAGGCTGAGATTAATAGCCGGCGTGAGGGTTGAAAAATTCACACAGAGATACACCGGGCAGAATCAGCTTGGCTCCATAGTTCTGAATAACGACAAGGTTCTCGACGATATCGGAATCTTTCCCTCTGTCAACCTTATATACAAACTCAATGAAAGTCAGAACCTGAGGGCTTCGTATGCACGCACAATCGCACGGCCTTCATTCAAGGAACTGTCGTTTGCCGAGATTGCCGATCCTATAAGCGGAAGGACATTTGTGGGCGGCATGTTCCGCGATGCTGATGATAATGCCGGCAGGGAGTACTGGAACGGCGCCCTGGAGAGCTCTGATATACACAATATCGATCTCAGGTGGGAACTGTACCGGAGAGACGGACAGATGTTATCGCTCAGCGGATTCTATAAATACTTCAACAAACCCATAGAGGTGGTCCAGTACGCCACCCAGACAGGCACCTTCCAGCCGAGGAATGTCGGCGACGGTCAGGTTCTCGGCGTTGAGCTTGAGGTTCGCCAGAATCTTGGCAGCCTTACAGCAGCCCTGGAGAACTTCAGTTTCTCTTCCAACATGTCTGTTATAGAGTCATCAATCGAACTGAGTCTTACTGAATATTTCTCACGGGTGGAAAATTCCCGTACGGGGCAGAAGATAAGCAGGGTGCGCGAAATGGCTGGCCAGTCTCCCTGGATTATTAACAGCGGCATTTCCTACGCCGGAAGTGAAAGACCATTCTGGTCGGGTTTTGAAGCCGGTATCTTCTACAACGTGCAGGGCAAAACGCTTCAGTATGTGGGCATTGCCGACAGACCTGATATTTATACGCTTCCTTTCCATAATCTTAATTTCACTGCTTCGCAGAAGCTGGGAAGGGAAAAAAAGATGCAGCTGGAATTCAAAATCGACAATCTTCTTAACGATAAGAAAGAATCGGTATTCAAATCCTTTAATCCGACCGACCAGTTTTTCACCAAACTGGATCCCGGGATAACCTGCCACCTGAAATTGAGTTATACTCTGTTTTAGGCTGGTGTTCTGACGCGTGATTGGTTTTAATGCCCGTTGAACCGAAGCTACCGGATTTGACGGGCATTTCTCCAATCATTATATCATCTATTTTATTACTTTTATACCATAGCATAATTCCAGGAGAAAACCCAAATTTTCCTTCCCATGGACACCCGAAACAAACGAATACTTATTGTCGACGATGAAGAGGATCTTTGTGAAATTCTTCAGTACAACCTTGGAAATGCAGGATACATAACGGAGGTGGTGCATTCGGCAGAGGATGCATTGAAGTTGCCTCTCATCAGTTACGATTTGATACTCCTCGATGTAATGATGGGGCCTATGTCGGGATTCAGGTTTGCCGACAAGCTCAGGAAAGAAATGACAGTCAATGTTCCGATAATTTTCCTTACTGCCAAGGATACGGAAAATGATATTCTTACAGGTTTCAGTCTGGGAGCTGATGATTACATAGCAAAACCTTTTTCCATCAACGAATTGACGGCAAGGGTAAAGGCCGTGCTCAAGCGTGCCAGGAGCGACAGGGCGAAACAGGCTTCGTTGATGAAGTTCGGGGATATCGAGCTCGATACTGTCAGGAAAAGACTAATAATAAACAATGAAAAGATTGAGCTGACCAAAAAGGAATTCGAGATACTTAAACTCCTGCTCGAAAACCAGACCAGGGTCTTTTCGAGGGATGAGATTCTGACGAGTGTCTGGGGAAAAGATATTATAGTAACCGAGAGAACAGTTGATGTAAATATTACCAGGCTAAGGACCAAATTAGGATCGTATGGGCAGAATCTGAAGAATAAGACAGGTTACGGATATTATTTTGAGTTTTGATAAATCTGAAGCATGCCAAGGAAAAGAAACAAATTCAGGAACACGCTTCTGATATTCTATTCGGCGGTTTTCCTTGTTATTGCCATGCTCATCATCGCTTATCTGTACAACAGGGAAAAGCAATACAAAGTGGCAACACTTAATGATGAGTTGCTGAATATTACCAGGATCACGGACAATTATATAAACATCAACTCGATTTACCGGTCGGGTAATTACCAACTTATCGATTCCCTTAACCGCCTTTTTCCGCACAGCAACTTAAGAGTGACTGTAATCGGCAAATCCGGCGAAGTTCTGTACGACAGTTTTGTCGATGACTGGTCGAAGATGCAGAATCATCTTACCAGGAAAGAAATAGCAGAGTCGCTTGAATCGGAGTTTGGGACCGATATCAGGAAATCGGAAAGCACAGGTCAGAAATTCTATTACTATTCAAAGTTCTTTGGCGAATATTTTATAAGATCAGCTCTGGTTTACGATGTCAGCATCTCCAGGTTTATGAGGGCAAATATGAGTTTTCTGCTTATCGTAATAGGATGTTTTATTGTGATCGGCGGCATACTGCTGCTTGTAACCAAAAGGTTTGGGGAGTCAGTGACCCGGCTGCAGGATTTTACATTCAGCCTTAAGAATGATGAGCCCTTTGTTTCGGACTTCCCGAAAAATGAGCTTGGAGTAATAGGTTCCGAGATACTGGGAATTTACAACAACCTTCTTGCTGCTAAAAACGATCTCCTGATTGAAAAGGGCAAATTTTTCAATCATCTGAATGCATTGAATGAAGGTGTTGCAATTTTTTCGAATGAAAGGGATATCATTTTCAGCAATAATCATTTCATTCATCATATGAACCTGATTTCGGGAGACCTGAAGATCTTCACCTCCAACTTCTTTGATATAACTGAGTTTGCCCCTGTAAGTGATTTCATAGCACGGCATTCCGGTACTGAAATAAATTCGGCCGATCTCCCCAAAATGGAGTATCAGATTGCAAGAGATGGAAGGTTCTTCAGCATCCAGTGTATTATTTTCATGGACAAAAGTTTCGAGGTTATCCTTACCGATATCACCAGGCTCGGCAAGAGCAAGCTCATCAAGCAGCAGATGACCTCGAATATTGCACATGAGCTTAAAACACCCGTCTCGTCGATAAGAGGATATATTGAAACACTAATTGCCGATCCTGAAATAGAAACTAAGAAAAAGAATTACTTCCTCGGGAAAACGCTTGCGCAGACAGACAGGCTGACGGGACTTATAAATGACATATCGGTACTGAACAGGATTGAAGAAGCAGGATCATCATTCACACCTGAAAAAATCAGGTTAAAGAAGGTGATCCGGGAGGTGCGCGACAATTTTAAATCGGCGATTGAAGCAAGGAACATGAAAGTTGAGATTGAAATTGACAATGAAGTTACGGTCAATGGCAACAAGTCGCTTATAATGTCGGTCTTTCAGAATCTCGTGGAGAACGCGATAAACTACGCGGGCGATAATACCACGATAAGGATTCTGATTTACAACGAAGACAAGAGGTACTATCATTTTTCCTTCTCCGATGACGGAGTAGGCATTCCGCAGGAACACATAAACCGGGTTTTTGAGAGGTTTTACCGTGTCGATTCAGGAAGGTCGAGGAAGAGCGGCGGCACCGGTCTGGGTTTGGCGATAGTCAAAAACGCGATATTGCTGCACAGGGGTGACATCCTTGTTCGTAACCGCACCGGGGGAGGAACTGAATTCCTGTTCTCCCTTCCGAAATAATCCCTAAATCCCTGCCTCCGCTGCCGCTCCGGCAGACAGGTCCCGGGGGCGGCTTGAAATCCGCAACTGTTTAATGATTTTCACCTGAATTCAGGAGGCCTTTATAACAATGGTTCTGACCGATTCCAAAATTTCCTGGATCTGGTCGATGCATTTCAGGAAAGTCTCAATGATCTTCTTTCTTAACGACAGGTGGATCATATCACCTTTAGTTGCTGCAAACAGGCTGTTAACCCCGTCATAGAATATTTCCTCAGCCTGTTTCTCAAGGCGGCTAATGGATATGCATGTGTCCGTTATTTTCTTTTTCGTGTTGTTGATGTCCTTCAGGCTTATCAGGATCGAAGCAATTTCATCTGATGATAGTGAGATTTTCTCAGCAAGTTCCTGGTAAACTGGAATCATCTCGGAGCTTTTCACCATTCCGGTCATTTTCCCGATTTCAGTGATGTGATGGAGCAGGTCATTTATCCTGTTGACAAGCCTGTTAACATCCTCCCTGTCGAACGGGATTATGAGCAGTTTATTGAGAATCAAATATATTTCGCCCGCTATCCTGTCTCCTTCAGCCTCTATTTTACCCAACTCAGTTATTATCGCCTGCTGTTCCGTCTGGTTTGTGGTATTCATGAGAATCTTCAGTTTGACACCAGCGGATTTAAGATTGTCCGCACTTTTCTCAAATACCGGGAACAATGCATGGTATTTAGGTGTGAAGACATTGAGAATACTATCTTTGGTCATTGTATGAAGTTTTAGAACTAACTGATTCAATGTGTCTTATTGTTGGACACTATGAATTAAACCTATGAAACAAAAGTACTTCCGCTTTCTGAAATAAAGTCCGGATCAAAGATAAAATATTGTTACATTTTAGTTACAAAAAACCTCCTGCAGCATATGTAGTAGGAACTGCAGCAGCGGTTAAACGGGAAAACCGCGACTGCGGTTTAATG
>JBAQCK010000166.1:0-22518 GCA_049294075.1 Bacteroidales bacterium | reverse complement strand
GATTACAGTTGATCGGTAAGAATTCATTGATAGTCAGTGGTTCCTGATAAGGTCTTCAAGAGCATCAAGGTGCTGTCTGAAACGGACCGATCCCTCTTTGGTTATGGCGTAGCTGGTATTGGGCTTCCGTCCTATAAAGCGTTTCTCCATCATGATCAGACCTTTTTCTTCCAGCGCTTTCAGATGGCTGGCAAGATTGCCGTCGGTTACATCGAGGGATTCCTTAAAGCTGTTAAAATCGAATGAATCATTCACCATCAGGATTGACATGATACCCAGGCGTACCCTGCTTTCGAATACCTTATCCAAACCGGAAATGATATCTTTCATTTTTGAACGATTTGATTATGAAAGCAAGAATCGCCTTTCAGAACTTTAGCACGAAGTACTGATTCTGTTATACTGCAAACTTTCATGATGGCTTTATGCTTCATATTTCCTGTACATGAAAAGTCCGTAAACAATATGAAGGATTCCGAATCCAACAATCCAGAAAAACAGTCCCTGAGACGGGAACAAGGCAGCAGTGAGGCCGGTAATGATTTCGAGAATGCCAAGATAAAATATTTCTCCGTAAGTGAATTTCCCTGCGCTGATGAGGGCGAGGCCGTAAAAAATGAGAAACACCGGGATGATCGGCTGAATGTTGTTCTGGAAGAGAAGTATCAGTGCAAATAATCCTCCGGCCACAAGGGGAAGGAACAGGCTGGTATATAATCGTTTCGATACAGGTGTCCAAAGACTCACACTCAACCGTCGTGCTTTCCTGACCGAAAAGCCGGTGGCCGTGACCAGGGATAGCAGAAGGACAGACACCGCAATAATTACCATTTTCAGAATGATAATGTCGGTTTCCTGTGCCGGCAGATTGTTGAAATAATTATCAGGACTGATATTTCCGCCGTTGAAAACAAGAAAACGGGCAATCAGGGCACCTGCAATTGCATAAAGCCCCAGAAAAACACCTGAAAGACCGCTCAGTGAAAGGAATCGGGTTGATTCCTCCATGATTTTCCTTATTGTTTTAAGATCCTCTGCTGAAGAAAGGTTGTTTTTCATAATGAAAGTACTTTGAAATGCAAAGTAAAATCAAAAAAATGTTATGTGCAAATTTTTTTTTGTGATTCCAAAGGAAGGTTCATCCGGCATCCCGGTTAAAGGCAAGGAAAAACAATCAACAGGCAAAAGAACGTTGCAGGAATAATAAATTGTGCCAGAACTACGGAATGCGGGATCTCATACAATGGGCAGGGCATAAGAAAAGGATACTCCCTTTACCACTTCTGCCCATGTCATCATGCATCCCGGCGTGAAATTCTCATGGATAAAGCCTTTCAATAATCCATTCCTTGCTGAGCTCCTTTCGGGAGTACAATATCCTGTCATGCAGGCGGTGAGGTCTTCCCTGCCAGAATTCAATACTTGATGGCGAAAGACAGTAGCCGCCCCAGTGAGGAGGCCTGACAACCGGTTTGCCCTCAAAAAGCTTCCCGGCTTCCCTTACTCTCTCTTCCAGCAACTCTCTGCCAGGCAGCAGTCTGCTTTGATCCGAAGCTATGGCAGCGATCTGGCTTTCCCGGGGCCGGCTTGAGAAGTACTCATCTGATTCTTCTTCGGACAGCTTATGGATTTTTCCTTCAATTCTTATCTGACGGAACAGCTCATTCCAGAAAAATGTCATGGATGCATAATTGTTGTCCCTTAGTTCCATTCCTTTCCTGCTCTCGTAGTTTGTGAAAAATTCAAATCCCCTTTCGTCAAATCCTCTGAGCAGGACAATCCTTCCCGATGGTCTTGTATCCGGTCCCGCTGTCGCCAGAAACGTCGCATTCGGGGTGCCGGCAATTTTCCTCCCGGCTTCCGCCATCCACTTTTCAAAAAGGTCCAGCGGATTGCCTGACAGAGTTTTCTCATCCAGACCATCTGAAATGTATTCTGTTCTTGAACTGACAAAACTTTTTTGCCTGGGGTTCATAGATCCGTTGATTTAGTTTTTCAGGTATGTTTTAACAAATGTTTTGCCTTAATTGTTTATTGATTTCATCTTTTTTATTGTGCCATCCCTGCCCCGGAGAGGATTCAGATAATTGACATGTTCATAATTAATAATATCAATAGAAATGGCGATGATGGTTAAAGAAAATAATAAAATAATACGAAAAAATGAATAAAATGAATTACACGCCATATAATAATTATAAATATTAAATAATAAATCAATTTGTTTATTAGTTTTGCAGTTTCCGGATTGATGCATTTTGATTTATCCGGGATGGACGATAATTCAAATTAAAAAAGAGGCGTATGTGTGGTATCGTTGGAGTTTTTGATCTTAAAACTGATTTCAGGGAGCTAAAGCCCGTAGTTCTGAAAATGTCAAAGAAAGTCCGTCACAGGGGGCCCGACTGGTCGGGGATATTTTGTTGCGAAAAGGCCATCCTGGCCCATGAGCGATTGTCGATTGTAGACCCCGAATCAGGGGGGCAGCCCCTGACAAGCAGTGACGGCAACCTGATCCTTTCAGTTAACGGTGAAATATATAATCATCAGGAAATAAGAAGAAAATATGAAGATACCTGGCAGTTCAGGACGAATTCCGACTGTGAGGTTATACTTCCGCTATATCACGACAAAGGTCCGTCTTTCCTTGAAGAGATGAATGGTATTTTTGCTTTTGCCTTGTATGATAAGGAGAAGGACTGTTACCTGATTGCCCGCGATCATATTGGAATCATTCCCCTGTATATTGGCTGGGATCAGCATGGTAATTTTTATGTTGCCTCTGAGCTGAAAGCTCTTGAGGGTGTCTGCAACAAGATTGAAGAGTTTCTTCCCGGTCATTATCTTTATAGCAGGGACGGGGTCATGACACGCTGGTACAAGCGCGACTGGATGGAATATTCCGCTGTCAGGGATAATTCCACCTCGATTGATGAGTTGAGGATTGCGCTTGAGAATGCAGTGCATCGCCAGCTTATGTCGGATGTTCCCTATGGAGTACTGCTTTCAGGGGGATTAGATTCATCAATTATCTCAGCAGTTGCCCGGCGGTATGCGCCAAAGAGAATTGAAGCCGGTGACAAGGTTGATGCTTACTGGCCAAGACTTCATTCCTTTGCCATCGGGCTGGAAGGTTCACCCGATCTGGCGGCATCAGTAAAAGTGGCTCAGCATATTGGAACGGTTCACCATGAAATTCACTTTACAATTGAAGAGGGGCTCAATGCCATTCGGGATGTCATTTACCACATCGAGACTTACGATGTGACCTCGGTGAGGGCATCAACGCCTATGTATCTCCTTGCGAGGGTAATAAAATCAATGGGAGTGAAGATGGTGCTTACCGGTGAAGGATCTGATGAAATTTTCGGGGGATATCTTTATTTTCACAAAGCTCCGGATCCGAAGTCATTCCATGAAGAGACTGTCAGGAAACTCAGTAAGCTTCATCTTTATGATTGCCTGAGGGCTAATAAATCTCTGGCTGCATGGGGTGTTGAAGGGAGAGTACCGTTCCTTGACAAGGAGTTCCTCGATGTTGCAATGAGGATCAATCCTGCCGACAAAATGGCTTCAAACGGGAGGATGGAAAAATGGGTGTTGAGAAAGGCGTTTGAAGATTATCTTCCGGCCGAAGTTGCATGGAGGCAGAAGGAACAGTTTTCCGACGGAGTGGGATATAACTGGATCGACACTCTCCGCAAAATTTCTTCACAGGAAATAACCGACGAACAGCTAAAGAATTCAAAGTACCGTTTCCCCGTAAATCCTCCGTTGTCAAAGGAAGAGTATCTCTACCGGTCAATATATGCCGAACATTTCCCGTCCGATTCTGCCGCGGCATGCGTACCCTCAGTCCCTTCGGTGGCATGCAGCACGGCAGAGGCGCTGGCCTGGGACAAGAAATTTCAGGAATTCATCGATCCCTCAGGCAGGGCGGTGAAGAACGTTCACCTTGATTCATACAAGTGACTTGTAACCTTAATCGGTATTCAGTAATCAGTAATCGGTAACCGGTAACCGGATACCGATTACCGATTACCGATTACCGATTACCAGTTAACAAGCAACCAGCAACCTTCGACTTCTCAGATTGCCGAACCTCCCCTTTGTCCCGTCCGTATCCTGATGCACTCCTCGAGCGGGGTAATGAATATCTTGCCGTCGCCCACATGTCCTTCCAGACCGTTGGTCTTTGCAGACTTTAGGATGGTATTTACCGTGATATCAACAAATTCATCATTGACAGCTATTTCTATCTTGATTTTGGGAATGAGATCGGGAACAATTCTCTGACCTCTGTACATTTCTTCAATCCTTTGCTGTCCATGACCGGATACCCGGCTTACCGTGATCCTTGTAATTTCGGCAGCAATGAGTGCTTCCCGAACCTTGTCGAGCTGCACCTCCCTTATAATTGCGCTTATCAGTTTCATTTATTTTTATTGTTATTAATTTAACAGTAAGTTGTCAGCCGCACGCCGCATACCGCATACCGTATACCGCTGGCAAGCAACCAGCAACCAGCAACTTTTTTTTAACCCTTCCATATCTAGCTTGGATTCAGCATTCCGTATCCTCTTTCTCCGTGGTATGTCCTGTCGAGACCTGCCATTTCATCATCGCATGTTGAACGGAATCTGACGACCTTATCAAGTAGGAAAATTATCAGGAAGGTCATTATTGCCGTGAATGCAATAGCGATAGAAACTGCCAGAGCCTGAACACCGAACTGGTTCCAGATTGTCCAGGTGCCATCGGTGGCTGCAGCAGCAGCTTCGGCCATCCACGATTTTCTTATAAAGAATGTAAGAAAGAGGGCTCCCGTGATTCCGCCCACTCCATGGATGCCGAAAGCATCGAGGCTGTCGTCATAGCCCAGCTTGTTTTTAAGCTGAATGGCCATATAGCACGCCGCTGAGGCGATTACTCCAAGTATCATTGCACCGTATGGCTGAACAACGCCGGCTGCAGGAGTGACGGCAACAAGTCCTGCCAGGATACCGCTGGCAAAGCCAAGGGCTGATACTTTTCCTTCATTATGAAAGCTTTCTATTAATATCCATGCAAGGGCTCCCGATGCAGCTGCGACCTGGGTGGCAGTCAGCGCCTGTGCAGTGCTGAGTCCTGATGAGATACTGCTTCCGGCATTGAATCCGAACCAGCCAACCCACAAAAGACCTGCTCCGAGCATGGTTATCACCAGGTTGTTTGGCCTGATCACCTGGTATGGATATCCGCGGCGTGAACCCAGGTATAATGCTGCAACCAGTCCGCTTATGCCTGCGGAAATATGAACGACTGTTCCTCCTGCAAAGTCGATGGCTCCTTTGGCTCCGAGGTTAAAAAGAAATCCGTCGGCCGACCATACCCAGTGGCAGAGGGGGTTGTATACAAATATGCTCCAAAGGGCGATAAACAAGCAATATGCTTTGAATGATACCCTCTCGGCAAAGGCTCCGGCAATCAGCGCGGGAGTGATTATCGCAAATTTCCCCTGGAACATTGAGAATACATACTCGGGGATACCCGCATCCATAATATTGGTATCAATACCTTTCAGGAAAAAATAATCCCAGTTCCATCCGAACAGACCTCCCAGCACGCTTCCGCCAAAACACATGCTGTAGCCTGCAATTGCCCAGAGAACACTGATGATGCCCATTGCAACAAAACTATGCATAATTGTACCGAGAACGTTTTTGGTCCGGACTAGTCCTCCGTAAAACATAGCCAGTCCGGGGATCATCAGCAAAACCAGAGCAGTGGAGGTGAGCATCCATGCTGTTGCACCCGAATCGATGGGTGTTTCGGGAGACGCGAATAATACGGGATTGATTAACAGCAGAATGGCTGTCATCAGCAGATACTTCTTCTTAAAAATTTTCATAATTCAGACTGTTAAATTAGAAGAACCTAAGTTTTGAAGCTGCTAACATATAAAAAAAGGGGGTATGAGCAAAAAAATATAGAAAATAATTGACAATACCCCCTAAAATAATAGGGGTATAAATAAATAATATATATGAATATGTGGTAAAGAATGTAAAAAAAGGAGGTTTTAAGTTCAGGTCATCTGTCCTTACCATCGCTCAATACATAAAGTAGTTAGTTTTCAGCTCTGATTGCCCTTTCTGATCTGAAACAACCTTATCTTTGTTCCAGGTACGGATTAAAACAGATAATCGAATGAAGATATTAACTGGTTTAATAATCTCTTCCATAATCAGCGAAATCCAAAACCACTGAATTGAAGATCTCAGGATGTTATAAGAATTTGATCCCGGAGACCAGGGCCAGGATAGAAGGGTTTGATAACCAGTTGTCAGGAAGGCCGGCTGTTAGTGAGCCTGTCAATGAGCCTGTTGATGAGCAGGTTAATGAACCCGGAAGGGAGCCTTCCGTAAAGCAGGCACTTCATTCAAAATTGAGAGCTCAGGAGGTTCAGCAGGACTAACGAAAGACCTTAATGACTGGACGCGGGGATACTTCTATCAGGTGTGGCGGGGAAGGAACAATAGTGTCAGGCTTGACGAAATGGCCGGCCAGGGAACCTGGAAGATCACCAATACAAAATCGGCATCCCTGCTGGCCCCTGCCAGAAATGCCCGGTCAAAATCGATTGATGCTAATTATGCAGTGCTTCAGCCGGTAATAAAAGCGGGAACCAGTTATTGCCGGACCGATCCCCGGACGCTTGAAATCACATCGCGGTTCGTTGAGGAAAGCCTCGGGGCTCAGGCTACAGAGTGCAGGTTTTCGGAGCTTAACGGGTCCATATCGGTTTCATTAGGTCCGAAGTCGGCTGATCCTGCAATGGGTCCTGCAGGCAGGATGCAACCGGCAGTGCAGATGAGAGGAGTACTTGTGAATCCGGAATAAGGACAAGCAAAATACATTATCAGCCTGATAAATCGGGATTAATGTTGCCCTTGCAGGGCTCAACATCATATGGTGTACCTATACCCGGTTGCACAGGGGGTTATTAACATTCAGTCACTTGCGTGACTGTTTTGTCCAACTGCTTCTCATCTGGTCCTGGTTGAAACCTACATTCCCCCTTCAGCAGATACCTCTCTTGCATTACCATCCTCCGGGCTGGATAATATGGAAGTTGGAAACTGGCCTCAAGCGCATGACACTCTTTTAATGACATGCTCTGCAGGAGCATCGAGCTACCATCTGCTTCTCTGAAAGAGAAGGATTTTAATAACCTCCGGTGCAACCGGAGGTATGACGCCCCCCTTGTCTGTTCAGCTCCGCAGGAGCACGACCTGCGGGTCATAATTTCTGTCTGATCACAGCAAAAAGAGGACAGAATTTGACAATCAGAATGCATTTTCGTTTTTGGTTTATCCTTTTTCGTTTTAATCCGAAGAAAAAAAGGCATGTATTTTGATGAACTTAATTCGCACTTTAAGGTTTATATAAAGTGTTGACCTGAATTATAACTAAAAAAGAAAACGAATTGATGGAGAAAAAAATTAAATCCGTATTCACCTGCATTTCCATGGTTGCCCTTCTGGCAACATCAGTGACAGAAATAAAAGCTCAGGACTGGCCGCAATGGCGTGGTCCGAACCGCGACGGTGTTTCGAAAGAGACAGGACTTAATCTTGACTGGACGGCTAAAAAGCCTCAGTTGCTATGGACCTTCAGGGATGCAGGAGCCGGATATTCAGCTCCGGTGATCGTTGGATCAATCCTTTACAGTCAGGGTGCCGCTGGCGGAAAGGATTTCGCCTTCGCGCTTGATACCAGAACCGGGAAACTGAAATGGAAGCAGGATCTCGGACCAATGTTTAACATGGAACGTGGCAGCGGCCCCAGGGGTTCGGTTACCGTTAACGGAGACAAACTATATCTTATCCGTGGTGGAGGTCAGATCCACTGTCTTTCTGCCGCCGACGGCAAGATGTTATGGCAGAAGGATTTCAGGAAAGACCTGGGAGGAAACATTATGTCGGGCACTGACTGGGGATTCAGCGAATCACCACTGGTCGACGGCAACCTTGTTATCTGCACACCGGGCGGCAACAGCGGAGCAATGGCTGCTCTTGATAAAAACACCGGAAGGATTGTCTGGAGGTCAAAGGAATATACTGATCTGGGAGGCTACTCATCTCCAATCGCGGCTGTAATTGACGGAGTGAGGCAGTATATTCAGCTGACACGCCAGGGTGTGATTGGTGTTTCGGCAAAAGACGGCAAGCTTCTCTGGAGTGCAAACGTGGCAGGCAACAAAACCGCTGCCATCCCCACACCTGTGTATCGCGACAATATTGTCTATGTCACATCGGGATATGGCTCCGGTTGTGCCGCCCTTAGGATTTCCAAGAAAGGCGACGCATTCACAGCCGATGTATTATATTCAAACAAAACCATGATTAACCACCATGGTGGTGTCGTGCTTGTCGGCGATCACATTTATGGCTATAGTGACGGCCCGGGCTGGGTATGTCAGAATTTTAGAACCGGCGAGTCAGTATGGGCTCATAAGGTTAGCGAACCTGGTAAAGGCGCTGTGCTCGGTGTTGATGGACATCTTCTTTGCCTCGACGAAAGAACTGGCTCACTTACTGTTGCCCTTGCTTCTCCTGATGGATGGAAGGAATTCGGAAAGCTTGAAATACCTGAAAGATCTAAAGTGACCTCACAGGATAAAAGAGTCTGGACACATCCGGTTGTTTCCAATGGTAAGCTTTATCTAAGGGACCATGACCTTGTTTTTTGTTTTGACTTGAAGTAGACAGAAGAAGTCATGCAAGTCATGCAAGTCGTGCAAGTCGTGCAAGTCAAAAACCGGACCTGCAGGACCTGCAAGACCTGCAAGACCTGCAAGACCTGCAAGACACTTCTTCGCTAAAGCTACGAAGTGCAAATCCTGCACGACTTATTTTATCGTCAGTTTTACTGTCTTGACGTCCCTGCTGTTCGGCCCGATCATGATCTCAAAATCGCCGGGTTCGCATACATAATCCAGGTCGTGGTTATAATATTTCAGATCCTCTGTTGAAAGGTCGAAGGTGACTTCCCTGCTTTCGCCGGCTTTCAGGGAAATTTTCCGGAAGGCTTTCAATTCCTTCACAGGACGCGTTGATGTGCTGTAAATATCACGGATATAAAGCTGAACAATCTCTTTCCCGTCCCGGGTTCCCGAGTTTTTTACTGTGACTGAGGCAGTCACTTTACCATTCACTTCAATCTCCGGAGCGGATAACTTTATGTCTCCGTAATCAAAGCTTGTATAGCTTAATCCGTAACCGAAAGGATAGAGCGGAGAGTTTATTACATCGAGATAGTTACTTCTAAATCGCGAATACAATTCATTTTCCCCGTGTGGACGGCCTGTGTTTTTATGATTGTAGAAAATGGGTATCTGACCTGCATTACGCGGGAAAGTGGTTGTCAGTTTACCGCTGGGATTCACGTCACCGAAGAGAATGCCGGCGATAGATGTTCCGGCTTCCGAACCCGGGAACCAGGAATTAAGGATGGCCGGTACATTCTCATCTTCCCAGCTCAGGATCAGCGGACGTCCGGTAAAAATCACAAGTACAACAGGTTTGCCGGTAGCAACCAGCGATCTGAGGAGTTTGGCCTGGGGTTCGGGAATGTCAGGGATTGAGCGGGAAGCACCTTCTCCGTTCATATTTGCATTCTCGCCCAGTGCCGCGATTACCACATCGGAATTTTGTGCGAGATCAAGGGCTTCTTTAAGCAGAACCTCCGGCTTACGGTCATGCACCTTTTTTACGGGCATTCCCGGAAAAACAAATCCCATCATCCCGTTCAGCTTTGTCTCAAGGAGTGAATCAGCTACAAGATCGCTTCCCTTTGCATAAGTTACAGTGCCATTGGCGCCGATGGCTGCCTTTAATCCCTGTAAAAGGGAGACCGACTGGTCGGCTTTTCCGGTGAGGGACCAGCATCCGGGCATATCGGAGGATGCATCGCCGAGAGGACCTATTACTGCAATCCGGCCGCTTTTCCTGAGAGGAAGCAGATTATTCTCATTCTTCAGAAGAACCTGGCATTCATCAGCTGTCTCTTTTGATAATGCCCTGTTCCGCGGACTGAACAGTTCTTTTGATGACCTGTCGTCGTTGCAGAATTTATACGGATCAATGAATAATCCAAGCCTGTATTTGGCTTCGAGTATTCTCCTGCAAGCCTGGTCAATATGTGCCTGGGTAATCTTTCCCTCGGACAGTGATTGTTTAAGAGTACTGGTAAAACCTTCGCTTACCATATCCATGTCAATTCCGGCATCCAGAGCCCTGGCGCTTACGGTAAGCAGGTCGCCGAGCCCGTGATTCACCATCTCGCTTATCCCGGTATAATCCGATACAATGAATCCCTTGAACCCCCATTGTTTACGAAGGATATCATTGAGCAGATATTTGTTTGCAGTTGCCGGGATGCCTTCAAATTCATTGAAGGAAGCCATATAGCTTCCTGCTCCCTGTTCGCAAGCCGCTTTATAAGGCAGCATGTATTCATTCAGCATGCGCTGGCGGCTCATATCGACGGTATTGTAATCACGGCCGGCTTCTGCAGCTCCGTATAATGCATAATGCTTGACGCATGCCATCAGGGTGTTCTCAACTGAAAAATCATTGTTTTTCCCCTGGTAGCCTCTCACCAGGGCTTTCGAAATCTCGCCACCAAGGTAAGGGTCTTCACCCGGGCCCTCGGCAATCCTTCCCCAACGGGCATCGCGGCAGAGATCAACCATCGGACTGAAGACCCAGTTTATCCCGTCGATGCTTGCTTCGGTTGCGGCTACCCTTGCCTCGCGCTCAATAAGCTCCATATTCCATGAGCTTGCAAGCGCCAGAGGGATGGGAAAAGTAGTTTCGTACCCGTGGATCACATCCAGGCCGAACAAAAGGGGAATTTTAAGACGGCTTTTTTCAATGGCCACCTTCTGGATCTCCCTTATCTGTTTTGAGCCTTTCATTCCGAAAAGCCCGCCGATCTCCCCTTTGGCTATTCTTTGCTCCATGGGACTCAGTTCACCCGGTTTCCGTTCACCGGCGATGAACATGTTTGATACAGGCAGATTAAGCTGTCCGATCTTTTCCTCAAGCGTCATCTGCAACATCAGTTTGCTGATGAAGGAGTCCATCTGCTGGTCAGTCTGTGCATTAACCTGAAGGAATGCCACGAGCAGAAAAGACATTGAAAAAAATTGCCTCTTCATGATCATTAAGATTTAGTTTGAATTAACTGATGAGAAAACATATGAACCTGAATTAACCCTGAAAACTGCATATTTGTCTTCCATTCCGGTGAAGGTGATGTTTTTATTCTTCTTTTTAATTGCATTTCCGTTTTCCCTTACATCGCTGGCGGATCCTGCGGGCACATAGACTGTTGCAGTGCTGCCAACCGGGATATCCACATTCATTGCAAAATTGTTCTCTTTCTTTTCCCACCGTATCCCGGCGATTCCGTAAGGGGTGAGATTTGAATAGGAGGCGTATTTCAAATCTCCTGCAGGCTGGGGATGGAAAATGATATTTCGGTAGCCGGGATTAGCAGGATCGGTGTTCAATCCAGCCAGTTTCCGGTAGAACCAGACTAATCCTCCGCCGAACATCGGGTGGTTGCGCGATCCGGAGCCATCCCACTGTTCCCAGGTAGTTGTTGCGCCCTGCTCAATCCACCAGCCGTAGGAAGGCTGTGTTCTCTTGTTCATTGCCTCATAGGCCAGTTCCTGCAGGCCATGATCAGCAAGAACCTCAAAGAAGAACTGAGTGCCAAAGATGCCAGTGTCAAGGTGCCCGTTATCATCAGTAATATCTTTTTTCAGGGCATTAATCACTCTTTGCTCCTGATCGGCGGGAACTCCCATTACCAGGGCAAAGATGTTGCCTCCTCCTCTGCCGTAGGTTCCCTTTTCCTGATCATAGAATTTCTTCAGGAATGCCTGCTTTGTTCTCTCTGCAAGTGCGGAGTATTCATTTGCCTCATCGGCGAGCCCCAGAACTATTGCAGTTTTTGCAGTAAAATCGGCACACCGCCAGAGGTAGAATGTGTGGACCATCGGATCGGGTGGCAATTCACCGGGAGAACACCAGTCACCCAGGTTGAACCATCTCAGGGGCTTGCCGTTATTGCCTTGCCTCTGTGAATTCATTATACCATCCTCATCTGTCCAGGTTAACATATACTTTACATATCCCTTCATGGGTTCGTAGGTGTATCTAAGCATGCTCGTATCCCCGTAGTGTGAAAAATATTCCCACGGCATTATATTGACTGCTGCCCCCCAGGCTACTCCACCTCCGCAGCCAGGCTGCCAGGGGGCTCCGTTTGGAACATATCCTGTCTCTTCAATCTGAGCGCCGACAATATCCTGTATCCATTTTGTGTAAAAAGCCCTTGAGTCGAAATTGTGCATGACAGTAACGCATGCCACCTGTCCGTCGCCTGTGTAGGGTGAGCGTTCCCTGTGAGGGCAGTCGCTCGCTATTCCGCCGTGCATATTATCAGTCTGGCTTCTCCACCATACCTTGTTTATGGTGTTGAAAAGCGGATTTGATGTCTCAAATTCTCCTGTAGTTTCTACGTCAGTATAAACAGCTTCAGCAGTGATCTGGTCGGCGCTCAGGTTTCCCGGCCAGTTGTTTACGACAACCTGTCTGAAAACGAACCAGGTGAAACGTGCAGCATATGATTCATCTCCCCCGCCTTTCAGGGTGTAGGTGTTATCACCCGACGCAGATTCGCATATATAATCAAAATCAATTACCCTGTCTGCATTTCCTCTGACACCTGAAATCCGGACCCAGCCTGATATTTCCTGACCAAAATCAACATAATATTTTCCATCGGAATTCTTTATGATGCTTACCGGTTTCAGGCGCTCCATGACTTTGTCGGCCGGCGACATGTGAGCCTTCATGATACCTTCAGGCTTTCTTCTTAATGCTGCATTTTGCCATGCTGAATCATCAAAACCCGGTGCATCCCAGCCAGGTTGTTCCAGACGGGCATCATAGTGTTCGCCCTGATAGATCAGATCCATGACGATCGGGCTTTTGGAAGCTTTCCAGCTTTCATCAGTAACTATAATGTCCTCGGTTCCATCGGTATAGGTTATGTAGATTTGACCAATAAATCTTGGCGTTCCATAAGATTGTGTCCAGTTCATTGGTGCATTGTAAAATCCGTTTCCTACGATAGCTCCCAGAATATTTTCTCCCTTTTTAAGAAGATCTGAAATATCATATGACAGGTACATAACCCTGTATTCCCTGAAATCGTCGGGGAGAGGTATCCCTGCTTTTTCAAGATCAGGTCTCTTTCCATAATTTGTCTGGTTGGGAACCAGGACGTCATCGCTTACTTTTCCGCCATTTACATGGAATTCGAAATACCCGAGTCCTGTGACATAAGCTCTGGCGTCTTTTATTTCCTTGTTTATGCTGATCTTTTTTCTAAGCAGAGGGGCCGGGGGTGGCAATTCCTTGAGTACGGATTGCCTGTTTTCCCCGCGGACGGGGTCGGGTATTGGTTCCTCTCCCTGCCATGGAGCGCCTATCCATTGGGCTTTCCATTCATCGGGGTTAAGCAGTCCCATGTTCCAGAAAGCCGGTTCACTCCATTCCGATACGGTTCCGCTTTTGTCCCAGGTCCTGACCTGCCACCAGCATTGCTGTCTTGATGTCAGCGCCTTGCCTCCATAAATTACATTAAAAGACTGACTGGAATTAATCTTTCCGCTGTTCCATAAATCAGCCTGTCCGCTCAGTAATTTTTCCCTGGTTCCTGCCACTCTTATTTCCCATGCAGTCTGAACCTGTCCTCTTTCACCTTCAACAGCAACATTAACCCATGAAAGACGGGGTTTAACTATGTCAACAACCCGGGGATTGCCGAGATTTTCGCATCTTAGCCTGGTCGGAGAAATTCCGGCTTCCGATTTGGCAGGTAGCAATATAAGCAAACATAACAGGGCAAAAAAGTATCTATTCATACACGCTAATTTAAAAGTGTCACCACAAAGGGATAAGAATTCTTTAATAAGCATCCGGAATATAAAAATAGTAATATTTTCCGGTATTAAGTACCTGACCTCTCCAGTGGATATTTTATAATCCTCCACACTGATCCGCTACGGTTATGTCTCTTGTTTTTTGCAGTTTTCACGAGTTGAAAAAGGTGAACATTATTAGGGTTTAGAAAATCCTTCAAATGTGTCTGTGAAACAAATTCATTATTGTCCCAAAAAATGGTTTATCCGGCAAACCAATACTGCCTTGCAGTATGTTATAATCACATGACAAACATGTCAACCCATCAGGCAATTCATTAAGATTAACAAAAACCAGGAATAATATGATTCCCAACCTGAAATTTCAACTTTCATCCGGTAATTACCAATCTAATCTAACTTCTGTGTTTTATTCCTGGTTTGAAAGCAAGGTAGGACAGATAATCTTAAAAATCAATTAACAAATTGGGGAAAGATTTAAATAAAATGGAATATGTTCTTATGGCAGCGACCATGTCTTTTAATTCAATTGTTCTTATCTATAAAAGATATATACATAAACTATTGTCCCTGTTAATAACGTTAATGCGATAATGGAGTTGCGATTAAAAAAATGCACTTCATTAATTTGTTAAATCAGGACTGAATCCGACACCCTTGTACAGGTACGGGATAAAGAGCTATTTCAGGGCTTTCTCACCATAATTTATGCGAACGCCATAGGCATTGACTATCCTGTTGAGACCAAGCATGCCTCTGGGATTCTCCTCTCCTTTCACTTTGCCTGACAATACATCCCTGCTGAGTGTTATCATATCCGCGACTCTCTGCCTTGTTTCAGCATTCTGTCCGAAGAAATGTCCCGGATAAAGTTTTTTGATGCCGTATTTATCCATAATTTTCCCGGTTTTCTCACAGGTGTATATGAGTGTTGAAAAGTCAGTTGTCAGAAGCAGATTGCCTGATCCGAACGCATCACCACTGAATCCGTAACCGGCATCCTTATCGATAAAGGTCGTCGATCCCGGTGTATGTCCGGGTGTGAAAACGACTTCAATCTTCCGGCCGCCAAGATCAATTATTTCGCCATCTTTCAGGAACTTTACTTCCCCCTTGTAGTTAGGCATCATCCGGGGAATATTCACTGTGTCGGCAGGATTGATGAATATTGCTGGAAAGTAATCGATTGCCGATCCGGTATGATCGGGATGAACATGGGTAGCGACCAGAATTACTTCCTTTTTCGTAATGCCGGCAACTATTTTATCAAGATCAGTGATTTTGGTTCCTGCATCAATCAATAATGCCTTATTGCTTCCTTCAGCCAGGTAAAGACTTTCACTGGCCATCACATGACCTGATCCCACCCATGTATGGTCATCAATCTGATGGAATATTATATCGTCATTTTTAAAGACTTCCTTCCCTTCGATCTGAAGTCCACCGGGCTGAGCTGATAAGGCAACCCCGAGAACTGCACCGAAGAGGATGAGCATTGTTTTCTTTTTCATTGTTTTATATTTATTGGATAATTCTTATTGAGAACAAATATGTCAATCAATATTCCGGTCTTATTTTGTTTTTCCCAGAATTTTTACCGGTCCCATCAATCCGGATGGCAGCAGCGGAGAGCCTGCCTGGTAGAATGCCTGGGTGGTATAGGTCAGTTTTTCCTTTACATCAGGCTGCTGATCACCGATCAGCCTGTTAACCCAGAGATTGGTTATTTTTATTTCAAGGTTGTTTTCTCCTGATTTAAGTGCTCCCGTCACATTGATTCTGAATGGAGTTTTCCAGACAATGCCGAGAGATTTTCCGTTGACTATCACCTCAGCCAGGTTTTTCACCACGCCTAAATCGAGCCATACTTCAGAGTTCTCAATAAGCCATTCTGCAGGTACATTAATAGTTTTTGAGTAAGAACCGGTTCCTGAGAAATATTTTATGCCGGGATCGCTGTTTTCATTCCAGGGGCTGAGAGCTTCAAATGAAGCTTCAGCAGGTGCTCCCCTCTTTTCCTGGAAGGTTACTTTCCACGGAGCCGGTATTTCAGCCAGCAGCTTTTCCTGAGGTTTCTCTATTGTTCCCGAATCCTGCTTTGCCTTGTTCCTGAAAACTACAAAAACAGCATCTGCAGGTTCCAGGTGAAGAGTGACCAGTGTGACCCCGCCCTCGATCCGGTAAGAAGCCTCTTCAATCAATCCGGTTTCAGGGTGCCAAATCTCCGGTATCCTTCCTTCAATCCTGAAGGCAGCCTCTATATCCTCGACTCTGTCCTTGCGGTTATTCACCCAGTAGATATCAGTTTTATTCAATGATCTGTGTACATAAAGAACTTCGGTGTCTTCATTCTGTTTTGAATATGCAAAATCAGGAATGATGTTTTGCAAATCAAGGACTTCCTTAACCGTGTATCCGGAATAAATCTTCCCCATGCCTGTCGTTTTTTCACCTTTTCCCTCAGGCCAGAGTGCATTTACCAGGGCAGTGAATTCAGACTGGTCATCGCTCAGACTGGGAGTTGTCTCAGGTTTCGGGCCGGTCACGATGGCTCCTGCCGTTACCATTTCGTTGATCTTTTTCAACACCGGCAGGGTCATTTGCCTGGTACTCTCATCCAGCGCCAGCAACTTGTAATTCATCCCGCTCGGGGTGGTAATAATGCTTCCTTCGGCTTTCAGGACGTTCAGGAGTGCATCGGCATTAACAAAATCGTATTCATATCCCTGCGGTACTTTGGGCAGCTGCTGACCGAACAGGGCAGTGATGTTATTGCCTTCCCCGTACAGATAAGCAACATCGGCAATGAATTTTCCCTGTTGCAGCATGTAACAGCTGCGCGCAAGGTAGGTTATCCATGCGCCTGCCTGTTCAGCCCAGGTTTCATGGCGATTAAACCATTGTCCGAACGGGCCCAGTCCAAGACCCGGAATTTTATCATTAACGGGCTGATGAACAGAAGTGTGGATCACAAAGCGGTTCAGGCCGCTTGCAAGTTCCATGTCGGCTACCGGTTTCAGAAGCTCAGGTGACCAGGCCCATGCAGTTCCGATCGCTGTAAGTGATTCAGCCGCGACATATTTTTGTCCGTATAAGTGGGCTACTGAGGCTGATTCGCGCACATCCGCCCTGAAGCGGGTGGCAACACCTCCTTCATTGCCTCCAAAACCTCCGGGGGTCCAGGTGGCGCTCATAGGAACCGCTGATCTGCGTTTTACTTCCATGCCGTCGCCTATGAATGCACGGCCGCCTTCATGCGATTCGGTGTAACGTCCCAGCATACCCCGTTCTTCAAGAATATCAGTCAGCTGATCATAATGATATTCCGCAACCAGTTCCTCCAGTGTTCTTCTGAAATCCCAGAGGAATCTGTCACTTGCCCCGGCGCCTTCGACAATATGGCCTGAGAGTACAGGCAGCCACTGGATCATGTCGTATCCTCTCCTGTTTTTAAATTCAGTCATCATATTGTCTGTCCAATTCTGGGTGCCGGCTTCCCAGCTGTCGGTAATTATATACTGAAGTCCCCGCTGACCCATCAGTCCGCCGGTGGCATCCTTGTACTGGTCGAGATAATTGTCGAAATACCTTTTT
Source organism: Bacteroidales bacterium (assembly GCA_049294075.1). Taxonomy (GTDB): domain Bacteria; phylum Bacteroidota; class Bacteroidia; order Bacteroidales; family VadinHA17; genus LD21. The sequence goes on along the minus strand of JBAQCK010000166.1, from coordinate 4,919 downwards.
ACATATACGGGGTTCAGTTTATCCACTTCAAGTCCGGTTGCTTCGGGTGAGGCCGGACTGTTCTGATGACCCGTGAGGGAATACCCAAGCCGCATTATCACCCATTTCCCTTCAGGGGGAGTCCATTCCAGTGAACCGTCAGGTTTCATCACTGAAGTGAGGTCTATGATATTGGCAAGCATTATTGCATCTTTCACCTCAGGGGTTGCCGACCGTTCAAGTTCCACAGCTGTTGCTGCGGCAAATCCCGCCTTATCCTCAAACCTGTTTATCCTTGCTGTTGTATGAAGCACCAGTTCAGCTACCCGGGTGCCTGCGGGTACAGAAGGCTGCCTTGCACTGCCTGCGCCAAACATAGCTCCCATGTTCCGGGGATTTGGAGAAGCCTCGGGTGTCCTCACATTGAACCGGAAGTATTTTCCGGTGACAGGTGCAAAAGTCATTGTATTCTGAGCAACGCGTCCGGCTGTAATATCAGCAACTTTGGTAAACGTCCTGCCGTCGTCACTAACCTCAAGCGTACTGCTGCCTGAACCGGCGCCCCTGCCAAACATTCCGCCTCCGCCACCACTGGCTGCAAAAGTAAGAGACTTTATTGTCTGAGGGTTTGAAAATTCAAATTGTATCCAGGCATTTTTTCCTGCAGGAGCAGATGGCAGCAGTGCAGACCTGACCAGGTCCCCGTCAGTCAGTTCGTCCAGGCTGAATTTACCCCCGCTTGAGGTTACCTTTGGAGCGAGTTCAGCAAGGGAAGCATCATCATCGGTCACCCTGAAGGCAACAACGGCTGCATCAGCGTAGAATTCGGGACCTGCCGGGCTTTCTTCAGCTTCAGGACCGGAGCCTCTTCTTTCCATACTCAGGTTCTGGAATGCGCCTGTTGATTTTGGCGGATCAGGAAGAATGCCGGAGAAAGGTTTCCCTCCATCTATTCTGATTTCACTCCAGACGTATTTTTTCATCGCCTCTTCAGGTTTAACCCAGGGGCCTCCGCTCTCGCTCCATCCGGGCGATCCGGCAATTGCCATTTCAAGGTTAAGCGAGTCTGCCAGCCTGGTTGCCAGCCTGAAGGCATCCTTCCATTCCGGAGTCATATAGATAAGGCGCTTTTCCACAATCTGGGGAGATGTAAGGCCCGCGTCGAAGTTCTGGAAACCGCCAATGCCTACACGGTTCATCCATTCAAGGTCGGCACGTATACCATCCTGACTGATGTTACCGTTCATCCAGTGCCACCAGACGCGTGGCGCAGCTTCCTGAGGCGGATTGATGAAACCCTTTTCTACCAGGGTGAAATCATCGTTTGAAGGTCCCTTGCACATTACAGCTGTAAGGCAAATGATTATGCCGGCAAGTGCGATCGCACATACCTTTTTGTTTTTCAGGAGTTCAAATCTGGCTGACATACGATTAATTTTTGTTAAGTTCAGGTCGAGGTTATAAATGTAGTGAATTTCTTGCTTTTTCAACCGCATTTTTATATGAATGACATGTCCTTTTGCCTCCTCCCGATCCTCTGGGCAGTGTATTTCATTTGTTAAATATTTGTCCGCATCATCATAAAGCAAAAAAATAACGATAAATATTTGTTGTTAATCGATAGTTATTTATCTAATAACAACAAGTATTTTACCTGAAACGATATAGAAATTGAAGAAGACAGAAGATGGAAGATGGAAGATGGAAGAAAGCAAAAGGGAAGAAGGGACTTGCTTCTTACGCCTCACGCCTTATGCCTTGTGCCTTACGCCTTGTGTCTGATCAGTTGACCGTATACAAGGTCAGCGATTCAACATCTTTTATAAAAATCCTTTTGCCCGACACTATAGGATGCGCATAGATCCCGGTTTCTGCAAGCTTAAGCTGGGCTACCTTGTTGAACTTTTGTCCGTCGGGTTGCAGGACAACAAAATGTGAATTGCTTGTCAGGGCTATAAGGACCTGACCGGCATCAACCACCGATCCGAAATTCTGCAGCGCTGTTTCATCTGTCCAGGTAGTTTGTCCGGTGGCGGCGTTTATGCAAAACAGCCTGCTCTGACTTGAAATTCCGTACAGAAATCCATCCTTCAGAACCGGAGTGTTGTAGGCAGTGGTGAATTCCGGATTGCTCCAGAGTTTGGTTACAGTGTAATTGCTACTTGCTTTTTTTATCTCGGCGGCATTAACACCGTTGTTTAACCCGGTATAGTATATTTTGTTTCCGTCCGCAACCGGCGAAGCGGCATTGTTTACCCTGCCTGTTCCAACCGGGGTTTCCAGTTCCCAGAGTTGTTTGCCGTCGGCCAGGTTGAAGCTGACCAGCTTTGTCTGTCCCTGGAACACCACCTGTTTCGTTCCGTCGACAGTCATTAAAACGGGCGAACCATAGGGCGGTGCTTCTCCGTCTGCTTTCCATTTTATGGATCCGGAGGCAAGGTCGAAGGCTATAAAAGAACCGGTTTTCGGTCCTCCGAGATGTGCAAAACAAACTCCTGAACTGATCACCGGTGACATCCCTGTATAAAACTGGGGAACCTGACCCTTGTATTCTTCATTCCGCCACAGTAGTTTTCCTGAAGCAGCGTCAAAGCAGGCAATGTTGCCGCCTACCCCGACAGCTACTGCCTTGCCTTCTGCAACGGCAACAGAGCTTCTTGGTCCCGGATGGGAGGACGGAGGTCCTGTAACTGCAGGTGCCGGATAACCGGCAGACTGCCACAGCTGTTTTCCGGTGGCAGCATCGATGCACTGAAGGACTTCATTTTCACCGACTTTTGAATAAACATAGATTCTGTCCTTCACCAGGGCAGGTGTTGCGTCTCCAAGGCCTACCGTGACTTTCCAGGTCGGGGTAAACTGCTCAGGCCAGGTTTTCGGATTTTCGAATCCTGTGACCCTGCCGTCACGGTTTGTTCCCCTCCATTGCGGCCAGTCCTGGGCATGGATGATGAGCGCTGTCATCAGTAAAATCAGGCTTGTTACTGAAAAACGGTTGATCAGTGTTTTCATACTGGTGTGAGTTTAGGTTCACGAATAGAAATACTGACATAAAGTAACACTATTATTGAAAGTGAGTCAATATGATTTTAGTTAAAATTGTGCCCCGGCTTTTTTTTTCATCATTCCATCAAGGTGTTTAAACAAACAACAGGCACAGCAAAATAAAGGTAACGACTCCCAGGCCTGCCACCATTAGTCCTTTTGTTCTTCTTTTCGTCATGAAGAATATCATTATGAAACCTGTAAGTGATATCACAATCAGAATGGCAGCGGTGATATCAATTATCGCATTCCATTTGATCCCTGTATAGCTCCCCTTATGCAGATCGTTCATTGCTGCAATAAAACCGGCTGATGTGGCTACCATCTCGTATGATCCGGTTGACCTGTCGATCATACCGTAGGCAGTAAACCCTGGGCCGTCGAATGCAAGTGAGCATTCGGATTCCGAGATCCTGAATTCCGTAAGGTTACCCCTGACATTGTGCTGGTCCCTGATATAATCCACAATATTTGATTTTGCCACTGATGCAGTATCGGTACCTGCAACCCAGGCGGGATCTACATTTCCCTTCATCGTTTCCACTTTCTGCCGGTTTTCAGTCCATGAGGGATGGTTAAGAGTTATACCGGTAAATGCAAAGAAAAATAGTGCTGCAAAACTGAACATTGAAAGATAAAGGTGTACCCATCGGGTCCAGCCGCAAAAAGATTTCTTTTCCATTATCTGGATGAAGTAATTCCAGGATTCACCTTTACGTAATCTATGACAGCCGAAGCTATTTCAATGCCTCCTTCCATGTCGATGCGCTTCGGGTCTTCATTCAGCTCGATTTCCCTGCTGATCAGCTGGTATGTTCCCCTTTCGCGGACGGCCTCAATATATACCGTATATTTTCCGGGTTCCACGGCATTGCCGCCATCATCAGTAAGGTTCCATTTAAGGGTGTACTTCCCTGCAGAACGCGTAGCGCCAGTTACTGCATCAACGAAATCCGGCTTCCGGACTTTCTCGAAATGTTTCGCGTACCAGCGTTTTAAATCCGGGAGCCAGCGGTTGTTGTTATACCAGAGTGCCAGTGTGCGGACGGGTTCGGATTTTTCGTTTTCCACCCATATGGCAACGAAAGGTCTTGGTGATCTGCCTTCAAAGCTCGGCAGCTCGAACTCAATGTTAAGTTCAAAGTCCCGGACCGTATCGGTGAAATCTATCTGCGACCTGCTAAATTCACTTTGCGGATTGCAGGTGTTCAGTATGTCGGAAGACGTGCCCAGGATCAGGATCCCTGCAAGAATTACTGTATAAAGTATTTTCATTTTTCTTTTTAAAGGTTGTGAAAGAGTAATCATTTCCTGTTTATTTAATGTCGAAATTATTCTTTTGCCATGCTCACTTTCTGAAAAACAGCTGAAGCATCAAAAATGTTACCTGAACCTGTCTTACTGACATCTGAACTGTCTTAAATATTCCCGTGGTAAAAACGTATCCTCTGGGATTGAGAGTTTCTCCCCGGCGATTCAAAGCCTGAAAAAAATACTTCAGGTATTGTTTATGCTGTTTGACGCATAATAACCTGACAGTGAATCTGCAATTCTTACCTTTGCCTTCGTAATTGTTACTCCTTAAATGAAATAAACGGATGCCGGGCATTTTACAGGATAAGATGGAAGCAAAATCTTTCAGGCAGTATTTTCTTATTGTTGTCCTTCTTTCCATTGCCATAGCCCTGACAATCAGGTTCCCGCTTATCATGGAACTTCTGTTTGGTGACGTTGACAGAGGAAGCCGGGCGGATCATCATAGCGACAGTTTTACACCTGATTTTGCACGTTTTTTTGTCGATACCGCTATTTCCTTCATGGTGGCCCTGGTGATGTTCATTATGAATTATTTTATAGGTATAGGCGCTTAGGCCGCCCAACAAATTAATAATGGC
>JBAQCK010000165.1:0-7670 GCA_049294075.1 Bacteroidales bacterium | reverse complement strand
ATCCGGGTTTTATAGTTTGCTTTTTATACCCATCACTCGACGGCGGCTTGTTGCTATTATGACTATTGCTTTCTAAACGTGCCCTTAAATCTGCATTCTCGGCTTTCATCCCGGCAATTGCAGCTTTCAGCAGAGTATTTTCATGATGCAGTCTTTTATTCTCCCTTTCGACCTTTTCTAATTGCAAAGTCAGATCTTTGATATCCTTGATTAAAGCTCGTATGGCTAAATCTTTGACCAAAACTTTTTTTATCAAAAATACAAAGAGAATATCCTATAAAACAATTTTTTACATCAAAGGTTATACAATGCCAATGGCTCAAATTGTTCATATCCGCTCGTTTCAAAGTTTTATCTCTCCAGGAAGTCAGTATTTGGAAATAAGTTTTGTGGTCTGTTTAAATATTAAAATGTCGCGCACGTAAAATCACTGAAAAACTACAACTTATCAACAGTAGCATCACAAAATTGTTAAAAGGACTTGTTTTTAAATTTTATCCCATGAAAAGCTGGTTGACTAATATTATCCTATCTTTATAGACCAGCTAAATAATTACATTTTATTTTTATATTTAAATCCTGAATGCGGGCGGAAATTGTCTATGTCAAGAATATTACTCCTACTACTCCGGTACCTCCGATAAATGAAACCTATAACACAGAGACCCTGATTATCGGATTTGGAGTTGATCTCCATTTCTGGAAGACTGTGATAATAAAAAGCGATCTCCTCCGGAATTCGGAGGGGAGTTTTTTTTTAATGCTCCGATAACTTTATTCAGGCTGATATTTTTCGTAAATTTGATATACCTGAGCATGGAAATAATCTGACTGAAGACAAGATACTCCGGCAATAAAATAAAGCGTAACTAAAACTTATAATTGGAGGTTATTATTATGAAAACAAGAAGTTCCTTTTCAGGATTGATCTTTTTTATCATCCTTGTCATCGGTGCAATTTTTACCTATATGAGTTACAATGCACAGAATATGACAGGTGCCGTATGGATCGGAGTGATTACTTTCGTGATCGCCCTGATTGTCTCAGGTGCAATAAAAATCGCAGATCAGTGGGAGAAGGCCGTGGTGCTGCGGTTAGGGAAATTCCAGGCATTAAAGGGACCGGGGTTATTTTTCATTATACCTATCGTAGATACCGTTGCATACTGGATTGATTTACGGGTAATAAATACGACTTTTACAGCGGAAAAAACTCTTACAAAGGATACTGTACCTGTTGATGTGGATGCAGTACTGTTCTGGAAAGTCGTTGATGCCAAGAAGGCCGCTCTTGAAATAGCTGATTACAAAAGCGCAATAAACTGGGCCTCGCAAACAGCTCTGCGTGATGTAATCGGCAAGACGATACTCTCGGAGATGTTGGAGGGCAGAGACAAATTGAGTCATATACTTCAGCAAATAATTGATGAGCGTACCGAACCCTGGGGTATCAATGTGATCTCTGTTGAGGTCAAGGATGTCAATATCCCGTCTGCCCTTCAGGATGCAATGTCAATGCAGGCCCAGGCAGAAAGAGAGCGCCAGGCAAGGGTAATCCTGGGTGATTCTGAAAGGCAGGTCGCTGAGAAGTTCGGAGAGGCTGCCAAAACATACCATAACGATCCTGTAGCCCTTCACCTGAGGGCAATGAACATGCTTTATGAGGGTCTTAAGACCAACTCCACAATAGTGATCGTACCAAGCACAGCGCTTGAGACTATGCAGCTTGGCGGACTGGCAGGAATGACAGCCCTGACGATGAACATACAGAAAGGGGAAGCGAAGGCTGAAGAGAAGAAAAAAGAATAAATTCAGGATCCGGGGAAATTATGCAGGGAGCAGGGAGCAGGGAGCAGGGAGCAGGGAGCATAGATATTTTCATTAATTTTATGAAAATATTTATCGGATGTTCATCGATTACTACAAGGTACTGGGAGTTGATAAGAGTGCTTCAGAACAGGAGATCAAAAGCGCTTACCGGAAGCTGGCAAGGAAGCTGCATCCGGATCTGAATCCCAATGATAAAGATGCAAAGAGGAAATTCCAGGAGATCAACGAAGCCAATGAGGTGCTGAGCGATCCTGAAAAGAGAAAGAAATACGATCAGTACGGGGAGAACTGGAAGCATGCAGAGGAGTTTAAAAATGCCGGCCAGTATCAGGAGCAGGCATCAGGTACCGGCGGACAAACATTCACCTGGAGCCAGGGCGATAGTGAGTTTTCTGATTTTTTTGAATCATTGTTCGGTGGATTGGGAGCTACAGGCAGAAGCAGAGGCAGACAGGTAAAATACAGAGGTGAAGACTTTACCGCAGAGCTGCATCTTGACCTGTCGGATGTCTTTGAAGCGCATAAGCAGACCCTGACAGTGAACGGTGAAAAAATAAGGATCACCATACCTGCCGGGATCGAGAACGATCAAACAATTAAGATTCCGGGACATGGAGGGAAGGGCAGGAATGCCGGACCAAACGGTGATCTGTATATTACATTTAAAATAGCCAGTCACCCGAAATTCAAACGTTCAGGAAATAATCTCCACACTATGGTTGACCTCGATCTCTTCACTGCCGTCCTTGGCGGAGAGATTACCGTCGATACTCTTTCCGGGAAAGTGAAGCTGAAGGTCAGGCCTGAGACCCAAAACGGCACCAAAATAAAATTAAAGGGAAAAGGAGTTCCTGTCTATAAGAGCAAGGGCGAATACGGTGATCTTTACATAACGTACATGATCAGGATACCTGTTAACCTGACTGAAAAACAAAAAGAGTTGTTTTCTGAACTGTCAAAATATCAAAAATGAAGGCTATGGATAACGAAAATATGATATCTGTGATCGAGTTCTGTGAAGGTCATCATATTGAGATTTCTTTCATAGATTCTCTTCAGGAGACAGGTTTGATAGAGCTTGCAACCATAGAAGATACACCATATATTCAGGAAGACCAGCTGTACGACCTGGAAAAGATCATCCGGCTGCATTATGACCTGGATATTAACCTTGAGGGCATTGATGCGGTAATCAATCTCCTGAAGCGCATGGATGACATGCAGCATGAGATCAACCTCCTGAAGAACAGACTCAGGCTTTATGAAGAAGGACTTTAAACCGTTTCCCTCAGTCTGAGAAGCAGAAGTCCTGAGAATAATATTCTTCCATGAGTATTCACATTTACTTTAGATATCTTCCTAAAAATTTAAGAAAGATTAGTTACATAAAGCAAATTTAGAAGCAGCAGCCAGCAGTGTTTTAATTTAATGGACCTTCGACTTCAGACCTTATTTCTTTTTTTCTTTATGAAATCTCTGAAATTCAGGAATAATGAGATTGCCATAGCAGCAATGAAACAGTACAAGGTTGCTTTGTCAACGACGTTCTCATTCACATCAAGTCCGGTGAGACGGTCGATGAGGTATTTTATGTATGAAATGGGGAGATCGGTTTCTCCAAGTTTATATAGAATATCAAAGTGCCAGTCCGTCAGCGGGCAGTACCCCGGCATACCGACTATCAGTCCAAGGAAGAGCCATAAACCGCCTGTCAGTGAGAGAGTAATAAGGTTTGCCAGCCTGGTCTTCTTCCATATCCACCCGGAGAGGTTGAAGAGGGTCAGGGAGGTGTGGAATACCACAAAGAATATATCGAGGATTCTGTATAACATGAAGAGGAGGTATCCGGTGTTCGGTGTTCAGTATTCGGTAAGTCTGACCGATTACCGTTTACTGAATACCTTGAGCAATCAGACTGATGCCATCCTATGACCTCAGGAGCGCCACCCGGATGCCAATGGATTTCTGATGCTCCTCATCGCTGGTATTCGGGTCTTTCATCTGCTGGAAGGTGGCACATGGCAGCTCGGCACACTGACCGCAGTCCTTGAGCCCCTTCTTATTGACCGAGCAGTCGTACAGGGGACAGACCTTTGCCGGCAGATCAACAGCCCAGAAGGTTGCGCCTTTGACGGCATGGCAACCGGTGCAGGTCTTGTTGAAGAATTCACATTCATCACATTTGAGTCCACAGGCAGATAGTATCATGGCAGTATGGTTTTGATGCAAGGTAGGAAATTTTCACTTTACCCCTTATTTATTACCTTTGATCACGGCTTAATAAAACCTGGTTTTATGAAAGTTGCATTCAAACATGGTAAGACAACCATCACTATCTTCATGACTATCATAGTGACAGTACTTCTGTCGGGTTGTCACAGCAAGGAGGCAGACAGAGCTGAAAACCGTGCCGTGTGGTTGCATCCGGGAATATTCAGCGCTGATGCTGACACAGCCCTGCGACAGATGACTGATCTGTTTGATTCTTATAGGGATGCAGGAATAAACAACCTCTTCTGCTATAACTCACTGAAAGATGAGAATGCGTTTCAGTGGGACTACCTTCAGGCACTTATCGATGAAGGTCACGCGAGAGGAATTAAGATACACCCCATTATCTGCCCGGGATATCCCGTACGCATTGAGGGAGAGATAGCGGAGCACCCTGAATGGATGGTGGTGAAAATAGACAGCACAACAGGCAACCAACTCAATCCTGCCCTGCCGGCAGTGCACGATTACTGGCTGCGGAGGGTGTCTGAGGCGATGAAGTATGACATCGACGGCATCCATCTCGACTATGCACGCTTTGCCATCGACCAGAAATACAGTTATGACACCGTCACTACCGGTGAGTTCAGCAGGATTTACGGCTCCTCTCCCATCGATGTGGCACACGACTGCGGATCGATGATATGGTGCGAGTGGATCAAATGGAATGGCGCTCAGATGACTAAACTGATCGTTGAGATCAATGACCTGATTGCCTCATCGGAGAAAGATCTTCTTCTGGGGGTGGATGTCTTCCCCGACTATGAGACAGCACAGGTGATGATAGGCCAGGAATGGGATGAATGGGCGTCAGAAGGTAATGTTGATTTCATCTGCCCGATGCTTTACACCAATGATACTGCTCTCTTCCGCGAATATATCGGCAGGGCAGTGGATGTTGCAGGCGGTAGATGCCAGGTTTGGGCAGGGGTAGGACTGCGGACATCGCATAACATTATTACTCCCGACCTGATGATCAGCGAAATGGAGATATCAAGAGAGGTCGGGGCGCAGGGGGTGGCTTTTTTCTCGGGGTACTCATTGAGTAAAGAGTTGAGGGAGCGACTTTGCGAGGTGGTACCTCAGAGACAATGGGACTAAGAGATGATAAGAGTTTTAACCTTGGAACCAGGTCCGCAAAACCCTTCACTTTAACCTTTAACCATTCTCCTTTAACCTTTCCTTCCTGATGATCCACCAGATAATCACGCTTATCAAGGCAGCGAAGAAGCACCAGACAGAGGTGAGGTACTCCTTGTAAAAGATACCGGTTATAAGACATGAGGCAGCTATCAGAATACCCAGCAGCCATACTTTCCTGATGCTTGAGATGAAGAGCGGCACCAGTGTTGCAATTAGGTATGCGATAAAGACCGGTAGTCTCATTGTCCGGGGAAAATCATTTGCATATTTAATATGATGACTGCTTATCCCGGCGTCGATATCGCTTATCATCAGTCCTATGCCATAATAGAGCGATACCAGCAAGCCTACAAAAAGCAAGACGCGGAGCGCCCGCTTCCTGCTCTTCACTTTTTCCATAAGCAGTACCGACAAGGGTATCATAAACGGCCAGATCACCACTGCCGCTATCAGAAAAAGGTAAGAGGATATGCCAAGCATCAGATCATGACCTGACGACTGCAGCGCAATCCATACAAAGCCTTCAGATATCTGCTGCACTCCAAAGACCAGGGGAATGCCGGCGAAAAGGCGATGCGATGGATCACTGTTACTCCGCATTGCCATCACTCCAATTGCGGTGATGACTGCCCCTCCTGCAAAGCTGGCTCCGGCTGAAAAACACATGTTGACCTTCCTCCTTAGATTCTTACTCTAAGGTAGACTTATTTTGGAGAAAAGCAATCTTTTGTCCTGTAGTAATGCAATTCATTCTGTTACCTGTCATGCAACTGTGAAATCCGGAAACTTCAAAAATCAAAAATCGTAAATCAATGTCGTTTAGTTAGTGATATTTCATAATCGTTTGTAATTCATTGAATAAGGTTTTTTGGGCCTTTGTTTTCTATGATTACTTCTTCCGGGCCGGATGATTTCTCTGGTTTCCGCGACTACTTTATCAAATGCTTCAATTGCCTTTTCAAATTGATTTCTTAAGAATGCTCCAATCAATATATCCTGTGTCATCGAAAGAGCATTTGTACGATTAATCTTCTGATCAAACTTCCTGTTCTGATCAGCCTTGTATTCCTCAACTACTCTGTCTTCAATCGGATGGGCATAGGCAGCACATAAAGTCATCAAAAAAACTTTAGCATGAAAATCCTGTTTAATTGCATTAGCTGTTTTGCCTGAAAAATTCTCCAATTCTGCCCTGCTTTTCAGCAATTTATAGGCTTCTTCTTCATTCCAACGGTAATGATACAGCTTTTCAAATTCTTCGTATAAATACTTTTCAGAATCGATTAATGATGTGCAAAGAATCTCTTGGTTCCCGTCTGGAAGTCCGATCTTAATCAACCGGCAAATTATGGTCGTATCCAGCATGTCTGGAAAATCTGCCAGTTTTTTTCGATCTTTCTTTGGTAATTTAAAGGTTACAAGCCGCTCCTTCTCATCACTCTCGGTAAAGTCCTTTACCTGTAACCACCAGTCTTCCTTTAACCGGACACAAAATTGGATGCCCCTGGCTTTTAATAAAAATAGTAACCAAAAGCAGGGATAGCCCCGATCAAGGAGCAGAAGGTCACCAGGCTTTATTTTATCCATGTGTTGCATAAGCAAATCCCGCTCGCTGGATGCATAGGGCGACAACTGCGCATCGATGGTGATTTGATTCAATGCGTCGTAAAGCATTGATCCCATTGCCAGCGAACGAGGACTATCTGCATTGGGCCCAAACTTTTGCTGACCAAATTCTTCAACAACGCTTGGATGATTGGGCAAAACCAATCGTGTCCCATCTACTGCCAAAACACGCATGTCATGCCAAACGTAATACTCCGCATCATCATAAAAAGTATCGGCAGCTACTTCGTTTAATCGCTGAAAAGCCCATGGATTTAACTTGGCCCTGGCTTGAGTAAACGCCCCTTTGGTAACTTCCCTTATTTTAAAATCACTTCTGGAAATTGCCTTAAAAAAACTGTCCAGTTCTCGTTGTATAGAACTCTTAAAGTTGATGATTAATACCATTAAATTCAATGTCGTTTAGTTAAGAAAATCATCTTAAAAGCTTGATTTTATTTCAAATATAGCTATAATAGTTCTTTGAAATGTTTGTAATTTAGGAATAGTTGATTATCTTGTATTAGATATATAGGGGGTAACCCAAGTATAAACAAGAAAGCGGATTATCGTGAAAAATTAACTAAAAACATAACGTATGAACTTGACAATGAAGAGTTTAGGTGCCGTTCAAAAGACGGCCGAAAAAAGGTATTTTCACGAGACAGGAAGCTGACATTCAACAATTTAATAGCAATGTCGTTTAGTTAAGCTATAATCTTTTATAATTCATATGATAAAGCCTTTTCAGGTGATGCTTTCGTTCGTTTTTCCTGTCAGGTCTTATTATTTCTCTTGTGGCTTTAACAATTTTATCAAAA
>JBAQCK010000164.1:0-4441 GCA_049294075.1 Bacteroidales bacterium | reverse complement strand
GAATAACCGCCGGTGCAACCGGCGGCCACCAGCCCCCCTGATGAAAAACCCTGAAAGGGTGTAATACTCAACTCCTTCAAAGCAATCAAACTATCACCCTGATGATATAAAATATCGCGGCTCCTATGATTGCCGATACTGGTATTGTCAGTATCCAGGCCCAGAATATTTTTGTTGTCACACCCCATTTCACGGCGGAAGCCCTTTTTGTTGCTCCCACGCCGATTATCGCCCCTGTTATCGTGTGTGTTGTGCTTACCGGTATCCCGAGGGCTGTGGCCATAAAGAGAGTTGCAGCGCCCGCCGTTTCAGCGCAGAAACCTTCAAAAGGTTTTAATTTTGTTATTTTCTGTCCCATAGTTTTAACGATCCTCCATCCTCCGAACAGGGTTCCAAGTGCCATGGCAGTGTGACAAGACAGTACTATCCACAAGGCAGGGTCAGAGTCTCTCGGGACCTTACCCATGGCATAAAGCGCCACCCAGATTATTCCCATTGATTTCTGTGCATCGTTGCCTCCGTGTCCGAGGCTGAAAGCCGAGGCTGAAAGAAGCTGAAGCCGTCGGAAGTGCTTGTCGACTCCGAAGGGAGAGCGTTTCTGAACGATGTGAAGAACGATTAATGTTATCAGATAAGACATGAGCATCCCAAGCACAGGTGCTATGACAATAAAAGCTCCTATTTTCAGAACCCCCGAATAAATGACTGATCCGAATCCGCTGCCGGCTATCGCGGCGCCAACCAGTCCGCCAACAAGCGTATGGGAAGAACTTGATGGTAGTCCCAGCCACCATGTAATAAGGTTCCATATAATGGCAGCGATCACTGCTGCCGCGATTAGTTCAAGCGTGACTATTTCCGTATTGATCACTCCCGAGCCCATAGTCTTTGCAACCTTCAACGGGAAAATAAGAAAGGCGACGAAGTTGAAGGTGGCAGCAAGGGCCACAGCCGCGATAGGAGAAAGCACCTTTGTGGAAACTACAGTGGCGATCGAGTTGGCCGAATCGTGAAATCCGTTTATAAAGTCAAAGATGAGAACAATAACGATTATAAAGATCAGAAATGTCATAAAGGACCAGGTAATATGGTTTGGGATGAAATTAAGAACACAGGTTTATAGCTTATTCCCAATGAGTTATGAATTATCAAAATTCCAGGTTCGACAGTTCGAAATTAGTAACTCCCCGTGAAAAATAATCTTTTTGATGTTACGATATTGTTACATTTTTTCGGTAAGCCAAATAAATGCACTGCCCTTGGCAGGAGATCTCCTGCCCGATATTATATATATTCAAAGCGGCATTTCCAACCTGGGAGTATGATTTAGAAGGCGCAGATGCTTTTCTTCCTTTTCCACAACTCTTCCAATGATTGCCGAAGCCGTCATTCCTGCTTCCCTGAGGGCCGCAACGACATCTTTTGCTTTATTCTCCCTGACACACATCAGTATACCCCCGGATGTCTGGGCATCCATCGACAGCATTTTGAGGTTATAATCCAGTTCTTCCTCAAAAAACGTTTCGTCCTCAACAAAATCGAGGTTTCTGAAGGCTGCGCCAGGGATACAGCCTTCGTCAGCAAGCCTGCAGGCATCACCGATCAGCGGCAGGGCTTCAAGGCCGATTTCGATAGTAACATTTCCAGCCCTTGCCATCTTGAGGGCGTGGCCCGCGAGGCCGAATCCTGTAACGTCGGTGGATGCCTTCACCCCGAACCTCTGCATCACCGCGGCGGCAGAGGCGTTCAGGCTTTTCATAAAACGTAAGGCTTCATTCACATCCTCACCCGATGCCATTTTCATTCTCTGGCCTGCAAGTATCACACCTGTCCCGACGGGTTTGGTAAGAATAAGCAGATCACCTGGTACGGCAGCCGCGTTGGTGATTATCTTTTTTGGATGGACATACCCGATGACTGCCATACCATATTTTGGAATATTATCATCGATGGTATGTCCCCCTATTATCCTCAGTCCTGCTTCAGCTGCCTTGTCGGCCCCCCCCCTGAGTATGGATGCATAAGCTTCGAGGGGAAGTCTTCCGGAAGGGAACATCATTAAGTTCAATGCTATAACCGGTGTTGCACCCATTGCATAGACATCGCTTATGGAGTTGGCCGCGGCTATCTGTCCGAATTCATAGGGATCGCTGCAGACCGGCGGGAAAAAGTCGGTGGTGAAAACAAGAGCCAGATCTTCATTTACCCTGTATACGCCTGCATCGTCGTGAGTATCGATGCCCACAAGGATATTTGGGTCGGCTGTCACGGGAAGATATTTAAGGAATTCTTCAAGCAGTTTCGGTGATATCTTTGCTGAGCATCCCCCGGCTTCGGCAAAATCGAGCAGATTAACTGTCATGGCTTAATTATGTTGCCTGCTGATGACATTGCCTGGGCGATCTCGAACATATTGCTCAGGATGCCTGCTGAAATGGTTTCAACGATCGAATAATGCTTCGCGCACGTTTCGCAAACAAGCAGTGTAACTCCCATTTTTTCAAGCTCCTTCAGATGGCCGGCAACCGGTGATTTATCGCTGACCAGGTGAACTCCAGCATTATAAAACACCATTTTATCGGGAAGAAGATCAAGTTCCCTGATTGCCCGAATGAAATTACTCATAAGAAGACTGCCCAGATTGACGTCTCCCTCCCCCATTTTATCAGAAGAAAACACAACTATATAACTGCCTTTTGAAAAATGAGGTATATCCATTGAACAGTATTCCGACGGATCGATAGTTTCTACGGTCGTACCTGACTTCTTAACGGTAAGGATCCAAATGCTGTTTGACTCTGTAAAGGTAAATTCAGTTTTATTATCCCTGAGGAATCTTGAAATATTGCTGAACGAAGTTTTATTATCGGTCACTACCTGAAAATATTCGCCTTCCCCTGTCTCCTTCAAAGCCCTTTTTGTGGCAATCAGCGGAGCGGGGCACGGCTGTCCCGATGTATCTACAATAAACATTTGCTGAGTTTTAAGAACGCGCAAAATTACACAATTCCCATGAAATGTAGCAGGTTCTGTCAGTGAGTGTCTGTTGAAAAATAAATAATTCGCTGTAGTCTTTTTGTAGAAAAATATCCAGCCCCATACGCGGGGCTCTTCTATCATGGGGTGTCATTCAATCCCAATCGGTTACCGGTAAAATATTCCATGACGGAGTTTTGCCATGATTGATTAACACATCCCTGTGCCAGCCCCGGCAGGGGCAAAATATCGGTAGGGCGGGGCAACGCCCGTTTAGCAGGACCCATCCGATTTTGCCAGCCCCGGCAGGGGCAAAATATCGGTAGGGCGGGCAACGCCCGTTTAGCAGGACCCATCCGATTTTGCCAAGCCCCGGCAGGGGCAAAATATCGGTAGGGCGGGGGCAACGCTCCATATTGCTGATCAAATAATTATAATGTTAAAAACATAACAAAATTTTCTTTGAAATGTCATTTATCTTTTCGAAATTGTTCCACAGATGTTCTATGGTCTGCTTTTTAAGGAATTACGGTCAGGGTGTGATAAGGCACACCCCAACAGGAATTTCAGTAAATGCCGTGCAGGAAGATGAGTTTTATTCCTTGCCCGAAATTGTAGCTGCTACTCTTTTGTGGCAAGATTCGGTTATAGCCGGTAATGATTGGAATGCCAATATTATAGGTCCCTGTTCCACAGTGTATAATTGCCACGGATATGCATGGCACTTATCGGATGGAGGAGATACAATAAAGATTACAAATGATTCTGAGGTTTCAAAGTATTATACCGGGAACGGAGACCAGAATGCAACATATAAAAGAGTGTATAATCCCGCAAAATTCAAAAAAGTATATTATAACGGAGCTTCTCATTCTGCAATAGTTGATCCTTATAATTCTTCGAGGTTAATCTCCAAATGGGGACCCGGACCCTTAGTTAATCATCTGCCTGGTGACTCCCCATATGATAATTATAAACTCGAGTACTATGAGCTCATAATGGATGATTTACCTGCCAGTGTTGCAAAAGGATGTGCTGTTAATGTTTCTACCCGTAATATAAGGGTGGCAAAATACATGCGGATGGGGAAATTATACCGTGACCGGTATTGAAGTATATGATTCCGAAGGTCTTTCGATTTTCCCGAATCCGGCCTCAGGAGAAGTCACCCTTACAGTCGAGTCGTCAGATGATAAAGAGTTGCCTGTTTCGGGATGGGACCTTGAAATCTATGCTCCCAACATGATGCTGAAAGAGAAAAAGACCAGGCTGAAAGACAATAAAACAATTATAAATACCTCCGGCTGGCAGGAAGGAATATACATGGTGAGAGTGAAGTACGGAGAGAACTTACTTACAGGAAAGCTGGTTGTGAAGCGCTGACAGGATTATTCTTAGCCCTCCACCTTCGCTACAGATACGGTGGACATGGTGTGCCCTGTGCTCTGAGCAGGTTTTTTACCCC
>JBAQCK010000163.1:0-1841 GCA_049294075.1 Bacteroidales bacterium | reverse complement strand
CTTCAGTACTATATATGTTTTATTGTATATATATGAATATCTGGGATCTTCTCCGCTAAAACCGACCGGAACCATGTTGACTGCTTTTAGATGTCTTTTGGTTCTCTTTCCGTATATAAAACCGCACAACCAAAAAAAGATCAGTTTCGATTATGTCTGATTATCCTTCATTATCAAGATACTCCAATACCTTTTTATACAGATGCGGTTGTATGTCAGGGTGCGTTAGGTTTTCGGGAAGGTGGTCAAGCAACCTGACCTCGGCTATTTCGGATATATCAGGCACCGGACCCAGCCTCGAGACATAGGCTACATAAAGCTTCCCGTAGCCGGTAATGCCATCTTTCAGCACCGAATACGGGGCAACACAATCAAGACCGAATTCAATAGCGCCTGTCTCCTCCATCAGTTCCCGCCTCGCGGCATCGTCGGGCGACTCGCCGTCTTCAATATGTCCGCCCGGGATCTCCCATGTGGTGCGCCTGTGATGACGGACATACAACCAACTACCCTCATAGCGGGCTGCTATCACCGAGTAGGTGAACTTCGTATCCGGAACAAAGTCCGCTGCCTGGAATCTCACTTCTGTCATAAGCCTGTCTTAACGGGTTTAAATTTAGCAATTATCACAATAAGTTTTAATTGAGTATTTTTACAACCTCAGAAAAACCGGATGGCACTCTTCATAGTACTTGCAGTAACCGAGGTCCTCACACTGGCAGTGATCAGGCAATATCTTTATGAAAGATCGTGGCTCAGCTACTATTTCGTCATAACAATTCATGCAGTTCTCAGCATATGGATATGGACACTCTGGTTTGAGACTGTATCCTTCAGGGGCATGCCAGACGATCCGGCCCATGCATGGTCGGTAATGAGTCTCAGGGGGATGCTTCTGGCAGTTGTTGTGCCAAGGATACTGATCATTGCATTCCATTACGCCGGAAAGCTGACCCTCAGGCCGTCAGGAGCCTACTCACCAAAAATGACAACGGCAGGCATAATATTGGCTTCCATCATCGTTGTTGTCCTTGCATCCGGCTCTCTCATCGGAAAGTTCAATATCAGGACAGAAAACCACACCATACAGGTGAAAGGCCTGGATCGGGATCTCGAAGGTTTCAGAATAGTTCAGATTTCCGATCTGCATCTCCCCTGCTTTTATCATCACAATGAAAGGCTTGAAAAAACAATGCAGGAAATCAATGATCTGGAACCCGATCTTCTTGTAAACACAGGTGATTTCATCAACACCGGATGGAGGGAGTTCGACAGGTTCGACACCATCCTGTCGAAGGCAAAAGCCCGGTACGGGCAATACGCGGTAATGGGAAACCACGATTTCGGAACTTACCATCCCACTTACACCGAAGCCGAAAGGGAAAACAACGTAAGGCTGATGAACAGGTTGATTGCCGCGTCGGGTTATAAAGTCCTGAATGATGAATTTGAAATGGTAAAAATCGGTAATGCTTCTGTTGCCATTCTTGGAGTGAAAACCAGGGGATCGTTTCCTGATATCGAACACGGAAACCTGGAAAAGGCTTCCCAAAGGATCTATGGTGAAGATTTAAAGATACTGCTGGCTCATGATCCCAACCAGTGGGACAAAGAGGTTGCAGGAAAGACCGGCATTGAAATTACCCTGTCGGGACACACTCACGGCATGCAGGTAGGTATCTTTACAAAACGTTTAAAATGGAGTCCGGCAAAGTATTTCTACCCGCGATGGAGCGGTATTCATGAGGTGAACGGGCAGTATCTTGTTGTAAACAGGGGACTTGGTGTTCTTGGCTTGCCTTTCAGAATATGGATGCCGCCTGAAATCACCGTGATAACAC
>JBAQCK010000162.1:0-17021 GCA_049294075.1 Bacteroidales bacterium | reverse complement strand
TCTTTCTGGAGCTGGACATATACCGAATCCATGCTTTTAAGTTCGCTCATGAGTATTTTCTTCTGTCCGGCATTCCCGTTCAGATCGATAGTCGACAGTTCGCTTTCCATCAGGTTGACCTGGTATGTATAATAGTTTTCTACCTCACGGTACTGCGGTGAAACGTCACTAAGGCTCATCCTGTCCCTGTCGGGTCTGAGGAAATGATCCCATGTCCAGAGCGATGAGAGTGTAACAAGCAGGGTGACCACAGCTGCCTTAAGAAGATACGGAACGATGCTTTTTTTGACCACCAGAGGCTCACATCTGATCTCCAGTTTCCTGTGAAATCTTTCAAAGTGTCCGTCCGACGGCTCGGCGCTGTCGAAGAACTCCCTGTTGTTTCTGATTATGTCTTCTATATTTTTCATTTTCTTAATTTTTCATTTTTTCTTCATTTCGGCAATAAGCTTCTGCTTTGCCCTTGAAAGCTGCGATCTCGATGTGCTGCTCGAAATATTAAGTATCTCGGCAATCTCATCGTGATCATAACCTTCCAGCAGATAGAGCGAGAGAATGATCCTGTATCCGTCAGGCAGCCTGTTGATTGCATCCTTTACCTCCTCAACCTTTATGTCGAGCTCCTCTTTCCTTACCACATCTTCACTGCTCTCATCCCTGATCCCCACGTGCAGCTCAATATCTTCAAAGATCGCTTTTTTTCTGCTCAGGGCATCGAGCGAGCGGTTGATCACTATTCTCTTCAGCCATGCCCCGAAACTGACGGCGCCTGAATACGTATCAATCTTTTCAAAGGCCGACAGGAACGATTCCTGCATAATATCCTCCGCTTCCATAGTATCGGTCACAATTCTCAGACTCGTGTTGTACATTGCCTTATAGTACAACTTGTAAATCTTGAACTGGGCTTTCTGGTCGCCAGTCTTGCATCCGTCCAGGAGATCCTGGTGCAAGTTCCGGAATGCTGCTTCTGCATTTGCCATTGTCGAGTAAAGGCTGGTTCTTATACTTGTAGCTGCACCCACTGTCTTCCATTATTTCCAATGAAAAGACGGGAGGGTTATTTTATTGCTGCATTCAATTTATGAATTTTTGGAGATTTTCATCAAAAAGAACAAGATTATCCCTTGTGTCACTTCTCCCGATGAATAATCGAGCTCTGACCCGAACATGCTGTGTGGTATTGAAAATATTATTAATGTAACGGCTGCAGCCAGCAATGTGTAAATCCGTGTATCCCTTTTTTTGTTCATAACCACTGCCGGTATCCAGAACAGCATTGCAATAAGAGTCTTGTTGTCAGTCAGATCCCATCCGAATGGCACTCCTGTCCAGAATTCACCGAAGGCAAATTTCTGAACCACGGGACCAAGTATCATTCCTCCGGCAATAAGAGTGATGAGGGTCCAGACCGAATACTTACTGAAGGCAGGAAGGTTGAAAAGCGCCATCAGACCCGCGATGTTCGCAAGAAGCATTGCCAGGAACATGAAAAGAATGTGTGGCGTCAGTATGCACGGCGGGACGGCTCCCTTGAACCTTAATACCACCGGTGTTTCCTTCAGAACGGTTGTGGTTCCCTTTGAATCGGTCAGTTCAAGGTAGTACTCGATTTTCCCGGCAGGGGGCTGTTGCGGAACAGCGGCGTATAATCCCTTTTCCTCCGTAATGCCGAAAACCTTATTCATCAGCATCGAATTGACAGGGTATACCTTATATATAAATTCACTTGAGTTGTACTCTTCACCTGTCCTGAATCTCCTGTAATGCAGCCTGGCTTTTACCGTGGTGTCGGTGATCGCCAGCCTGACCTCTGGTCTCTCGTCAAGTCCCAGACTCCTCACCAGCCTCACCTTAACCAGGCTGTCATTTACTGTCAGGAATGTATCACGCGGATTGGTAGGTCCTGTCTTCCTCTGGTAATACGCGGCTCCAAGGGTTATTACAATAGCCAGGATCCATAAAATGGTCTTCTTCATGGGGTAAAGATTTATGACTTAGACGCGACAGCGCTATAATTGTATCAGCAGAACTTCTTTTTTCCCGTTTCGCAATATCTCAACGCTGATGGTTTCCCCATGTTTAAGCTGGCCCATCCGGTACATGTAATCCTGGATATTGTTGATAGTCTTGCCGTTTATGGCTGTGATGATGTCTCCTTTCTTCATGCCTCCAAGGGCAGCCGGCTTGCCCGGTGTTACAAGGTCGGCCCGAAGTCCGTTCTTTATATTACCGGCAAAATCGGGCATGATCCCCAGGGTGACTCCCTGCCTTCTCATAGTTCTGACGGCTCCCTGCTTTGGTCCGGCTTCAGTGAAGGCAAGCTTGCTGTCGTCGTTGGCAAGCTTTTTTGCCACATCGAAAATAATATCCGAAACACTTGCCATTCCCTGATAATTCAGCTTTTCCCAGGTGTCGGAAGGCGTATGGTAATCGAGATGCGCTCCTGTTGTAAAGAAAAGGACCGGAATGTCCTTGCCGTAGAATGCCGAATGGTCAGAGGGCCCTGATCCTTCTTCCGACAGTGATAAATTTATTGAATTTGTATCGACCAGTGAGACAATTAGTCCCTTCAGGTTGGGAGAGGTGCCTATGCCTCCGACCTGCAGGGAACCCGAATCCCTCAGCCTGCCAACCATATCGAGGTTGATCATGGCGTTGACCTTCGAAAGATCGACCGGTGGGTTCTCTGTAAAGTATTTTGAACCAAGAAGTCCTGATTCCTCACCTGAGAAACCTGCAAAAATGATGCTTCTCCTGTTGCTATTATCAGTGAGGGCAAATTTCTCGGCTATCTCGATAAAGCCGGCTACACCAGAGGCATTGTCGTCCGCACCATGATGAACCGCGACAGTGTCGCCCGCGCGGCTTGATGAGCCTCCCATGCCAAGGTGGTCATAATGACCCCCGATAATCAGATACTCATCCTTAAGATTTTCATCTTCCCCGTTAAGAACCATAACCACATTCCGGGTAGGGCTAAGCGCCACTTTTACTTCTGATCCGGCATTTACTTCCACCCCTGTTGCAAAACCAATGCTCTTATGTGAGGTGTTTATTTCCTTCTCAAGTCCCGCCGTGGTTTTACCCTTTGCTGACAGTATCCGGTCGGCAACGTTTCTTTTTATTCTCAGGACCGGGATGCCTACCGGCCAGGCTTCATTCGACAGGCTGCTGAAGGTGTCGCTATTGTCATTTACAGGCCCTGATACCATGAGAACACCTGATGCCCCCATGTCTTTCGCAAGCATGGTCTTGTCCCTGTCACCGTTGAATGGGATGAACCCGCTGACCGAAAGGTCAGGTTCCGGATCACCCTCGAGCAGCAGCACCCATTTCCCTTTTACGTCAACGTCACGGTAATCATCCCATTTGATGCTGTCATTGCTTATCCGGAATCCGTAACCGGCAAATACAACCTCTGCACTGAGTTCAGCGGTTTCGCTGAAGGAGAAGGGAGTAATGTCAGAAGCCGGATCAAATGACTGGCCTGCGACCGACAGAAAATTCCGTTTCCCGGCTGTAACCTTGTCAGACACCTCAAACCGCTGGAATCCGTCTCCGGTCAGAGGCTCAAGTCCGGCCATCTGAAGCCTGTCTCTGATATAAACTGCAGCCAGACTGTCTCCTTCAGAACCTGTCATCCTTCCTTTAAGTTCGTCGGATGAGAGGAACCTGACATGATCCTCCAGCTCTTTCGGATGAATGTTCCTTGTGAGACTGCTGTTGCACGACCAGGCGGCAACAGCAGTCAGAAGTATGGTAAAATGTAATGTCCTTATTGCCACAAAATAATGTTATTCAAACAGTTTAAATGCTTCCTTTATAAGATCTATTGCCTCCATAAGCTGGGCTTCGGTGATTACGAGGGGAGGAGCAAAGCGGATAATGTGCTCGTGAGTCGGCTTGGCAATGACACCCTTGTCCTTCATGGCAAGACAGACATCCCATGCAGTCTTTCCGTTCTTTGGCCTGATGACCACGGCATTGAGCAGACCTTTTCCTCTGACAAGCTCGACCATATCGGACTTAATACCTTTCATTTCGCTGCGGAAAATTTGCCCGAGTCTTTCTGCATTCTCAGCCAGCTTTTCATCCTTTAGCACTGAAAGCGCAGCAATGGCAACCTTTGCCGAAATGGGACTGCCTCCGAATGTCGATCCGTGTTCTCCGGGCTTGATTGTGAGCATTATTTCATCATCGGCCAGCACTGCTGAGATTGGCATCAGGCCGCCGGAAAGAGCTTTGCCCAGGATAAGAATATCGGGCCGCACTCCTTCATGGTCGCATGCCAGAAGCTTGCCTGTACGGGCAAGTCCGGTCTGGACTTCATCGGCAATGAAAAGGACATTGTGCTTCCTGCAGAGATCATATGACTTCTTTAAATATCCTTCGTCGGGAACAAAAACACCGGCTTCACCCTGGATAGGCTCCACGAGGAATCCTGCCACATCTGGATCCTGCAGTGCGTTCTCAAGAGCAGCGATGTCGTTGTAAGGTATGGTGATGAATCCGGGGGTGAATGGTCCGTAATCGTTTCTTGCATCAGGATCGGTCGACATCGAAATGATAGTGATTGTCCTTCCGTGAAAATTACCCTCACAGCAGATGATCTTTGCATTTCCCTGGGCTATGCCTTTCTTTTTATAGGCCCACTTGCGGCAGAGCTTAAGGGCAGTCTCATCAGCTTCAGCTCCGGAGTTCATTGGAAGAACCTTGTCATAGCCGAAATAGCGGGTTACAAACTCCTCATACTCCCCAAGCACAGAATTATAGAATGCCCTTGAAGTGAGAGCAAGTTTACTGGCCTGAGCGACCATGGCATCCACTATCCTGGGGTGGCAATGACCCTGGTTTACGGCAGAATACGCTGAAAGAAAATCGAAATATCTTTTCCCTTCAACATCCCATACAAAGGCTCCTTCGCCTCTGTCGAGCACTACAGGCAGCGGATGATAATTGTGAGCTCCAAACTTGTCTTCCCGGTTAATATAATCCTGTGAATTCATGTTACTGATAATTAATTAGTTATATTACATCCAAAAATAAGGTACAATTTTACAAAAGCTTTTCGTCTTTTCCAAAACATTAAAAGTCCATCATTCTCTTCGCCTTCACGCCTTAACGCCTTAACGCCTTAACACCTTCACGCCTTCACGCCTTCACGCCTCATCTTCCTCCAACAAATCCGGCCTCAGCCTCCTCGTTCTTTCAACCGCCTGTTCATGCCTCCACTTTTCAATATTGGCCGAGTGCCCTGAAAGCAGTACATCCGGAACTTTCCATCCCATGAATTCCGCCGGCCTTGTATAGACAGGCGGAGCAAGCAGGTCGTCCTGGAACGAATCGGAGAGGGCTGATTGTTCATCGCCCAATGCCCCGGGAATCAGTCTTACCACAGCATCGATGATCACTGCAGCCGGGAGTTCACCACCCGAGAGCACATAATCGCCGATCGAGATCTCACTGGTAATGAGATGATCCCTTATCCTCTGGTCTATCCCTTTATAATGGCCGGCGAGGATAATTATATTGGTCTTAAGCGACAGTGAGTTGGCCTTCTTCTGGGTCAGCTTCTCACCATCAGGCGAGGTGTAGATTATTTCGTCGTAGTCTCTTTCTTTCTTAAGCTCTCCGATAGCCTTGTAAACCGGCTCAATCATCATTACCATTCCGGCTCCTCCGCCAAAGACATAGTCGTCGACGCTCCTGTACCTGTCGCTGGAATAATCGTGAAGGTTGATGATATTTATTTCCACAAGCCCCTTATCCCTGGCTCTCTTAACAATCGACCAGTTCAGCGGGCTGTGAAGCAATTCGGGCAGAACGGTAAGAACATCAATTCTCATTCAATTTTGTTTGCTCAAAATTAAATAAAATGGCTTTACCTGAACTGGTAAACACCAACTACCATAACAAAGTTTAATGTTTTCCGGTAATTCCAGTCCTATTCGGTTCTTATTGAGCTTGCCGGATTGGTTATTGCCGCCTGGTAGGCCTTGTAGCTTATTGTTATAAAGGTGATTGCCACTGTAAGCAGCGCCGCGAGAACAAGGATCGGTATGCCGATATTTGTCCTGTAAATATAATTCTCCAGCCAGTTGCTCATGAAATAAAAAGCTACAGGCAATGCAATCACAATAGATATACCCACCAGGATAAGGAAATCCTTCGGGATAAGCCTCACAATCACTCCTTCGCTGGCGCCGAACACCTTTCTTATTCCCACCTCCTTCGTTCTCTGTTCAACCATGCACGAGGCCAGTCCGTATAATCCAAGACAGGCGATCAGGATGGCAAGTATAGTAAAAATGCTGGTCTTTTTCCTTAAGGAAATTCAATTGCCTGCAGTCTTCTGATAGCGGTTTATGTTATAAATGAAGCTGGCTACGACACGTTTAATGAGAAAAGGGACCGGATCTTCAGGCTGGTTCTTAACGGAAAGCCCGGCGGACAGGATTTTACCGGCGCCTATACATGCGCCCCGATCGGCCCCACAATGCTCCCCGGCGGGCTGTCGTGTCCGCATCGACGGCCAGGATAAACCCTGCCCAGTCGATGAAATACGAATGATTGGTGGTAATGAGGTAGGGACTGGCGTCATACGGGGCGTTCCCGCCCTAAATCATAACGCCCCTACAGGGCTGAATATCATATTGGTGCCATTTTGGATGGGCTCCGCCCATCCCTACCAATATTACGCTCCTACGGAGCATGGCAACCGGGTTGGTTCTGCCGAACGGGGCGATGCCCCGCCCTAAATCATAACGCCCCTACAGGGCTGAATATCATATGGGTGCCATTTTGGATGGGCTCCGCCCATCCCTACCAATATTACGCTCCTACGGAGCTTGGCAACCGGGTTGCTTCTGCTGAACGGGACGATGCCCCGCCCTAAATCATAACGCCCCTGACGGGGCTCGTAAACCGGGTTGGTTCTGCCAGCCGGAGGTTGCCGCCCTGAACCATTACTCCCCTGACCTGGGCTGGGATCGATCCAATGATGGCCAGGCCGTGGGCCTGAAATATTGGTAGGGATGGGCACAGCCCATCCTTAAGGTTCCCATATGATTTAAAAGCCCCGTAGGGGCGTAATATCATTCTTAGCCGGAATTTAATACATCTTGTTTATGAGCTGTCCTATCTCGTCCCTTTTCTTAAGGGGGAAGACATAATTCTTTCCGTCCCTGGTAACAATATTCAGCCCTTTGACAAGGAACAGCCCCTTTCTGTAAAAGATAACATCCAGGATGTTTTCAAACAGTATTTCCAGATTGAACCTCTCCGATTCTTCGGCGATCGTCCTGAAATAAATCCTCTGGTTCGTAACAATCAGCTTGCCGTCAACTCTCTTGTCTTCAACGACCTGATTCGTGTCTCCGGCTTTCAGGACAACCTCATTGGGATACAGTGTGACTGTCATTGTTCTATGGTTTTTATAAAGACGTTCATGATTTCCGTTTGTTGCAATAAAAATCAAAATCTGGAAATGTCAAAAAAATAGACAAAAATTATTAACTTGTGAAATCAAATCCGGGCATATGGTTAAGGAGTTGCAGAAGCTTATTCACGGGCCTTCGCCCACAATGATAAACGTTCTGAACATCGTTCAGAAGGTGGCCTCCACCGATGCCAATATCCTTATAACCGGCGAGAACGGAACAGGCAAGGAACTGCTTGCAACCGAGATCCACAACAGATCGGGAAGGGCAGGGGAGCTTCTGATAAGTGTCGATATGGGGTCGGTGCCTGATACATTGTTTGAAAGTGAGCTGTTCGGACATGTAAGGGGCGCTTTCACTGATGCCAGGGACGATCGCAAGGGAAAATTCGAGCTTGCCTCCGGAGGCACTCTCTTCCTTGACGAGATCGGCAACCTTCCGCTTCATTCCCAGTCCAAACTCCTTAATGCCCTTCAGAGCAGGAAGGTGGTGAGAGTTGGTTCCAATCAGTCCGTTCCTGTTGACATTCGCCTGATATGCGCAACCAACCGCGATCTTAACGGGATGGTAGCGGAGGGAAAATTCAGGGAAGACCTTCTTTACCGCATAAATACAATTGTAATCGATATGCCTCCCCTGCGCGACAGGGTTGATGATATCCCAATCCTGGCTTATCATTTCCTGAAGATCTATTGTGAAAAATATAACAGGGAGCCGATGCGGTTTAACACTCATGCCCTTGAGAAACTTGCAAATCACAGCTGGCCGGGTAACGTGAGGGAACTTCAGCATGCCGTTGAAAAAGCTGTTATAATGAGTGATTCAACAGTCTTGCTGCCATCCGATTTTGAATTCGGACCTTCACTTAAAAACATCCATCCCCGAGAGCTTACCCTCGAGGAGATGGAGTCGAAGTATATTGTGGATTGCCTGCGGAGGAACGGGAACAACATCAGTGTAACTGCCTCCTTACTCGGAATTACCCGCCAGACTCTCTACAACAAGCTTAAAAGGATCGACAGGAACCTTGTCAGCTGACTATCTGTCCGTCGAACAGGTTCACTATCCTGTGTGCATAACCGGCATCCCTTTCAGAGTGCGTGACCATGATGATTGTGGTCCCTTCCTTATTCAGTTCCGAAAGAAGGTTTATTACCTCAATGCCGTTTTTTGAATCGAGGTTACCTGTGGGCTCGTCGGCAAGTATGAGCCTGGGATTCGCGACGACAGCCCTGGCTATTGCCACTCTCTGCTGCTGACCTCCCGAAAGCTGCTGTGGAAAATGTTTTGCGCGATGAGTTATCTTCATCCTGTCAAGAGCATCCTCCACTTTCTTTTTCCTTTCACTGGTCTTCATCTTGAGATAGATCAGCGGAAGCTCCACATTCTCGAATACATTAAGCTCATCGATAAGATTGAAGCTCTGGAAGACAAAGCCGATATTGCCTTTGCGGAAAACCGTCCTGTCGCGCTCCCTGAGGTTGGCCACCTCGGTCCCGTTAAAAACATAGCTTCCCGCGGTCGGATTGTCAAGCAGGCCAAGGATATTCAGAAGTGTTGACTTTCCGCATCCTGAGGGTCCCATGACTGCTACATATTCACCCTCCTTTACGTGGAGATTGATCTTGTTCAGAGCTGTTGTTTCAACTTCCTCGGTTCTGAAGACCTTTGTTAATTCGTTGGTTTTGATCATGGTGCAGATTATTTGCTGGTTTTATTCTAATTTGATTTTTTAAAGACTAGTTTTTCGTTTTTGCCAAAGGTTTCATAACCAGAGACTATTACTTTCTCACCGGGAGTGAGTCCTTCAAGCACTTCATAATATTTGGGATTTTTCCTTCCAAGGGTTATATTTCTCTTGATAGCGAATGATTCCGAGGGATCGAGAACGAAGATCCATTGTCCGCCGGTCGCCTGGAAGAAACCGCCGATGGGCACCAGCAATGAGATTTTTGGCTGGCCAAGCTGCAGGCTTGTATAATATGTCTGACCCGACCTTATATTATCCGGCATGCTGTCGGCAAACACCATGTCTATCTCGAAAGTCCCGTTTCTGACTTCCGGGTAGACTCTCTTTACAACCAGGTCGTAGTTATGCCCCTGCCTGTCGAGAGTTGCGGTCAACTGTGTCTTGACTCTGTCGATGTAGTGCTCGTCAATCTGGGCGGTCACCTTGTATGATGTCAGCACATTTATCTGGCCCATGTTGGCTCCCCTTGAGATCGACTGACCAATCTCGGGGACCAGAAGACCGAGCTGTCCGTCGACCGTGGCCTTAACATTCAGATTTTCGACTCTCTGCCGTACAAGCGCCAGGTTCTTTCTCATGTTCTCGAGGTTGGCTTTGAGAGTTTCCACCTGCACCGATCTGAATATTGAATCCTGTCTCTGCCTTTCCATAAAGAGATCCCTCGATTGCATCGCCATATCCAGATCTTCTCTCGACCTCAGATATTCTTCCCTTGAGATGAGGTTGTCCGCTATCAGCTTTTCATTCTGCCCGAAATTCCTTTTTTTCCTTTCAATATCATATTTCAGGCTGATGAGTTCCCTCTTGATCGAGATCCTTTCCTGTTCCATGGTGACCTGCGTGTTCCTCAGAAAGTTCTCTTTTTCGGCAAGCTGAGCCTCACTGTCGAGGATATTGAGGTACAGGTCAGGATTGCTGAGCCTGAGAATGATATCTCCCTGCTTAACCATGGAACCCTCTTCAATCAGAATCTCCTCGACACGGCCTCCTTCCTGCGCATCAAGGAATATTGTGCTGATGGGTTCCACTGTTCCGGGAACGGTTATGTAATCATTGAACCGGCCTTCGGTAACTGCTTCGATTATCAGCTTGTCTTTCCCGACCTTGTATGTTGAAGTCCGGTCGGTGAAAAATGCCATGTAAAACAGGATGATAATGATAATACCAAAAATTATATAGCCGATATGCTTCTTCTGAAGGCCTTTCTTCTTAGGTAATGCTCTGTCCATCGATTCTATGGGGGTGTCCATTTTTGAAGTTTTTATTTTACTTAAATTGCTGGTTGTTCGTTAGTTGGTTGCTGGTTGGTGGCTCAGGGCTCAGGGCTCAGGGCTCCAAATCCTGCCAGCCTGTTATTTTCTGCTTTACATATCAATGAGTCCTTCATATTCTCCCGTGGTGTAAAACTCTATGGTCATTTTCCTTATAAGCAGCTGCAGCTTTGTCCTTAGTGCTTCGGTCTCAGCCCTGAAAAGAGTTGTTTTTGCTGCCGAATAATCTGTCACATCAGTCAGACCAGCCTCGAACTTCTTCTCGACTGCATCGAACGATTTTTTATTGAATTCGAGGTTGGATACAGCCGCCGTATATTCACTCTTTCCCCTGTTGTAATCGAGGCATGCATTCTCAATATCGGTGTACAGGTTGTTCTTCTCCTGTTCCAGCCTGAGTTCGGCGTCACTTTTTCTCAGCTTTGCCTGCCTGATATTCCTTCCGACAGCGTAATTATTGAATATCGGTATATCGAGACTCAGATAGACAGCCTGGCTGTTGTTATTCTTGAGCTGGGTGGTGTAGGCATCCTGCTCCGGCGCATTGTCGCTGGTTATTTTATAGAAGCCGGTATATATCGCACCGCCTCCCGACAGCCTCGGAGACATACTTCCCTTTGCAGCGGCAACCTGTCGTTTCGATGCCTTCAGCTCATAGTCAATGGCCTTGAGCCGCGGCAGGGTAGAGGCTGCTATGGAGTAAATGCTGTCGACGCTGAAGATTTCGTCAGTGATCAGAATGTTGTCAAGATCGGGCATCTGAATTTCAAATTCGGAAACAGGTCCAAGCTGAAGCATCTGTTTTAAGGTTGTGAGCGCCTGGCTCGCCGTGTTCGACGCTATTGTCCGGGAGAGTCTGTCTTCCGAAGCCCTGCTCTCCAGCTCGAACTGCTTCGAGAGCGCTTCTTTACCCGTTTCAACCAGCTTCGTTATCCTGAAAAGCTGTTTTTCCGACTGTTCCGCCTGCATTATGGCTGCCTCCTCAAGGCCTTTTGCATAAAGCACCTGATAGTAGGCACCCAGAATATTCACGATGACGGTATTCCTGTAGACTTTTTCGGTTTCAATCCCGGCATTATGCATGAATTTGCTTGCTGCCATTGTGTTAAGCGCGGCAAATCCCGTGAAAAGCCTGAAGGATGTATTAATGGAATAGGAGTTGCTTATGTTCTGCTCGAATGTAATAAGGTTTGTTACCGGGTCGATCGACCTGCCGAATCCCATCTGTGCATCAGACCCGAGATTGAGGGATGGCAGCATGTCCATCCTTGACTTCAGAAGATCTGCTTCAGCCGATCCGGTCTGAAGCATCTGCCTTTGTAGACCTATGTTGTTCTCCACGGCATAATTTATGCAATCCTGAAGCGTCCACAACTTAGTCTCCTGCGCAGACAGATTTCCATATCCTGTTATAAGAAAAAGTATAAGTAAACGGATTATCCTGTTCATTTCCTTTTTTTGATGTTTCAGTTGAATATTCAAAATATGTGCCGTCTTTGTAATGCACAGTGATACAGTGATATGTAGTTAAAATCAAAATGTTTATTGTAAAAAAACAAGACAATTATGTGTCTAAATATCATACAGTTGACATGTCGTTATGAAAGGGCTGTAAACTGACCGGGAAGTATACTGTCGGGGATCAACATTAAGCCGGGAGTTGTTCTTGTTAAGATAAAAGATTGTATATTGGTTTAAAAAATCAGGATATGGAATGCCGTACCGGATGCGGAGCATGTTGTATTGCCGCTTCAATTTCTTCGCCAATACCCGGGATGCCCGGGGGCAAGCCGGCCGGTGTAAGGTGCCCTCATCTCACGGAAGATTATAAATGCGCCCTTTTCAACAGCCCCGAACGACCGGCAGTATGCTCCGCCTTCCAGGCCGAACCTGAGTTTTGCGGCAACACCCCTGAAGAAGCCTGCCGTATATTATATGACCTGAGCCGATAGAAATATGTCCCTTCATCCCTTAGTCTTTCCGTCCCTTCGTCTCTCCCTCTCTTAGTCTCTTAGTCTTCCTCACGCCTCTGCTTGTTTTACCCCCTGCCCCCTAAAGGGGGTTCTGTCAACCACTGGATAAACACGGAGTTAACTGAGTGTTTCAAGCAAAACGTCTCTTCGTCTTTCCTTAACGCCTGTCATACACCACCCTGCCTCCGGTTATTGTGTAATCGACCTTCGTTTTCATTATCTGATCTTCCGGTATGGTGAGCAGATCCCTGTCAGTGATCACAATGTCGGCCAGGTATCCCGGTTTTAAAATGCCCTTGCGGTCTTCCATGAACTGGGCATAAGCCGCCCCGAGGGTATAAAGTTCTATCGCTTCCTCCATTGTCAGTTTTTCTTCAGGAAACCATCCTTCGCCTTTCTCTCCGAGCCTGTCTTTTCGGGTGACGGCAGCGTAGAGTCCTTCCATGGGATTCAGCGGTTCAACCTGATAGTCGGTACCGAAAGCGACCTTCGCTCCGGCATTCAGCAGGCTTCTCCAGGCATAAGCGCCCTTGCTGCGTTCTGTCCCTATCCTCTTCTCGCAGAACCTCTTGTCGGAAATGCAATGAGTGGGCTGCATGGAAGCAATTACGCCCAGTTCTCCGAATCTCGGGATGTCGGTCTGACTCAGGGTCTGGGAATGTTCATCGCGGTGCCGGCTGTCGCGGCTGCCATTTTTGTTCAGCGCCTTTTCATAGGCATTGAGTGTCCAGTTATTGCCCTTGTCGCCGATTGAGTGGATACCTATCTGGAAACCCATGCTGTCGGCTGTTACAACCATTCTTTCAAATTCTTCGTAAGGCATCATGGCGAGTCCCGATGTTCCGGGATTGTCGGTAAAGGGTTCAAACATGAGTGCTGTTCCCGAACCGATAGTTCCGTCGATGAATGCCTTTAGGTAGCCGAACCTGATCCAGTTGCTCCCCGCCGGATACTTCTTCCTTAGTTCATCATACTGTTTCAGGCGCTCAGTATCACCCGTCAGTGGTTTGCCAATGTCAATCCTGGCGGTCAGACTGCCTTCAGCCTGAAGGCTCTCATAAGCGCTGAAATCTGCCGATCCCGGGATCTGAACGCTGGTGACTCCGTATTCCGCGGCCTCTTTTAATGCAAGCAGGTAACCCTGTTTCATCCTGGCAGCTTCTTCCTCCGGAGTCCTGTCAGTTTTTACGGCGCCTGTCTTTATAAGTCGTTCCGCACTCTCCTTGAGGATCCCGGTTGGTTCTCCTGTCACAGGATCCTTCTGTATCTCACCGCCAAAGGGATCGGGAGTGTCTTTTGTTATGCCCGATTTCTTCAGGACATAGCTGTTAACAAGTACAGAATGGCCGTCGGCGCGGCTGAGCACCACCGGATTGTCGGGGGAAACTGCATCGATCAGCTCCTTTGCCGGCCATTGCCTGTCGTTGAACATCTCGTGCTCCCAGTGGCCGCCCTCAATAAGCTGACCGGGTTTCGACTTTTCTACCTGCTCTTTTACCTTATGGGTTATCATAGCAGGATCGGTTGTGTATCTAAGTTCAATATAATCGGGATCGAGAGGGCCGAAATGAACATGGGCATCGTTGAATCCGGGGATCACCAGCCTTCCGCGGGCATCAATTACCCTGGTTCTGCCTTTTTCAATGAAGGAACTTATTTTCCCGGTTGTGCCGACGGCAATTATGCTTTCGCCTCTGACAGCAAGCGCTTCAGCCACCGGATTGTCGCGGTCGATTGTAAGCGCCTTGCCGTTGATTATCACGAGATCGGCTTTCCCGTCTTTGCCGCCTGAACATGATATTGTCATTATTACTATTGATAATAAGCTGATTGCATTTTTCATTAAAACAGTTTTTTGACTGACGAAAGATAGAAAAAACAAAAAACTCATTACCACACAGGAAAGGTTCTTTCTGTTGTGAAAAGTCTGTTCATTCTTCTGTCTTCAGTCTTCGGTCTTCCGACTTTTACTATCATATCGTTTTGGGTAAAATATTTGTTGAATAACAACAACCCAGTTATTGTTATTCGATAAAAATTTATCGTTATTTTGAAATTATTGGTAACGTCGGGATCCGGTTTCACCTGATCCCTGCATCGATTTTAACTTGCCATTAACTATTTTAAGAGTTTATTATCACTTTCTGTCTGCTATTTACTTTACATTCGCAAAAAAATCAGGAATATGAATATTGCCATTATAGGATACGGACGGATGGGGCATGAGATCGAGTCCGCTGCCCTTGCCAGGGGCCATGCCGTCAAACTTATTGTTGACAAGGACAATATGGACGATCTGAACGAAAGGAGCACCAGGGATGTCGATGTGGCCATTGAATTCACGACTCCCGAAACGGCCTTTGAAAATGTTGTCAAATGCCTGAGGATGAAGATCCCGGTTGTTAGCGGCACTACCGGATGGCTGAACGACTACGACAAGGCTGTTATTGCATGCAACGAGAACAGAACATCCTTCATCCATTCCACCAATTTTAGCATCGGAGTGAATATCCTTTTCAGGCTTAACAGAGAACTGGCAAGGCACATGTCCCGTCTTGAACAGTACAAACCCTTCATAGAAGAGATCCATCATACAAAAAAACTTGACGCTCCAAGCGGAACGGCTATAACCCTGGCGCAGGGAATAGCAGCCGGTCATACCGGATATGACGGCTGGTGCCCCGACGACAGGACTGAACCGGGAAAAGTACCGGTAAAAGCAATACGGGAGGGAATGGTGCCGGGTACACATACAATATCCTGGGATTCGGATATTGATGTTATAAGCCTCCGGCACGAAGCGAAAAACAGAAAGGGACTGGCCCTCGGAGCCGTGATCGCTGCGGAGTTTATCCACAAACGGACGGGTGTTTTTACCATGGATCAGGTACTTGGTTTCTGATAATAATTACTAATTTTACGCATTCTTACCCAAAAAACTGAAATGGATCAAACACTTAAGGGAAAATACATCAGGTTCGGCATTGCCGCCCTGCTGTATATCCTGGTCGTCGTCTGGATCGGCAATTACTGGCTTCTCGCCGGTCTTGCTGTTATTTATGATATCTATATATCCGGAAAGGTTAACTGGACCTTCTGGAAGAAGCGTAACGGACCAAACAGCAGCTTTATTGAATGGCTCGATGCAATCATTTTTGCAGTTATTGCCGTAACCCTTATAAATATTTTTCTCTTCCAGAATTACCGGATCCCCACAGGATCGATGGAGAAATCGCTTCTGATAGGAGATCATCTGTTCGTCAGCAAGCTGGCCTACGGCCCAAGAATGCCGAACACGCCTATCGCTTTCCCTTTTACCCAGAATACAATGCCGCTTTCGAAGGGCAAATCGTGGTCCAACCTGGTGCAATGGCCATATAAAAGACTTTCAGGAGTGGGGAAAGTGAAAAACAACGACGCCATAGTGTTCAACTTTCCGGCAGGAGATACCGTTGTGCTCGAAGAAACCGAGACAGCCTACTATGAGATAGTGAGACGAACGGCAAGAGAGATGGCACAGCGGGCGAACAGCGGAAACCCCGTTCCAAAGCCTGCTTCATTCTACATGGCTGATGCAAGGAAAGAGATATGGGACCGTTTTAACGTTATCTACAGGCCGGTCGACAGACGCGATAATTATGTAAAGAGATGTGTCGGTATACCGGGCGACACCCTTCAGATAAAGAAAGGTGAGCTGTTCATCAACGGAAAGCTGGTTCCGGCCAACAACACCCAGCAATTAAATTACCTGGTTGCAACAAACGGCACGACCATCAATCCAAAGACCTTTGAGCGCCTGGGCATTTACAGGTCGGACCAGACAATGCTTTCAGGTTCGGTATATTTCCTTCCGCTTACAAAGTCAAATTCCGAAGCCATTGGCAAATTTGCCAATGTAAGGGAGGTATCTCCGTATTATTCAGCGCCCGGCGAATACAATCCGGTAATTTTCCCTCACAGCAAAACATACAACTGGAATGAGGATCATTTTGGCCCTCTCTGGATACCTGCCAGGGGAGTCACGGTTAAAATCGATACCTCAAACCTCTGCCTTTATGAACGGATTATTGATGTTTATGAGGATAACGACCTGCGCGTGGAAGGCCCGACTATCTACATCAACGGGCAGCCGGCCGACTCTTATACCTTTAAGATGGATTATTACTTCATGATGGGCGACAACAGGCACAATTCGGCTGATTCGCGATATTGGGGATTTGTTCCCAAGGACCACATAGTAGGAAAACCGAGGTTTATCTGGCTGTCGGTCGACAAGGAATTATCGGGTCTTAAGAAGATAAGGTTCAACCGGATATTCATGAGAATCAAATAAAAAAAGGACATTCCGCGGCATCCAGACTTCTGACAATTATTGCGGCAGTGATACCATTGTTTAAATAAAAGATTCATAAGGGTATTCAAGTCAGAATCCGGAGAGATAAATTGCAGATTTCTTAGCATTTATATTAAGAATATTGATCTCCATGAATTGATTCACCACGGATTTCACGGTTCCGATAGCTATCGGGATCACGGATAAGATCACGGATTTTATTATTTGAGACAATCCGTGCATCACCCGTGT
>JBAQCK010000161.1:0-10562 GCA_049294075.1 Bacteroidales bacterium | reverse complement strand
CAATAAGCGCCCAGAGTGTTACCAACAGAATAGCTGCCCCGGCTGCTCCGGCCGTACCGGCTTATGTGAGTTCTGAAATAAAGGACGCCGCCCGTTCAGTGGTGGAAATGACTTACAACCTTTCGCTTGCAAACATTGTCCCTTCTGCTTCAGCCTTTACAGTTCAGGTGAATTCCACTGCACGAAGCGTCAGCTCGGTGTCGGTATCCGGAACAAAGGCTCTTCTTACCCTGTCGAGCCCTGTAGCCTACGGGAATACGGTCACCGTTGCATATACAAAGCCTTCAGTCAACCCACTCCAGACATCTGCCGGCGGACAGGCTGCAACAATCAGCGCCCGGAGCGTCACCAACAGGATCAGCCAGCCGGCACCTCCGCCGGTCGTCGTGACTCCTCCTCCGGTGGTTCCAAATACACCGCCCGTTGCGGTTGTGAACTTCCCCGGCGAGACTTATTCAGGCTTCATTGGCGAGCTAAATGCAAGCGGAAGTTATGATACTGACAAGGATAAGCTAACCTTCTCCTGGAAGGTGCCGGCAGAAATACCTGTCTCCTCAACCAGCACGGGAATCATTCAATTCCTTGCCCCTTTAACTGAAACAACGCAAACTTACGAGTTCATCCTGACTGTCAGCGACGGCAAGACGACACAATCAAGAACAATTCCCATTACTGTGGTCCCCTACGAGCCTGATCTTGAGATCGCGGAAGTTATTTCGGTAAGCGCCTCTGATTCTTATTCAAACAATCTGCCATACAATATAACAGATGGCAATATCGGAACTATGTGGTCATCAAAGGGCGAAGAACAGAGTCTGATCCTCGAACTGAAGTCTCCCTTCATAATTCAACACATAAAGATTGCATTCAAGCCCGGGCAAAAAATCGAGTGTTATTTTGATATCTACGGATCAAGCGACGGGGAAAACTGGGAATCGATACTTGTCAAAGCGAAATCCTGTTCTTTCTCGGGCGGGATTCATGTCTTCGAGTTTCCAGTCTCAAAAGCGATCACCGAATTTAAATACCTTAAGTTCGTCGGCCTTGGCAATTCGGTTGACAACTGGAACTACATCTCGGAATTCAGGATCTTCGGATACAGGCATAAAAACAGGGCCGACTATGAAGATCTGATCGTGAAGTTATATCCAAATCCCGCCAGGGAAATCGTAAATATCAAAATCGATAACTCGGAATTCAATCCTGATTTCATCAGGATACTTACCCTCGACGGAAAGGTGATGTACAGCGATATTGTCGATCCGATGGTAAGAGATTTCCAGGTCCCTGTCAACTTCACCCACGGTGTCTACATTGTTCAGATGGGAATGGGAAATATAACGATGTTCACACAGAAACTCGTGGTATTCAGATAACCCCGGACATTCAGAAGCAACAGCAATACTTCATCTCCGGAGTATTGTAAAATCTATCCTCCTGTTATTTTTCCTGTCGCTCTCCTGGTAATTTGGAGCAATCGGCCTTGTGCCTCCATATCCCTTCGGAACCAGCCTGTTACGACTAACCCCATTATTGACCAGGTAATTAACCATTGCCTCTGCCCTTCTTCCCGACAAGGTCAGGTTGGCAGGTGCCGATCCGGTGTTATCGGTATGGCATGCAACCTGAAGTCTGATTGCAGGATACTTTGCCATGAAACCCAGAACAAGATCCAGTAACTGCGTACCTGCTGATGAGAGAGTCTGGGTGTTACGGACAAAAAGGAAATCAGTCGAAACCCCAAATACCTTTTCCAGGTTATTCAATTCCCTTTCAGCAGGATCCTCGACCACCACAGGATACACTTTTGCTTCAGTGAACCCGAGATTCGATATCTCGCTGTATGCAGGGTAGGTTGCCATGAGTGTATGCTCCTCGGCAATCGTATAACTGTATTCATTCTCGCCGCTCAGAAAATTCTCCATGAGAATGTATTTATCTGGCAGTCTCCTGAATGCTTCGTCAGTCTTTTCAAGCTTTGTTTTGGATCTGAGAACCTCAAGCCTGTAAGCAAAAAATTCATTAAGTTGGTTCTCTGCCGAATATACATTGCTTGTCAAAGCCTGATCGTAGTCAAATATGTCCACTACCGGAGCCGGTTCAGCGCCCTTCCTGTCAAAAGCCTCCTTCTCGGCGGTGCTGCTGAAAACCTTTATCGGCTTAACTGAACAGACCTCCCGGATCACTCCTGTTTTATCATTACGGACAACCAGACCCAACCTGATATCATAATCACCCTTATCGGGATAAACGTGCTGAGCGCTCCCATCCTGCGAAAATTTTCCGTCGCCAAAGTGCCATGTGTAACTGAGAATTGAAGAGCCGGAGAAACTGGAAGTCATGCCATCCAGTGTCACCGGTGCCCCTGCCATGGAGGAAGCAGGCGAAAGAATTACAGCTTGTTCTATATCTCTCAGATCGAGGTCGAATGAAAGCTTCGTAAAGACAACCCTCCCGGTAATCTTGTCGGTTGCATCAAGTCTGACCTGATAATTCCCCGGACCCTTGAAGCAGTGCTCTGCATTCAGTCCCTGAGCAGTCGTGCCGTCGCCGAAATTCCAGACCAGTTGAAGATACCTGCTGTCGACAGGAATTTTATCCTTATCATTGAACTTGAAACAGTATTGGTTAATCCTTTGTTTATCACAATAGAAGAGCTGGCGAACAATTGTCCTGAACTGAAAAATATCCACAGTGCCTTCCCTGTTTGATGAGAAATAGCCTCTGTTCATCAACGGGTCGGCTATAAGGGAAAAGTCATCATACTTTGAATTTACAGGTGCATCAAGATGTGCCGGGGGAAGCCATTTTTCTCCCGATTGCCTGGTATAAAAAACGTCTTTCCCTCCCAATCCCGGATGTCCGTCTGATGAAAAAAACACTCCGCCCTCGCTGTTGACTGAAGGATAGGATTCATTACCCTGTGTATTCACCTCAGGTCCCATATTCACCGGATCATCCCAGTAATCACCCTTCCAGTCGCAATAGTAAAGATCCATGCCTCCCATACCATCGGGATTGTCAGCGGCAAAAAAAAGCCGCTTCCCGTCAGGCGATATGAAAGGGGTCGTTATATTGTAATATTCATTGTTGAATCTGAAGTCAAGTATCTTTCCCCATTTTCCGTTTTCAAGTACCGCTGAAAAGACCCCGAGTTTGTTTCGCGGCGAAATATCTTCACGGTCGACATCTGTTCTGATATTGCGCGAGAAATAAACAGTGTCACCATTTTTGCTGAATGATGCAGGCCCGTCATTGAAGATGGTTCTCAGATCATTTGAAAAAATTCTCGATTTCCATGTTGTGGTATCAGCAAACACTATATTCAGCAATCCCTTGTCATCAGGTGTAAGATAATTCCTGACCAGCGACCTGGTCATATTTGAACAGAATACTATTCCATTTTGGTAATATACAGGAGAGAATTCATCGCTGCCTTTCGAACTGAGTCCTGTCTTTTTTATGGAATAGGTTTCTGACTGGCCTGAAGCAGAAAGGGGTAATAACAGCGCTATCAGTAATACTGTTAAAGATTTTATTTTCATCAGTATATGAATATATTTAAAAGGTCTGATGGAAACCACATGTTTGAGAATTATATACATATGTGTTTGTGTATTTGATTCATTTGGGTTTCATGGTCATTGATTAGAAATTCAGGGGGCTTATCGCTTGCACTTTGTAACGGAATTCATATCTGAGCATAATCTCATGTGATCCGGAACTGTATGTCTGGAGTTTGGCAAAATCATAGTCATAGGTATAACCGAACCTGATCTGGTCGTTAAGCTGAATCTGGAACAGTCCTACAATCGAGCGGTTATTCCTGTAAGCGGCTCCTGCCCAGAAGCGATCCATAATCCTGAAATGGGCATTTATATCATACAAAACCTTATCGCCGGGCGAAAAGGCAACCAGTGTCGAGGGCATAAACTTAAGATTTGGAGAAAGGTCAAAAAGGTATCCTGCATTCAGCAAATAATAATATTCGCCCATATTGTTGTTTATGACATATTTGCTCTTGCCGAAATCATATTTATAGCCTAGCAGTTTCGGAATGGATAATCCGGCGAAGAAATTATTGTCCGAGTAGTAGGTTCCGAAACTGAAACCAGGAACGATAAATCCCTTTGAATCAATCATGATAAAATCATCTTCAGGGTCAAGAACGATCAGCTTTGACCATGCTGTGTTTGTTACCGTTATACCTGCCCCCAGTCCGAACGAAAGGGTTCCCTTGCCGGCAGGTACCTTATATGAATAATTTGCCATAAGGTTAGATTCCTTTGTGACACCCAGCTTGTCATTTGTAAAAATCAATCCCAGTCCCATCCTGTTATCGCTGAATGGAGCATCAGCCGTAAGAGTCATGGTCTCCGGAGCGCCTTTGACACCTACCCACTGCTTCCTGTAGAAGGCGGTTAGATTAAGCACCCCCCTGTTCCCTGCTGAAGCCGGATTGAGCACCATCGGATTCAGGATATACTGGCTTTTCAGGGGGGTCATCTGACCCGAAACACTCAGGGGAATCAGGAGCAGTGGGAGTATTTTGATTATCCGTTTCATTTCAATATTTTATTACAATAAAACCCTTTATAGCATCTATTTTGTCGGTTTTGAAGACATAATAATACGTGTCTTCTGTCAACGGATTTCCGTTGTCATCCTTTCCTGCCCAGTCGTTTGCATAGTCGTTGCTTGTAAAAACGCATGCACCCCATCTGTTGAAGACTTTCAATGACACCCTGCCCAGTGATTCAATCCCTCTTATTACAAAGAAGTCATTATAGCCATCCATATCCGGGGTAATAAGTGAAGGCAAAACAAGTTCATTTATTCTGATAACAACTGTATCTGCTGCTGGTTCACAGGT
Organism: Bacteroidales bacterium; assembly: GCA_049294075.1. Taxonomy (GTDB): domain Bacteria; phylum Bacteroidota; class Bacteroidia; order Bacteroidales; family VadinHA17; genus LD21. The sequence goes on along the minus strand of JBAQCK010000161.1, from coordinate 5,689 downwards.
ACTGTTCGATACTCTCCAGACAAAAGCGTTATCGCCTGTCGAAAGGTCCCAGACGTGAGTTTCGTTGCTGTTTATATCCGTGAAAGATGCAGACCCTGAAACAACGCTCCACTCTCCGGTCTCATTGCTGCCGGGAGGATCAGCCTCAAGATCGGTTTCGAACAGGAAATCCAGGACCTGATCCGGTCCGGCATTGGCAATAGGTCTGTCCCTGACCTCTACGGTCACCCTGTCAGTGTTTCTGCAACCCCACGGATCAGTCAGGGTTACGGTGAAAACCGTTGTTACCGGAGGTGTCGCAATCGGGTCTGCTACAGCCGGATCACTGAGCAGGTTGGCAGGGGTCCATGAGAATGCTCCCGTTCCTGTTGCCCCGAGACGTATGGTTCCTCCCCTGCAGATAGCCACGTCCTCACCGGCGTTAACGACAGGCGCGGTATGAAATACCACCCGTATCACATCTGTCGACGTGCAGTTGTTGCTTACCTCAGTCCATGCAAAATCATAATCGCCCGGCTGGGTAACAGTGACCATCGCATTTGGCCTGTGCACATCGGGAGCGAAGGTGGCGTTCCCGGGGCCGCTTACTTTTGACCATGTTCCGGCGCCTGTTCCCTGAACGGCGCTCAGGGTAAAATTAAGATCACATTCATCGCCTCCGCTTCCTGCGTTTGCGGATACCTGTTCAAAGAATCCCACTGTGACATCCGAACTGCTTGTGCAATCTCCTGTGACCTCGGTCCACCTGAAAACGTAGGCGCCGTAGGCAGAGACTGTAACCCTCGCCAATGGATCGTGGTTATCGGGGGAATACCTTGCTGTACCCGGACCGCTCACCCTTGTCCAGGTACCGGTTCCGCTGCTTGGCACAGCATTGAAATAAAACTCCGGCCCGCAGTTGTTTCCACCGGTTCCGGCATTGGCCACCGGCGGCCGGCTAAAAACGACAGTCACATTCGAACTTGCAGTGCATGTTCCGTTTGTAACAGTCCAGGTAAAGACCTTTGTCCCATATTCCGAGACCGTTACAGTTGCTGCAGGACTGTTGGCAGAAGGCATAAAAGTTGCAGTGCCTGTCCCGCTGGTCATAGTCCAGGTTCCGGCTGTTTCCGCGGATGCTGAAACAGCCTGAAGGTTAAAATCCAGGTCGCATTCACTTCCGCCTATGCCAGCATTGGAAACAGGAGGCTGGTAGAAGTTAACAGTCACTTCATCGCTCGACCGGCAGCCGCCGCTGTTTTCGGTCCACCTGAAAACATAGGTTCCGTATGCGCTTACAGTAACAGTGGCATCCGGAGTGCCGGCATTGGGAGAAAATGACGCATTGCCTGGTCCCGAAACCCTGCTCCACACGCCTGAACCCAGAACAGGAACAGCGCTCAGAACAAAATCACGGTCGCATTCATCACCTCCGGAGCCCGCATCTGCGGGCCTGCAGGGAAGTGTTCTTGCAATTAACCTTACCGGAGTTGCCTGAAGTTTTCTTTTGCTGTTGGCCGCCACTATGTAAATTGTGTGAACCTGGTCAGGGTCGGTAACCTGAAGGACTGTCTGAAGTATCTTATTCTCGTCTCCCTTCTTTACACTTAAAACAGCTGTTTCCACAATTTCCCCGCCACCGCCCATAAGGGCCATGAACCGGACATAGGATGAGGAGAGATTGGAATTATTCTCGTAATTGTACACGATTATATAAACAGTGCCTGTAACGTTAAGCCCGTAATTCAGGGTTATTGACACAGGCCCTGTCGATTCAACCACAGGAGTTCCCTGAACCCATACAGGCTGTGCAACCAGTTCTGCTGCCGGCAGAAGGATCAGAGTAAACAGTGATATGATTCCAAATAACCTGCCCATGGTAAGCACTATTATCTTCTTATCACCAGGTAACCTTTAATTGCCTTGCCATTGGCAGGCTTGATTACGTAGAAATATGTATCATCAGGGAGCGGGTTTTCCTTATCGTCGTTACCCTCCCACAAATTGTCGTATTCATCATTTTCATACACCCTACCGCCCCATCTGTTGAAGATGGTCAGTGAGGTACTTCCGATAGTCTCAAGACCCTTAATCACGAAAAAGTCATTGTTCCCGTCCAGGTTAGGGGTGATCAGTGATGGAATGATAAGATTATTGACCCAGATGTGAACCGTATCGGATGACTCAGGACAGATGCCATTCGACACCGTCCACAGTAGAATATTATCCTCAATTGACAGGTCATCTACACGGGAATCGGGAAGATCAGGGTCAAGGATACTACCTTCGCTCTCGACTATCGACCAGGTCCCTGTCTCATTCTGCTTCAAGGCTGCCGCGTTCAGGCGAGTATCAAAAACGAAATCAAGCACCTGATCAGGCCCCGCGTCGGCAGTTGGCTGCTCCCTTACTTCGACAATCACGTCATCGGTATTCACACAATGGAACTTGTCAGTGAGCGTGACAGTATAGGTTGTGGTTTCCGTGGGCGAAGCGACAGGATTCCTGATACTTGGGTTACTTAGCGAGGCGGCCGGTGTCCACGAAAACGAAATTCCTGTCCCGGAAGCATTGAGCTGCACATTACCTCCCTTGCAAAGAAGAAGGTCGGATCCTGCATTGAGCTCAGGCTTATCGTGGAAAGTGACCCGGACGATATCAACAGATGTGCACTGGCTGTTTTCCTCGGTCCAGGCAAAATCATAAGAACCGGGAAGGCTAACAGTGACTCTTGCAGTGGCCAGGTTGGCATTCGGGCTGAAGGTTGCGCCGCCCGGACCGCTTACCAGGCTCCATGTACCGGTCACTGAGCCCTGAACGGCATTCAGCATAAAATCGAGGTCGCACTCATCTCCTCCGTTTCCGGCATTGGCTGAGGGTTGTTGAATGAAGGTTACGCTTACATCTGAACTTGAAGAACAGGTCCCGTTAAGCTCGGTCCATCTGAAAACATAAGGTCCGTAGGCGCTGACAGCAACTCTGGCAGCGAATGAGCCGGCATCGGGAGCAAAGATCGCCGTACCCTGACCGCTTTGCACTGTCCAGGTGCCTGTACCTATGTCTGGTACCGCCCTGAGATTGAATTCCAGACCGCAGTTATTTCCGCCTGTACCTGCATTTGCAACCGGCATCTGGTAAAAGTTAACAGTAACTTCGGATGTATCAGAACAAATTCCGTTTGACACTATCCACCTGAAAACTTTTGTTCCATATTCCGAAACAATAACCGTAGCTGATGGAGTATTTGCATTGGGAGAGAACACGGCAGTACCGCTTCCCTCTGACATTGTCCAGGCGCCGGGGCCGGTGGTGACAACTGCATTCAAAACAAAATTAAGATTGCAGGCATCTCCTCCCGAACCCGCGTTTGCCACAGGCTGCCGGTTAAAGATTACAATCACTGAAGCGCTGCTGATACAGGGGCCATTGGTTTCGGTCCACCTGAAAGTATATGTCCCATAATCTGATACCGTAACCCTGGCAGTTGGCACCGCTGGTCCGGGTGTAAACACAGCTGTTCCCGGACCGGAAGCCACCGTCCATAATCCGGTACCAACGCCAGGACTGGCATTTAAATCAAAATCCAGATCGCACTCAGTTCCTCCCGTGCCTGCATTTGCTGCCGGTACGGTATAAACATCAACCGTTGTGGTTGCAGTTCCGGTGCAGTCGGATCCATTTGTAACCGTTAATGTATAGACACCTGCCATGGGAAGTGTTGCTGATACTGAGACGACAGGACTTCTCTGAGTGGAGGTAAAACCGTCAGGTCCGGTCCACAGATAAAATTTCATACCTGCCGGACCTCCTGTCAGGCTGAGTGGCGAACCTGCGCATACAGGACCGTCATTTGAAGCTGTAGCAACCGGCGACGGGTTTACTATGACCTGCACAGGTCTGATATCGAAGCAACCTGCCGCGATTGTCCCTTTGATATAATATATTCCGGATCCTGCTGCCCGGGGTGTGGGATACGGAATTGTTGCCGCGGCATCAAGCCAGTAAGTGAATGTGAGGCCGGGTGTTGAACCTGATGTAATGGCAGAACTTGTAAGATCAACCGTTGCTGGTGAGCAAACTGCCGGGGGATTGGTTATTATCAGGGTCGGCGACTGGGCTATGGTAACCAGGGCTGTGGCAGTCACTGTGCCGCAACCACCGGAAGCTGCAATTGAATAGGTAACCGTATAGTTGCCGGGCTGACTTGTGCCTGGTGTGATGGCTCCTGTCGATGCACTGATTGACAATCCCGCGGGAACCACGCTGTAAGTGCCTCCGGTTGTACCAGAAAAGGTTACGGGAATTATTCCGGGAAGGTTATTGCAGAACGGAGTCCCCTGATAAGAAATAGCCGCGGTGGGAAGCCGGGTTATAGTTATGGTTGATGTGGAAATGACAACGCCACATCCTGAACTAATGACTGTATTTGTCACGGTATAGGTACCGGGAACGCTCGCTGAAAGGTCCACCTGTCCGGTAGCCGGACTCAGGAAAACCAGGCCCGGTGTGGATGAAAACGTCCCGGCCACCCCTCCACCGGTAAATGTCGGTAAAGGATCAGCTTCATTGCTGCAATATGGTGTCCCCGTGTAGCTGAAGGTTGCCACAGGCACCGGGTTTATTGTAATGCCGGCTGTTGCTGTAACAGCAGCGCATCCTCCCGATGCTTGTATTGTATTCGTCACAGTGTATGTTCCCGGAGTGCTTGCCGAAAGATCTACCTGTCCGGTTGATGAATTTATAAAGACCAGTCCGGCAGTCGATGAAAAGGTTCCTGCTATACCGCCACCGGTGAAAACCGGCAGGGGGTCGCTCTGATTACTGCAATAGGGAGATCCCGTATAACTGAAAGTGGCGACAGGAAGCTCCGTGATTCTCACTGATGCTGTAGCTGTTGCCGTTCCGCATCCTGAAACCGTAACAGTGTAGGTTACGGTGTATGTGCCCGGAAGACTCAGCCAGGGTGATATGCTGCCGGTTGCTGCATCGATATTCAGACCGGCAGGGGTAGCAGTAAAAATCCCTCCTGCCGTTCCTGTAAGGGAAACAGGCTGCGGAGTGGTCAGGCTGCTACAGTATGGCGAATCTGGATATATTATCGATGCTGTGGGTATAGCATCGACAGTGATCGTGCCGCTTGCTGTTCGTGAACCAATGCAGGGTCCGTTGGTATTCACTGTATAAGTGAATGTACCGGCAGTTGAGGGAGTGCCGCTGATCAAAAAAGAACCAGTGCTGAATACACCTGTTACATTTGGCGGTAACCCTGTCACTGTGGCTGATGTTACTCCTGATCCAAGATTGTAGATAATCGGGGTTATTGGCGATCCCAGACATATTTTCTGGTCATCAGTGCCAGGAGTGGCAAGTTCGATGCATTCAAACTGGGCCACCCCCCTGACCGTAAAAGCCAGACAGAAAATTATCGACAACAGAGCTTTATTATATCTCATCAGATATTTCTTTATGTCTTATTCTTTAGCTTTAATATTCTAAAACTATCCAAGTTACACCTTTCCTTCAACACAATTAATAACCATTGCATCAAAAATCGTACAGAAATACAGGGTTTGAGGGGTTTCCGTCCTGAAAATTCCATAAAATATCTATCTTGAAATTCAGGATACAGTTATCCCACAAACCTTGCATTGCACTAAAACATCAAGGCTAAATTAATCAATAATATGATCAGATTGAGTACAATTTGACC
>JBAQCK010000160.1:0-20162 GCA_049294075.1 Bacteroidales bacterium | reverse complement strand
GGCAGGAATGGCGGAACTGATTGTATTCTTGTAAGCCAATATCGCCGATTCATAAACATTTCATCATGTTTTAAATCATTTTAATCTCAATATGGTGTTTAATATGCAGAAACTTAATACCATAACTTTCCCCTCCTTCGCAAGGAGGGGAAACTTACGTGATTAGATATCAGCTTATTAAAGATACACTAAATACCTGATAGGCACTAAAATCTTCTGAACTTATTCTAAAGTCGACAGGCCTCTTTCAACAATCAGAACAAAATATGCGTTAGTGCGGTAAAAACCAATTTTAAGATTTTTTTACTACTCATATTCAGTGTGTTATAAAATAAAACCGCACTAATTTCACGAGACGTCACAAGTCAGGAGATGTTCGACAAGGTTTGCGGGACCGACAAGATCAGGAAGGAATTCACCCGTACTTTCAGGGTCGAATCCATCATTGATCTGTGGAACGGCCCGGTAAACGATTTCAGGACCAGGGCAATGAAATACTTCCTTTATTAGGACCGGGGCCGGCTTAATATATCAGCGGACTTCTCCCTCAACACTCTTTTCAAGTTCGCTGGCGTGCATCAGAAATTCATCAAGCATCATCTCCTTGTGAAATATCATTCCGTGAGTTGTACGGATTTTGGGACTGTCGTTCTCATAGAAAAAGTCCTTACCGAGGATGAGCTGCACCCATTTAAACTGCTCGACCCATATTTGCTGCGAAAGGTCACTGAAAGGACCGTCGAGCTCATAGCTGGGGAATGAGGCATTGACCTGGCTTATGTAACAGTCCTTGAATGATTTCTGGAGAACAGCCATGGAGTTCAGCGAAACCGGGGTAAACACATTTGCCTCATCAGGGGCGAATTTGAACCACACGTTCCTGTAGCCTATAATCCTGAGGTTGGAGAGATCCTCCTCCTCCTTCCATATCCTGAGCGCCTGGGCAATCGCTTTCAGCACCTTGTAGTGAGTGTCGGGCCCCGATCCCTCGGGGTCGTAGGCCATGCTGACAACGGTTGGTCTGACCTTCCTGAACATCTCAAGTATCGGCTCAACATCGCGCTTGGCATTGGGCTGAGGTGTGAAAATATCTCCGGTGTAGAAGCCAAGCCTCAGATGCTGAATGTTTTTCACCCTTACACCGTAATGGGCCCATACCAGTTCCTCCTCGAACTCTCTCATCATGCCCTTCAGTTTCTGGATATCCGGAGGATTCTTCTGTCCTCCGTAACTTGATCTTAGCAATTCGATATTCTTTTCAAGCTGATCCACCAATTCCTCCCTCGATTTCAGCCTGTAGACATCAACCATCACCCTGACGATCCTGTGGCAGATTCCCCTGAGCTTTCCGGCTTCATCGTTGTCTGCAATTTTGTCGAGATAGTGGCTGACATCCTTGTCGAATTTATACATATAACCTGTTTCGAAGAAATCGGAATACTCTATCATGTTTATCTTATCCTGTTTAACATGATCGAGGGTCTCCTCCAGAAAGTTCATCAGCATATCGTTGGTAACTGCTGTAAAGCCCGAAGTGCATACGGTGAAATGGAACCTGTTTGAAGCCTCTCTCAGTTGCGGGATGATGCAGGGGAAAATTCCAAGCATGATATCGTCATGATGGGGCCCGGTATGAAGAAAGACCTGGTCCTTTTCCTTGAGGAGACCCTTTTCGATCTTTTTCTTTGTGGCATCGATCACTTCCTGAACCCGATCCATGCTGAGATCAGGGATCAGACTGCAATAATGGTCATTTTTAAGGTCGTCAAGTTCCAGCTTGTGAGCGTATTTATTAATTTTGTGGCACAGGTCAAAAATGGCTTTTTCAGTTTTTGCAAAAGTCCAGTCGCCCTCCCTGAAGTATTTTTCCACGCTGTCGCGGAGCCTTACTGCAGCCCCTTCGGTGATATAAAAGCGCGCATTCTGCTGTCGTTGCAGAACGGTGGCAGGGTAAAGATTATCAACAGGATTTTCAAGGGCATTTTTTAAAACAGGGGCCTTTGCCTCTCCTGCTGCAAAGATGATGGTTACCCCTTTTGGATTATAGGTGATCGTTCCAAGACCGATAGTTATTACAAGCCTGTTGCGGGAGACCTCTATCCCGCCAAGGTCGCCGGCCGAGGCAGCCTGGTTTTCAAAGTTTGTTGCTGTAAGCCTTGTAGTCGAGTTATGATCACTGCCCCTGGTATTTGAAGCGACTGATCCGTCGGGACCCATTCCGCCAAGATAAAATCCTATGCCGCCCAAAGCCCTTACGCGGTTCTCATAAGCGGTGCACCAGTTGTCGATCCTGAATATCGATTCCTGCTGAAGCTTCTCAAGTCTCGATCCGGCTTCCCTGTTGCGGAGAGAGAGATCGATCCGGTTACCCGGGAACACCTCCGTGAAATGCTTTCCCTGCGCCAGTTCAATATCATCGTCATTTATAAGCAGGGCTCTTGCCGGATCAAGCTCAAATCCTTTGATATAAAAGTTTATGACATAATGATAATAGCTATTGTGCTGCCCGGGGTCAATCGGGTAGAAATCCTCTGTCTGCACAAATCGCAATCCCTTCAGAGATGGTTTTTTCTTCAGGGAAAGTCCGTACTTTTCCATAAGGGCACGGTTTTCCCTGTCCTCCCATCCGTTGAGCAGCCTGGTTGTCCATTTGATGAAATATTCGGGAGTCTTGCCGGTTGGCAGACTTATCACCCCTTCAGGATTCACATCTACCCACTCGAGGAACCTCAGGGAAGTAAGCAAACCAAGGTCGGGAACATTCCGGACCACGATGTAAGGGATAGCAGTCGAATAATCGCTTCTGCCTGAGGCATCGAAAAACGACTGTTCTACTTGTGAAAGTCTTGCCTGTTTCATCGGTATATAGTTTAATTTTAAAATCTTTGCCTTAAATAATATCAAAAAAGTGTTCTGATAGTCAATAAGTTTATTTTAATTCACCCCCTTTCCCGTCCCGCAGGGCGGGAGGCTTCCAGCTCCTGCCCCCTTGGGGGAAGGTTGGGAAGGGGGTAAGAATAAAAATGAAGAATTTTACTTTCATTGCAATAAGGTCCCTTTAATTTTCAACGACCCCCTTTCCCGTCCCGCAGGGCGGGAGGCCAGGAGTGCTTATCCCTAAAAATTACGAAACCTGCTTCTTTATTCCGAACGCCGGGTCAATCTTAAGAAATTTTATCGCAAGAAGACCAGGTATTGAACATATTATAACATATATAAAGAAATTCTCATAGCCAAGGATTTCCTTCATGGCTCCGGAGATCATTCCCGGTAGCATCATGCCCAGGGCCATGAGTGAAGTTCCTATTGCATATTCAGCGGTTTTAAACTTGCTTTCACCGACGTAATGGAGCATATAAAGCATATAGGCGGTGAATCCGAATCCGTATCCGAACTGCTCAAAGGCAATTGAAATATAAACCAGCATATTCCCCGGCATTGGCTGGAAGTGGGCAAGAAAGATATAGACGGCGCTGGGTACGTTCAGCCACAATGCCATCATGAAAATTACCTTTTTCAGTCCGAGCCTGGCGGCTGTCACTCCTCCCAGGATACCTCCAAGAGTAAGGCTGAGCATTCCAATGGTACCGTAAATAATGCCGTACTGTGCCGAGGTGAGGCCTATGCCGCCTGCACTCCTTGAATCAACAAGGAAAGGGGTTGCCACTTTTAGCAGCTGCGACTCACCAAGCCTGAAGAAAAGGAAAAAGACAAGTGCCGGAACAACACCCGGCTTGCTGAAGAATGACACAAACACTTCCTTGTAGACGCTCCATCCCATTCTTTCGTTTGTTTTCCCCTCATCGGGATGGGGCATCATTATCCTGTTGTAAATGGCAATGGCCAGAAGCACAAAACCCAGTATCACAAGTGATGCCGTCCAGCTGAAAGCGATATTCCCTGCAGTGATCAGAAACTGAGTTGAAGTCTCGCCGGTAAGATTGTGATTGACCTTTATTGGTGCCGCCACCGGCTTGTTCCAGTTATTGCTGTCAAACTCAAATCGCCCCGTGGCGCTTCCGGAAAGGTCGATATCCTTGCTTCCCGATTCCCGTGAAAGATTCACAACCACGGTCTCTCCCTCCTCCGGAGGGGCTGACAAAGCAATATAAACCACTGCCGAGTCGAGGGCGGATTTGCCTTCCCGGAAGACAGGGACTACGAGGTCGGAAGGAAAGAGAAGCACCTTAAGTTTATCGCCTGACGGCTCAATACTGATCGCATCCGGATTGAAAGGAACATATTGTTCCGGAGGAACTGACCTGACCTGGAAAGTGACGGGCTCAAGACCGGTGTTTTTCTGGATTGTACCTGCCAGAACCGGTACCAGACCAAGGGCTGTCAGCATTGCAAACCTGTAAAAGGTAGAGCGTATTCCGACAAAGAATGACTGTTTATGCTGGTCGAGGGCGTACATGTAAAAACCGTCGGCAGCTATATCGTGAGTGGCGGATGAAATTGCAATAATGGCGAATACACCGAGGCTCAGGGGGTAAAAGTAAGGCAGGGGCATGACCATACCGGCGGCAATAAATGCAGCCCCAAGTAGCAGCTGGGTCCAGACAACCCAATTACGTTTGGTTGAAACAACATCAATATACGGGCTCCACAGAGGTTTGATAGCCCACGGCAGGTAAAGAACACTGGTCCAGAATGCAAATGAAGCAATGGAGATTCCCATTGTCTTGTAAATCAGACCGGATGTTACCATCACAATGCTGTATGGCACTCCCTGGAAGAAGTAGAGTGTCGGTATCCATGCCCATGGCGAGCGTTCCTTTTTTTGACTCATGAACCGAGTTATTGTTTAATAAGCTAAACTGTTTGTAAATTATAGAGTTTTTCGAATCCTGCTCCCCTGAAATAATGCATCAGTATATCTCGGTACGAGAAGCCTCCGGCACCCATCATGGCTGCACCGATCTGGCACAAGCCAACACCATGCCCCCACCCTGCCCCGTGCAGGACAAATCTGATCGAGTCACCGTCTTCCTCCCTGTCCGCCACAAAGCAGGAACTGTAAAGATGCGACTTCGAAAGTGATTTTCTTATTTCCAGCTCCTTCCCTATTATCCGGGACGCTTTACTCCCTTCAATCCGGAGCCTGATTATTCTTCCTGAAGGGCCTCTTTCCAGAGGTGTAATGCCGGTAATGATTCCAAAATCAATTCCGGAGCGCTCCCTGACCAGTCTGCTCAGCTCCTCCTGAGTGTAGACCACCTTCCACCTGAAAAAATCGTTTGTCTCCTGATCGTAATCATTCAGAACCTGCGAGAGCACATGTCTGTCCGTCGTATTGCAGAAGGCATCGGGGAAGCCGAGGATCCACTCCCTTGCATTTTTCTCGTCCGAAAGGTCAGTGTTAAATCCTTCGGGAGGCCGGGTGTTATCGATAATTCCCTGAAGATACGGATGGTTTTCCGGCTCCCATGTATTTTCAAAAAGCTCGGTGATACCGCCGCAGCACTTATAATAACGGGCATCACAGATAGTTCCCCCGTAAGTAAGCACCTCGCCGAATGTATCATTGATCACCTTTACAACTGCAGGCGACGAGGCCCGGGTGATACCCTGGTATCTCTGGCAATGATCGTCGGCACATACATCAAAATTGAGATGATCTTCCCGGTCGTACCATTTTATTATCTCATCACCCGACTTTGTAAATGAGTTGTATTTTTTCCCCTCAGTCTTAAGGCTGTGGCTCTTTGATATCTGGGCCAGCAGCCAGCTCCTGGAAGTCACTGCATGAGCCTTGAGGAACTCCTCCGACGATGTGGCTTTCATCTCCGACGATATTACACTTATCAGGTAATCCTCAACAGATACAATATTCACCGCAGTTAAATCATCACCTCCGGCAATAAGCCTGAGACTTCCCCTGAAAACCTGATCCTCTCTTCGTTCCCAGTGAAAATCAACCCCTATTGTAACTTCATGAAGAACCAGCGATGAACCGGCCGGATCGGGCGGCACGAGATCAGCAGGGGCTTCACAAACATACTCCTGTTCTTCGTTTACAAATTTTATATGGTCATCTGCTCTGAGGGCAGTCCATTTCCCGGTAAGTTTTTTACCGGATCCCTTTTCAACAAAAACACCGTTCAGGGTAAAAACTATCTCTTTACCTGATAAAATACCAACCTGTATTTCAGGCACCACTCCTTTTTCAATCATATTATTTCGCTGACAATTTCCTCAATTTCAGTATCATTAAAACAGACCTGGCTGAATATGTCAATGACATCCTCACCGGTAATCTTCTCATAATCTTCTTCCCTCGGAGTGATAAGCACGCCTCCCAGATCGACTGCCGCCGGGCTTATAAGCAGCTTGTCGTCACCTGACGAGAAAAACTGCCGGGGCCTGTGCTGTTTCCTGGGAAAAATGTGGATAGTCCACTCATCCGATGAATAACCTGAGAGGATATTCATCATCGGTTCAGGTCTTTCCGGCTGACGGCGGCCAAGGCTTTCGAACAGTTTCCCGAATGTTCCGGCAAGTTTATCTCTGTTGTTTCCCCTCAGGGTTATTATTCCCCTCAGATATCCTTCCCACTTCCATATCTCAAGTCCGGGAACCGATGAAACGAGCCTTGCATGCTTCCCGCCTGTGAAATCCATTTCAACAGGCAGAAAGCCGATGTTGCCGGCCTGAAAATGCATATGGTCGGGGGCCGAAGCTCCTGACTGCGGACCGTTGTAAAATACAGTGTACATATACATCGCCTGTGACAGGGAAAGCATCAGGCTGAAGTTATTAAATATTCTCTGGTTGGTATGCGATTCAGAGGGGATGGTAAGGTGCCGCCTGAAAACAGGAAAAGGATTTACAAGGATGATCATATCATCGCTAATTGGAATTCCTGTCTGTTCCTTTGGACGGTTACTCCTGCAAAGAAAACATGGCCGCGCTTCAATCGACCTGACGTCGACCTTTGCTGATGATGACACTATCCGTGCCGGATTAAACTGTACCTGTACCTCAAATCCGCCAAATGACAGCTTCCTGGTTCTGACCTTTGAGAGCCCCATGTAGTTTAACCTTGCCAGTTCCCAGGCGCTTAGCTGTTCAGAAAACAGTTCGGTGATTTTTTCAGAGTACATAGAGTGGTTTCCCGTCCGGTTGATTTATAAATCTTATTCCAAAGTTCCTGTTTCCCGTACCTTTACCCAATTCTGTTAAGTTTCTTCCTTGCCATGAGTTCGAAAGTCCTTAGCCTGTCCTTATACAAGTCATTGACATTTATCCTGGAAATATCCAGGGCGGCATCGGTATTGCCCTCCCACCTGCGGCAGAGGTACAGAGGTTCATATATCCTGCCGATCCGGTATTCCCGGCTTATTGCAAGCCCGACTGCATAATCCTCACCGTAACTCACATTGGGCGCTCTTACCTGCCTGATAACCGGAGTGTGGAAAGCTCTCGGAGCGCCCAGTCCGTTTATCCGCAAGGCATTGTTCCGGCCATTGCCGGGTGTCCATTCCTTATGGTCAATCAGACCCGGAGGCAGATCCTCAAGGTTGAAATTAACCATTTTATACGATCCCACCAGCATAGCGCATTGCTGGTCGTAGAAGGCCTTTACTATTTTGTCCAGTACCTTATTGTTTATATAAAGGTCATCACTGTCGAGCTGAACCGCAAATCTGCCGCACTTTTCATGAAATACACCTTCATTCCAGCAGCCTCCTATTCCAAGATCATGGCGTTCAGGTATTATATGGATCACCCTGTCGTCCTGTTCACTGAATTCCCTGATTTTTTCGGTTGTCCCGTCGGTTGAGTGGTTATCGATCACGATCAGGTTAAACATGAAATCCGTTTCCTGCGCCAGGACCGAGTCAATGGCATCTCCAATGGTTTTCACCCTGTTTCTTACCGGAATAATGACAGAGGCCTCAAAGTGGAATTCTTCCGCATCGAAACTGATGTCCCTGAATTCAGGCTTCAGCCACCCGTTAATCCTTTTCAGGTGAGTGGTGCAGGCTTTTTCCATTTCGATCTGAACCTCCCTGTTTCCAGGGTCAACATAGTCAAACTGCTTCTCGCCCGATAAGCGGGTATCAGGTTCCATCTCCGTGTAAAGCATTTCAGGTATCCTGACAATCGAATGGCGTTCAGAAATTTTGAGCCTCAGATCATACAATCCTGCAAACCTGAAATCCTCATCCATTTCCCGGCATGCCTCCCTGAAAGCCGAAGTTTTAAACAGCATTATCGATCCGAAATTGAAATCATCGCGAAGACTGCCCTCCTGATAATCGATAACAGGGTGAGGTGTAAGCTGTCCGTTTTTATTCTCGAAATAGTCGGAGTACACCATTCCGGCATCAGTATTCTCACAGACCTGAATCATCCTCTGAAGTGCGAACCGGCCAACCTGGAGAGGGAATGGCTTAACGTAAACAAGAATATATTCAGTACCGGCCATTTCCGCTATCTCCCTGACAGTAGCAGTGGAAGCCATTCCTGCAGATTTAAGGAAACTTGTGTCAGGACAGCAGGTGGCGCCCCGGGGATCCTCCTCGCCAACAATGACAATGCGTTCAACTGCTCCCGATTTCCTCAGCGAAACTGCTGTTTTGCAAAGCCATTGTGTGTCTTTAAAAAGTATGAATGATGTGATTGGTTTTTCCATAATATATTATTTCTTACTTAAGAATTCAAGAATCTGGTTCATCAGAATATCCCTTTCTTTCTCATCCGGGATGGATTCGAACGGGAAGCCTGTTATAACATTGTTATAACCTCCCCTGAAAGCTATCCCGGCTGATGAATTGTTTTCGGAGTACCTGAAAGAACACACAGCGCCTTTTCCGGAGGGTTCAATCGCATCCGGAGCCTCGACAGTGTAAACCGAAGGCGAAAAACCGGTATTGAAGCTGAAGGATCCTTCAAAATGAGGTCTTGCATAATCAGTGGCATAGAACTTTCCCGTCCTCACTGCATGTCCGGTGCGGGGGATGAAATGAAGTGTAGCTTCTGCAAACTTAAGCGCTATTGAATCTTTACCTGAAAGCAGGTCTGATCCGACATAGGCCCCTGACATAAACACTGATCTTCCCTCTCCGGTAACCTTCCTTATCATGTCCATGAATTCAGGAGTGTAAATTCTGAAATCGAGTCTGGAAGTATCCCTGAAAAATGGAGTTGATTTTTCTTCACCAAAAATAATATCAATAATGCCGGATCCGTCAGCACAATTGTCTGTCGTTTCAAAATATTCGTCGGAAACAGAAGAAAAGGAGTATCCTGCAGCCATTATTGACCGGCCGTGGATATAGGGGAAGTTGAAAGTATTGCCCGGCATCACCTTACCTGTAATGTCGGAATATGTTGCCCCCCATCCGGGAGAATCGTCATCGAGCCAGGGATTAAGCCTGTCAAAATCATATTGATCGCCAATTGTGATAATATCGCGGTGATATGGCACTCCGCGATCATCCCACCATGCAACCCCCGAGGTCCCGTTATCGGTCCATGAAGGACCGGAAACACGGTCAAAACCATTCACAACCAGGACATTCCCTTTACTCCGGCTGCTGAAGCCAACGGACAGTTCCTCCGAGTCAAAACTTTCCCCTCCATTGTTCAACGCCGTAACCTTAAAGGAATAAATGGTATCGTAAGCCGGCAGTTCGGTTTCGAATAATGTATCCCGGACGACCAGACCGTTATCGAAACCATTGTCTCCCTGACGCGAATATACGATGAACCTGTCAGGAGAGGAAGTGGGTTCACCAGCCTCAGTCACAGGCTGCCATGAGAGCCGGATCTTTTTTCCCCCCGCGGGTGTGATTGCAAATCCTTTAACGGGAAGAGGTTGCACCACATACCCGCGGTTTCCGGTAAATGACAGGTACTTAAGGATCCCCTTGTAAACCGACCGGGAGACGCTGAATCTGAACCTCGGATCAATGTTATATCTCATATCCGCGAGGTTCTGATGAGAGAGAAGTTCAAGAAGCATAGAAGTCACATCGGGGCGCCTCACCTCCGAATAAGGCCTGTCCCACAGTCCTCTCCTGGTCCATTCCGGCTCATAATCCCTTCTTATGTCTTCCACGATCTGAGTCTGAACAATATCCGACAGTTCTCTCGACGACATCCGCGAGACTCCCGAAGAATATCTGCCTTCGTCAACAGTGGTGTAGAAAATTGCAAGACTACCGATAATCGAATCACCAGGTGTAATACCGGCATCTGAGTGAAACGCGAGTGACAGGTCGATGGGCAGACCAAGTCCGCCAGGTCCGTTCTTCGTCTCCGAAGCATACGGGTCTTCCATCAGATAGTTCACCCACAAGCCTCTTGACTGATAATCGTCGTTGTAGTCGTTCCTGTTAATGTTCGGGGAATATACCAGGGAGTCGGGCATGCCGGCATACTGCATCCAGTATCTTGAGGCCTCTATAAACCTTGGCATTCCGCTTATTTTCCAGGTGTGATCCGTTTCCACAGCTGTCATATTGCCTTCAGAGTCGCGCGTTCCTTCGGACAATGACGGCTGGTTTTTTATTATCTCTCCGGAAGGTCTGCGGGCAACGTTTCCCATTCCCCCTCCGAACTTCACGGCATCAAGCGCCAGATAGCCCGATGACCCTTCATTGCAGCTTACCGTCACCGAACCCCTGCCCGGATTTCTGCCCTTATCGAAATTGAAGGTTCCCAGATAGATCCATGTCTCCCCTCCCATCGTCTGATCGACTTTAAAGCCCGTCTCACCGCCGGTATGAAATACGGTATAAAGGGCCTCTTCAGTGTTATCACGAAACAAGGGATACGAGACATAGACTGCATAATCACCTTTTTCAGGTATATCAGGAATATAAACGGCCGTATCATCAATCACTCTCAGGGATGTCCCGTTTCTGAAAGGATTAAATCCGGTAAATACAGTATCAGTAAGAAGGAAGCCCTTTTGCAAAATACTGGCGCTCTTGCCTGAAAACAGTCTGAACATTGAACTATCCGAAGAGCGATCGTTATCAACAATTACTTCGTTTGTCTGGATATCCCTTTCGCGGGGAATGAAAACATTTGCTCCCGCCCTCTCAAGCATGGGAGCCAGATATGAGAGAACATAACCCGTTATGGAAACATCCTCGACGGTGCCGAATAGTTTTGCACGCTGAAATTCCCATCGGTCGAGCGACATCTCATAATAGTAACCATGGCTGTTCCACAGGGCTATCGAGTTTCCGGCAAGCCCGTCAGCCGGAGGCTCCACCCCGGTCTTCTTAACGAGAACCCTTTGTCTGTCTTCCGGTTGCGGAAACCACGATGAATCAACAGGGAACTCCTTTCTGTAATAGTTGGGTACAAGCTGTTCGATCGGATAGGTATTTGTTATCAGTTCGAGGTTATAATTCCGGAATTTCCTTCCCAGGGCATTGTTAACGGATTCCCTGAACAGTTTGCAGCTTTCTTCCCTGAAAGGATAGTACGAAAGACCCGGGGAGAACCAGAGCGTAATTTTCCTGTCGCCTTTTTCAACCATAACCGAGTCGATGGCGGGTACTGTAATATGGTTCCATTCCATTAAAGGATTCTTCCAGCTTTCAAGCTTACCCGATACCTTTCCGGCAAGCTTCTCATCATTCTGTGCATGAAGAGGATCATTACTTGCCAGAATAAGAAAGAGGACACCGGGAAGCAGTTTTAGCAGAGTCATATTCATCAGGGGGCAGTTAAGGGTTGAAACCCACATGACTGATCCGGTCAATAACAATATTGACAAAATTTAACTTTCACTCATGTGTGGTTCCATCCGACCTTTAAAATCAATTTATACGCGGAGGAAATATAGTAATAATGCTCGTATTTTTTAAGACATTCTGCAGTCATACGACAATCAAAATATTGTTACTTTTAGTTTTTTATCACTTATATCAGTAAACAAAGATGCGTATCCGGCCTTATATTATCACCGCGATTTCTATACTGAGCCTAGCATTCCAGCCGCTCAAATCGCAGGAAGTTCCTCAGCCATTCCTCGAATTCACTGATCATCCATGGGTTGATTCGGTATTCAGATCACTGACACCTGAGGAAAGAATCGGCCAGCTGATATGGCTCGAGGTGCCTCCCGGCGACGACATTGAGCAATATATCAGGCTCAACGACATTGTAAGGAAGAAATACGCCGGCGGGATCATATTTTCAGGAGGCCGGCCTGAAAGGGTTGCCGAAATGGTGAACTATTTCGAGGAAGTTAGCGAGGTTCCTCTTTTAATAATCCGGAAGAATGACAGAAAGCCAGGGCTGGAGATGGACAGTGTGATCAGTTTCCCATCGTGGACTACACTCGGCTCGGTCAATGATGATGAACTGATAAGAAGAATGGGCTTAGCTGTAGCAGAGCAATACCTCAGAGCCGGAGTGAACGTAAGTCTGAATTCTCCCGGACAGCCCGTGAAGAATGAAATCCTTTTCAGGGAAAGTCTCCTGCATAACGGAATAATATCTGTCTCCGGCGATTTTCCGCTGTCGTTCAGAACCGGAACTACCATTCCGGTATCGGCTGAAGATCCGGAAAGCACAGTGAGAGAAATCTCTGAAAAAGTAAGGAAAAATATTATTTCCAGGCAGGACATTGATGATCAGTGCCGCAAAATCCTTTCCGCCAAATACTGGGCAGGATTATCTCATTTTTCTCCCGTCGAAGAGCATAACCTGAACGATGAGCTTTCAAAGCCTTCACTGGAAGCTCTTGTCATTGATCTTTACTCAAACGCCCTTACTGTGATAAGGAATGAGGGCAGTTTAATGCCTGTCAGGGATCTCAAGGATCTGAAAACGGCCGTCATAGCTTTCAACAGTAAGGAAATAACCCTGTTTCAGAAGCGCGTTCAGGATTATATCCCCACTGATATATTCAATATTGTTCCTTCAGATGAAGCGGAGGCAGGAAAACTGGCGGAAAAGCTGAAGGACTACGACCTTGTCATTGCCGGTATATTCGAAAATGCTGATTCTTCAGGACTTACCGGTGGCAGCGCTGATATTGCCCGCTTCCTCGATAAAGCGGGAAGTACCTCAAAAACGATTGCCGTGTACTTCGGGAACCCTTACCTTCCGGGCACAACTGATCAGATAACAAAGTCTGATGCCATTCTGGTTGCGTATGAAGACAACAATTACACGCAGGATCTGTCGGCACAGCTTATTTTTGGAGGAATCGGGGCAAAAGGGACACTCCAGTCAGGGATAGCTGGAATAATGCCGGCAGGTTCCGGTATCATGACAACCGGAAATATCAGGCTCGGTTATGCTCTTCCTGAAAACGCGGGTCTGTCGTCGCCTGTACTGAACAGCAGGATTGACTCAGTGGTAAACATAGGACTTGAGGCCGGAGCCTACCCGGGATGCGAAGTGATGGTCGCGAGAAAAGGCATTGTTGTTTTCCACAAGACATACGGTTATCATACATATGAAAAACACACACCGGTTTGGAAAGAGGATCTTTTTGACCTTGCATCTGTAACCAAGGTATCATCAACACTTGCCGGGTTGATGCTGCTCGACTCGCGGGGGAAATTCTCTGTCGACAACAGTCTTGCTGATTATCTTCATGACTTCAGGAAAACCAATAAGGAAAACCTGCTTATGAAGGATCTGCTTGCGCATCAGGCCGGAATGAGGGACTGGATTCCCTTCTGGAAGGAAACGGTGAGGGCCGACTCGTCATTCAAGAGGCGGACTTTCAGTCATGAGCAGTCAGCCCGGTTTCCGGTGAAGGTTGCCGATGATCTGTTCATTCATAAGAACTACAGGAAAAAGATCATGGAGGAAATCAAGAAGAGCCCTCTCGGAGCAAAGAAATATGTCTACTCTGATCTTACCTTTATAATATCGACCGGGATCATTGACCATCTCAGCGGGGAGCCCTGGTATGAATTCGTTACGGATAACATATACCACAAACTGGGAGCCTATGATATCTGCTTCAATCCCCTTCCGAAGTATCCCCTGGAGCGAATCGTGCCAACCGAATACGATTCCCTGTTCCGCCGGCAGCTGCTTCACGGGACCGTTCATGATGAGGGTGCGGCAATGCTTGGCGGGATATCGGGGCATGCCGGACTCTTTGCCACAGCCAACGACCTTATGAAGCTTATGGAAATGTACCGGAGGATGGGTGAATACGGCGGGGAACAGATCATCCGGCGCGATGTACTTGAAAGATATACCAGGGTGCAGTTCCCTGAAAACGATAACCGGAGGGGACTGGGATTTGACAAGCCTCTTCTCAACAACAGTGAAGTGAGTGATACCGAAGCCTATCCTGCAAAGGGCGCTCCGCCCGAAAGCTTCGGCCACTCAGGCTATACCGGGACTTTTGTGTGGATGGATCCCGTGAACGAAATAACTTATGTTTTCCTTTCGAACAGGGTTCATCCGACAAGGAACAACAACCTTTTGTCGGAGCTTAATATCAGGTCACAGATACTGCAGGCGGTGTATGATTCGATGGCGGCCCCAAAGCGTTGAAGCAAATCTTTATACACATCTTTTTTAAAGTTGGAGACTTCATTTCCATTTTACGTTCCACCCCCATCCCCCCTAAAGCCTTTTTTACCCCCTACCCCCTGAAGGGGGTTTAAGAACTAATAATGAGCGATATACATGTCAGAGAATTATCCGCCTTTAGAAAGTTCGCTGTTTTCGGATCGAAAGCTTATGCGGGGCTAGTAAAATCATTCGATTCACCCTCCATAAGTAGTTGTATTTCAGTAGACTAAAGCCCCCCTTTAGGGGTCCCGAAAGCTTTCGGGATGGGGGGTAAACAAAAAGGGGAACCGGACAATGATTTTAACTTGTAAAAAGATGTGTACAAAGACATAGCCTTTAGGGGGGCCGGGGGGTAAAAAACGGAATCAGGATGACGCTGCCTTCAGGGGGGAAGGGGTGTAAACAAGAAAGGGATTACCTGACATTCAATCCGCTAACCTTCAGTTTCAAGGGATTACCATACAAATCACCATTGTAGCAATATCCTCTTATGGTCCTCTTTTCTCCCGGAAGCAGCGAAAAATAGTTATCATCAAGATAAACCGGGGCAATGAAACGCCCGGTTTCAGCATCAAGAATCATGAGTTCAACAGATAAGGCAAGGTGTTCCGACGGATTTTCAACCTCCATGGTCAGCTCAGTTTTATCCTCAAGCGTTGTGGATTTAAGATCAGACACGAGCTTCACATCGGGAAGATTGTTGATCTGGCGCAGATTCTGGTGTTTTTTCGTCGGGGTATGATACCAAAGGGTCTTGTTCCAATCTGGTTCGTCTTTTGTTGTGGAAACCAGATACTGATTTATTGCAAGGGGCTGGCCTGTGCCTGAAGTGATCCTGAGATCGATAAAATATGCCATATCAAGTCCGCTGATATTATCCGGAAGACTAAATGCCACCTTCCTTTCATCAATACCGAGCTCAAAAGGAATATCCCGGGCGAGCAACTCCTTCATGTCGAGGTTGAATACCCTGACCTTAAGATTAAGATTTTCATGGCATTGCAGCGAAGAATTGGATACCAGTATTTCGTTTTTCCCGTAATCATAGATTGCCTGAAGAGGTTCAAGGGCTTTTTTCGTTCCGTAAAATGCACCATTTGGAAGCAGATCGAATCCGTAAAGCTGCCAGATAAGTTTCGGCCATGAAGAATTAAGCATCCACTGGATTATTCCTGTTGCATCATAGGTGTTCACCCGGAAAGCCTCAAACATTGGTCTTATAGACTCATAATTAAGTAATTGAGCCTTCTTACAATATTCATCCAGATCAGCTGGCTTGCCGAATCTTTCGTTCATGGCAGAATTGTACCGGTCAAGTGTCTGGAACTGATTCCTGCCGCAATGGAATTCCCAGGTGTCGTTTATCGGCCAGAGAGAAGCTTCGGGGATCATCTCGCGTATCGATTCAACAGGAGGCACCTGGGCTCCGGGGCCCGTTTCGGTATTAAAGCCGTAGGCTCCGCCATGCAGGGTATCGGCATACCAGTAAACAGGAGGGACATATTCATACGGACCTTCCATCTTCATTCCCGACCATCCCGAGATGGCGCTTTTTTTCATGGCGGCGGATGTGACCATCGGCCGAGTCGGATCGTCGGCAGCAAGGATCTCAATATATTTTCTTTCAAGCTCGGGAAGTGGAAGCATATCGCTCCCGGTCATCCACATAAAGATGCTGGGATGATTCCGGAGCCATTTTATCATATCCTTCCACGAACTGGCAACGAGTGCAACCTCTTCCGGTGTCTGAACGCAGCCATAAAGATCGTCGCATTCCTTTTTCCCGCAGTATTCGGGCCACTCCCACTGGCAGCTCCAGCCAGTCATTATAAGCACACCCTGCCTGTCGCAAATATCATAAAGGTCGTGATTATTTCCCCAGAAGCCTTCAGGACGTATGGTGTTCAGATTCATATGCCTGACATATTCTATCTGGCGCTCCAGTTTTACGGAGTCGGGCATCAGGAACAGCTGGTCAACCCAGCCGCCACCCTTCACAAGGATCTTCTTTCCATTCAGGATAAATCCCTTGTGTTCCCTGCCGTATTTCCTGTAAGTATAATCTGAAATATCGCGTATACCGAACCTCGTATCGGCCTTATCGCTCACTCCGCCGGCGGTGACAAATTCAACTTTCATGTCATACAGTTCGGGTTTACCCAGATCGTGGGTCCACCAGACCCTTGGATTTTCAATCCGTAATTCCGGGTAATCCTCAGGAGTGAATGTGACAAGTTTTTTTTCACCGGGAGAAAACCTTACTTTTTGTATCAGACTGATCTCATCTCCGATTGTAACATTAACCGTTCCCGAAGCTGTTGCATTACTGTTGTTTGTTGCTTCGCAGGTAACCGTAAGATCCGCATGGCTCAGGGAAGCTGTATCGAGTTTTGAAACGACGAAGGGATATCTGAGGGAAACGTCCCCTGAAGAGCGGAGTCTTACCTCGCGCCATATTCCCATGCCGCGGTCGGGCGCTTCGGGATTCCAGTCGACAAATCCAACAGTCAGGTCGCCTGCCACCGGAGGAAATACCTCGACGGCAAGAATATTCTCAGAATCGTTTCTGACAAGTCCGGTTACATTGATTGAAAACTGTCGGAATGCCCCCCTGAGAGTGTCGGCCGATGCAATCCGGACTCCGTTCAGCCAGATATTTGCACGGAAGATGATTCCGTCGAATTCAAGGATATGGGTGGATGCAGGATTGGATCCTGTTCTGAAGCTCCGTCTGTACCACCAGGGTCCCTGAAACTCAGCGGGATCAACACTTTCGAGGTTTTTACCGAAGAAAACGTCCCCGTAAGCGCCGTTTTTGACCAGCGATCCGAAAACAGTTGAAGGCACTTCAGCCGGGAACCATCCGTCGGGACCTTCCACTGATCCGGACAGTTCTTCTCCGGTCATTCCGGCTTTCGCCGAGGATTGGATCATCCATTCCTTATCGAGCAGGATGACAGAGTGGGATATTTCCTTTCCTGAGCAGGAAATAAGTGTTCCGACGAGGGTTGCCAACAGCATCACGCGAAGGATCCGGAGGGTAAAGAATGGTTTCATAAGGATGGATTTAAAGGTTACTGCCTTAGTCTGAATCATCCCATAAAGTTAGTTGAATATCGGATCAGTACTCATAGTTACCATCCGGATCAGTCTTGAATATACAGAGACCGCTTTCAGGAGCGTCATCAATCCGCACGCAGCCTTTGGCTCCCGGTACAATGAATCCTCCATCACTTGTAGGTTTTATCATATGATCCCCTCCAATTCCGGGATCAAGGCAATGCTGGTATTCCAGATAATATTCGCATCGGAATCCAGCCTGTCCGCTACGATGTAATTCTGATCAGGGATATTACCATTACAAGCCATGTAACTCTTACGGTAGCAGGAATTTCCGAGGGAATCCAATAAGTTACAGGTAATGCAAATTATCCGCGCTGTCATTATTGATGATGAGAGATATACATGCTAAAGCCTGAAGAAACTTCTTATACCATATGCTCAGATCCAGATAGCAGCTTGTATCACTGACTCTGAATCGGGATTAAAGTTCATTTAAGGGGGAAAATCCGTGCCGCCTGATTATTATCAAATTTCATCCGTATATATAATTTATTTTAAAGGTTCCCGCCTATGCGGGAGAACTGCACATGTTTGACTTCGTCGAGCTCGCGAGCCCGGTTGAAAATTATATACATACGTGTTTGTGTATTTGATACATGCGGGTTTCATAATTAAATCTATGGCAGGAATCAGCACAAGTGAGTGTATTACATTATCAATAATGAGTATTATTGCAAATAAAACCATGATTTTATAATATGAAAACCAACCGCCGGAAGTTTATATCAAAGGCCGTCGCCGGAAGTCTTGCCACAGCAGCTTTCCCACTTGAATCAATTAATAGCGGAAAAGGAAACTTCAGGTACCCCGAAGACCTGAAGTCAAGATATAACATCCTTGATAAGATAATCGGACAACCTGTACTTAAGAAGGAGCTGTTTAAAAGTCCTGTAATTATAGAATCGCTTGAGCTTCTCAGGTACGAAGGCAGCTTTCTATGCACCGTACGTTCAAAAGACGGGGCTGAAGGCATCTCAGTCGGACACAGCAATCTTTCCACACTTTTCCCGATATTCGTGAAAAACCTTCAGCCATTTTTTATAGGCCAGGATGCACGCGAACTGGATCTTATCCTGGAGAAGGTGTACATATATAATTTCAATTTCAGACTTAACGGTATTGCCCTCGGGCTGCCTCTCGCAACCATTGAATTTGCAATTCTGGATATGCTTGGACGGATTGCCAACAAGCCGGCAGGAATGTTAATCGGAGAACTCCATAATCCGGAAGTTGGCATTTATGTCGCGACTGAATTCCGTGAAAAGCCGCTGGAAGAACATCTTGACCTTATCAGGAAGGCAGTTGCGGAATATGATACGCATGCCCTGAAAGTTAAGGTCGGATACCAGTTTGCCGGGACAAAGGATATACATTACGGTGGAGTGCCGGGAAAGACGGAGAAGCTTATCCCTCTTCTTCGCAAGACATATGGAGACAATATGTTTCTCTATGCTGACTCCAACGGTTATTATAATGTCAGTGAAGCAATAAGGGTCGGAAGGCTTCTTGAAGAGTACAGGTACAGTTATTTCGAAGAGCCTGTGATGTACGATCATTTTGAAGAAATCAAGGAAGTGGCAGATGCGCTCACCATACCTGTGGCAAACGGCGAACAGGATCAGAGTTTTGTTCATTTCCGCTGGTCGCTTGCCAACGACGGGCTTGATATTGTCCAGCCCGACATTTATTACTTCGGCGGTATGATCAGGGCGATGAAAGTAGCGCTTATGGCAGATGCCTTCGGAAAAACCATAATCCCTCATATGTCAGGAGGGGGTCTCGGATTTCTTTATGATTATATTCTGGTATCAGTAGTTCCAAATGCAGGAGCGCATCATGAATTCAAGGGTCTTGACACAAATGTAAAATTCGAATGTCCTACATCGTCATTGAAAGTTGTTGACGGGAAGATTAAAGTACCAACGGGGCCCGGTATGGGAGTTAATATCGATCCGGACTTTGTCAGCAAACACAAAGCCGTGAGGATGTAATTATCAGCGCTAAACGGTTTCCGGAACAGGGATTATATCAATATCGTTGACTCTTTAAGGACTTTACAGCGTTCATCGGTGCCATAGACTTTAATTCCGATGCTGACAGTGGGGTCATCCACTATGTTCATGAGGGATCCCATCAGGTCTTTCACCTTATCAGCCTCAAGCTCTTCGAAATCCTCAATATTCATATACATATGTTTAAATACCAGATACATATAACGTCAGCAAAGGACATAAGTTTGATCATGATATTTCAGAATGAAAAATGTTAAAATTTCCTATTCGTAGCCCTGGCTGCAATATGCGTCTGATTTTTAACATCGTTAGTGTTTTATTGGCCACATTAAGTTTATTTGTCATCAATTTACCGTGTGTTACAAATCCGCTATCGGGGGTGGCTCACTTTGCTCCAGAATGTTGGCTCAGTTTGGTCCAGAATAATCATTTGGGAAACATGAACGTATGCTGGATAGTCAGGTAGTATATGTTCTCCAGCCTTGAGGGCTTGATTTCCGTCCCATCTCT
>JBAQCK010000159.1:0-1505 GCA_049294075.1 Bacteroidales bacterium | reverse complement strand
TGATAGACCAGGTAATAGCATGGGGTACAGCTTTAAAACCTTTGAGAAAACAGTAGCAATGCCTATTGGGGTCGGTGATAATGTTTTTCATTTCGATTAAGAAGTTGGGATTCTTCCTTATCCCCTGTTTAGTTAGGTCCTCAAGTGTTTTGATCTCATGTTTTAAATCAGCTTCCGGATTTGTTTTCGTCTCTTTTTTCAATTGTTCAAGACGGGATGTAATAGGTTTCCGGGATCCTGCATCCCAGTATTGAGCGTGGATTCTCCTCCCGGTAGAATATGTAAAGCGCTGTTTGTTAAAATAGGATTTGAGGAAGATGAGGGTGAGGTAAGAGGCGCCTGGCTCCTTAAGTTTAAAATTTGCCGAGATGTCTATCATGGCAGTTCGATGTGTGCCATGAAGGGAATAAGTAATTTGTCAGGTGCGGTCAGAGGTGCGGTAATTTTTTAATGCTATTTGATGTAACAAATTGTATATTAGCTGTTAATAATTAGATAAAGATAAATGAAATTACCGGGTTCGATTCCCGGTGGGGCTACAAATAGCTCAGAGCGCGGAGCTCAGGGCAGAGAAGGAGCGATGCAGAACAATTTCGCGAAAGCAGGAGAGAATAGCCCTGGAGATAATCCCGGGTTATTTTGTTTCAGTCTGTCAGGACATTATCATTCCTGTACTGAATGGAAATTCTGACAAGGGTTCTGCATGGTTTATTGTCACTGTCATTCAGGTCAGTGATCTGGGTGCTGATCTTGTCATCGTAATATTTTCTGTAAAGGTCGAAGAGCTCGTTCATAAGTTTCAATCCTTTCCCGGTTGATGTGCGTGACTCCTCTGCCGCCCTGGCCCTGCCAATGCCATTGTCCATGATTTCGATCGTCAGTACATCGTCCTCGCCGTAAATTCTTATCTCAAGGCGCCCCCCCTTCTTAAGCCCCGACAGGCCATGTTTTACGGAGTTCTCGGCAAACAGCGTCACGCTGCCGGAATTCAATGTCAGCTCCTCATCAGCTGGCTGACTCATTCCGGACCTGTAGACAATCAGCCTGTCCTCCTCAACGCTGGAGACAAAAATCTCCTCCTCTCCGTCTAGGTCCTCTGCTTCGGCCGGGATAATAAAGGGATCGGGAGTTCTCATCCCCGGACCTGTCCGGTCTATCAGTCTGTCACGGATAGCTGCTTCAGTCTCCTCCGGATCAGGAATGGAATGCAAAAGAATTGAATCCCCGGCCAGGGAAAAAAGATATACTTCCTTCAGTCAGTCACCGTTGCAGTCGGCAGGAATAAAGAGAGTTGTCTTTTTTGAAAATCCAAAGGTGCCGTTGATGTTCCACTGGTTTATTATCCTGCTGCCCTCTGTTATGGTCACCCCGGTGGAATTGTCATTATCGAATGCAATAATCTTTTCGGATGTCCCGTCGTTGTTCAGGTCTTCATACTGCCAGAAGTAGTTTTCAAATACATAGGGTTTGGTGAAAAAGTCGTATTATTCTGACATTAGGTTGAT
>JBAQCK010000158.1:0-27692 GCA_049294075.1 Bacteroidales bacterium | reverse complement strand
TGGTAGAGCACATCCCTTTTAAGGATGGGGTCCTGGGTTCGAGCCCCAGCTAGATCACAAAAAACCCGGAGAGAATCCGGGTTTTTTGTTTACAGGTTGAATCCCGATATCTCAATATCCGGTTTTTCCCCTCTTGTATCGGAATCTCTGAACTTCATGGTTATCAACTTCTTTTCGCCCGGCATCAGTGATACATAGTTGTCACTGAAGAAGACCGGCAGTATGCGCTTGCCGCTTTCCTTCCCGACCACTTTAAGTCTGACCATCAGGGCAGGTGTATCTGTCGGATTGATAAGTGTTGTAGTGATCAGCCATTCATCATCCGAAATACGCGTCCGTGGGATCGAAGTAATAGTCATTAGGCCTGCCATATCATTATCCCGTGACGGTCGCATGCCTCATAAAACTCATCGTCACCAGTCTGGCCGACCCGGTTGCGGATCATGGTGATGTATATATCTGCATGATAGGCGGCTGCCACAGCCTGTAAAAATCAAAAGGATGAGCAGAAATAAGGGACTTGTGAAAAGGATTTTTCCTTTCATCGGTAAAAAAACTAAACAATCTCTGGATGAAAAGAAGTCTATCTTGAGAGAACTGGAATCTGCCGGTTGATCGACTCCTCAAGTGAAATAAGAGTTTCTGTTCTCACTATCCCCGCTATATTCTGAATTTTGTCGGTAAGAATATTGCGAAGATGTTCGTTATCGCGGGTATACACCTTGATGAAAAGAGAATAGTTACCAGTAGTGTAATGACACTCAATGATTTCCGGAATTTCCTTGAATTCCTCTATTATGTCGCGATAGTGACCGGGGTGGTCAAGAAACACGCCAATGTACGCGCAGGTCTTGAAACCAACGAGCGCCGGATCGACTTTGAATTCCGAGCCCTTTATAACGCCGGTTTTAATAAGCCTCTGAACACGCTGGTGAATGGCAGCGCCCGAAACATTGCACTCCCTTGCAACTTCGAGATAAGGAACCCTGGCGTTTTTTGTGATGATATCCAGGATCTTCTTATCCAGATTATCAATTTGAACATTTTCAGTCATTATTGAAGATTTAGGTTAAAGAAACGGTAGTATTCTTTTTTGTTAGTTACAAATTTAAAGATATTAAGTAAAATCCCCGCAAGAAATTTAGATTCTTTTAATTGAAAAGCCGGCAGAATTCAGGAAACAAGGATCATATCTGATAATATTGAGGGTATTCAGACTATCTGTTGATCCATCCGATTATTTCACTGACATTTCCGAATCCCTTGTCTTCCAGGAATTTCTGAATGCCATCAATGATTTTTATTGTTGACTCCGGATCGATGAAGGAAGCGGTTCCGACCTGGATTGCAGAGGCTCCTGCAAGGAGAAATTGAAGTGCATCATTCGCTGACATTATTCCGCCAATTCCGATTACCGGAATTTTTACAGCCTTGGCCGCTTGCCATACCATTCTCAGAGCCACGGGTCTGACCGCCGGTCCGGATAAGCCCCCAGTTACAGTCGAAAGAGAAGGCTTCATGGCTTTTGTGTCGATTGACATGCCAAGAAGGGTGTTTATCAGTGAAATTGCATCGGCTCCCTCCTCCTCTGAAATCCTGGCAAAATCGACAATGCTCGTGACATTGGGAGACAGCTTTACTATCAGGACTCTTGAGTAAACTGCCCGTACTGCTCTGATAACCTCCCTTGCCGATGATGGATTGGTTCCGAAAATCATCCCGCCTTTCTTCACGTTCGGACACGAAATATTCAATTCAATGGCAGGAATCTTATCGAGCCCGTCAATCCTTTCTGCCAGAGCAATATAGTCATCAATGCTGCCTCCATTCACATTCATGATCACGTTTGTATTGTAGGCGGAAACCACAGGATATATAAGGCTTTCGAAGTAATTGATTCCTTTATTCTGAAGGCCAACCGCATTAAGCATTCCGGAGGGTGTTTCAGCCATTCTCGGATAGGGATTGCCCTCCCGTGGTTCGAGAGTGGTCCCTTTCAGGATTATTCCTCCCAGACGCGAAACATCGATGAAGTCATCAAATTCCGATCCGTACCCGAAGGTGCCGGATGCACTCATCACGGGATTTTTAAGCTTAAGTGCGCCGATCGCAACATCCAGTTTTACCATTTCAAATCCTTTGTGTTAAAGACAGGTCCGTCGGTACAGGTGCAAAGATTTCCTTTCACAGTGTCAACCACACAGCAAAGGCATACACCAAAACCGCATGCCATCAGACGTTCGAGAGAAACCTCGCAATTAATGTCGTTCCGCCTGCTGTAGCCTGCAACGGCTTTCATCATGGGCTCCGGACCGCAGCAGCATATATGGTCAAAATTACGTTGCTTCAGAATGGAATGATCAGTCAGATAACCCTTTTCTCCCCTGGAACCATCCTCGGTGGTGAGGTAAACAGGACCAATACTTTCATATTCCTCATACTCGATTACCCGGTCTGAGTCCCTGAATCCAAGGAGAATCTCAGGTTTCAGACCCATCGATTTCATATACTTTCCAAGGAAGAGCAGAGGCGCAACCCCGCATCCGCCGCCGGCAAGAAGGACACTTTTCTCCTTGTCCGGGATAGTGAATGAATTACCCAGAGGGTAAACAATATTCAGATTTTCTCCCTTTTCAAGACGTGAAAGACGCTCTGTTCCGTTTCCGGCAACCTGGACAAGCATCATTATTGAGTTGCTGCCGTAATCAACATCATGAATAGAAATCGGGCGGCGCAGGAATGTCTCAGCGCTACCTTCAACTTTCACCTGTACAAACTGGCCCGGTTTCAGCTCCGGCAGTTTATTATTGCCTGTAAGTACAAGAATGAACAGGTCGTTATTAAGGCTGCGGTTATCACTTACCGTGAAATATTCAACTCTCTTTGCCATCAGCAGGGTCTTTTCAGCAAAGATAACCATTGCCATGGTTCATGAAAAGAAAGGTCAAAGTTTCACCGGAAAAAATTCCTCAAAGGTGCTGTCATTGTAGAACCATACTATCCTTACGACTCTCTTTTCAGATAAGGTTCTTTCCTCAGTCATTTCTTCCCCTGTATACTCAGGTGCATGGGAGGCAGATTCAGGCAACCCCCGGGTCTCAGGGGCAGATTCTTGTTTCACCGGCTTCTGATCCAGATCCATACCTGCGAAAAGATCGCCCATGGTCGGCTCCCTGTACATGGAACCTTTACCAAACAGCAGCCATTCGGTCGACAGAAAAGGATATTTCTCCAGCATTTTAAGAATGAAATCCAGGCTTGGTTTGTTTCTTCCTGATAATATATGGGATATGCCGGATGGCTGAACCTGAATATCCTCAGCCATTTGCGCCGATGTCTTATTTTCTCTTCTTAAGAACTCCAGTATCCTGTCTTTCATCAGTATATAATTTTGATTTTAAAGGTCTGATGGAACCCACATGTTTGAAAATTATATACATACGTGTTTGTGTATTTGATACATGTGGGTTTCATATCAAAATAATCTGTGTTACAAATGTAATTAATCCCCGAATTACATTCATAACTAAATATAAGTTACATTTGTAATCCTGTAATCTTACTCTTAATGCCTCCTTTGTCCTGAATACAGATAGTGATTGAAATTACGGATTAAAGCATTATATTATTACTATAGTTTAGATAGATATATCTATGGTAATTAATATTTTAAACCATATATCCAAGAATATCTAAACTATTTTGCAGTCCAATGGCTCAGTTATCCGAATCAATGCATTGGTTTAATCTCATATATAGACTGATTTATAATATTTTATGATTAATAAACATCCTGATGAACTGAAAATTACATTTGTATTAACCTGCATTGTTATTTCGTAATTACTGATGTAAATACATGAAATAAAATTTGTGTTTACATATGTAATCCTGCTGATTTCCCCATTATTAGAGTCGGGTGAAATTGGATCATTGAAATCTGGAGAACAACTACCATTCAGAAATTGTCTATTTTCTCACCACTGTCCGTCAGATTTCAAATATTCGATTGTGGAAGAGTTAAGAAAATTCAAAATCTGTTCATCCGGATGTGGATTTATCGCAAAGTTTTTTTTCCTTTAGACCGTAAATCATTCTTTAATGGCCAATTCAAGATTCCGCCTGTCCCTGCCGCTCCATTTCCAGATATTGATAATGCTTCTCGCAGGCGGATTATTCGGCTATTACTTTTCAGATTTCACTAGATACTCTAACTGGATCGGAGAACTTTTTTTGCGGGCGCTGAATATGATAATAGTCCCGCTGATCTTCTGTTCCATCACAACTGGAGTGGCCAGCGTGGGCAGCAGCGGCAATCTGGGAAGGCTTGGTGCAAAGACTCTGGGATTTTACATACTCTCATCTCTTGTTGCAATCTTTACAGGCTTGCTCCTGGTTAACTCAGTTAAGCCAGGCGTAGGCGCCGATCTTGGTTTTATAGAGCCTGTCGAGGGAATTGCAGCCGCATCCGACAGCTTTAGCCAGACCCTGATTAAGATCATTCCTACCAACATATTTGAAGCGCTGGCACAGGGACAGATGCTTTCAATCATTTTCTTCTCGATACTGTCTGGTTTTTTCCTTACCAAAATCGCTGAAAAACCACAAAAGCTTTTGTCAGACGTCCTGAACGGGATCCTTGATGTGATTATGAAGATTACAATGCTGATCATCAGGTTCGCTCCATTTGGTATTTTCAGCATCACCGCCAAAGTAATTGCCCAGCAGGTGATAAACGGAAACGGCATTGATGAAATAATCGCCAGGCTGGGACTATACATGGTGACCGTACTGGCAGGAATATTCTTCCATTTTTTCGTTACGCTTTCCCTGGCAATGAAGTTTATTGGAAAAGTCAATCCCCTGAAGCACTTTCGCAATATGGCCACGCCTATACTGACGGCATTTTCAACATCCTCTTCCAATGCAACCCTTCCGCTGTCGATGGAAGCAGTTGAAAACAACGACGGGGTTTCGAACAAGATAGCCAGCTTCACCCTTCCCCTTGGTGCCACAATTAACATGAACGGCACCGCTCTTTATGAATGCGTGGCTGTGATCTTTATCGCCCAGGCCTACGGCATTGACCTTAGTTTCGGTCAACAGATGATCGTGGTATTCACATCGCTTCTGGCCGCTATTGGTTCAGCAGGCATTCCCATGGCAGGACTGGTGATGATGGCTGTAGTTCTGAAAGCAGTGGGACTGCCGTTGGAAGGCATCGGTCTGCTGCTCGCAGTTGACCGTATCCTGGACATGTTCCGGACCACACTCAATGTTTACGGTGACACCTGCGGTGCCGCTATCATTGCAAAGTCAGAGGGAGAAAAGCTGAATATCTGACAATCTCAGAACATAAACGAAACCCGGATCTCGGGATTTCCGTAAATTCCGTAAGCATCGCTGTTCAAAGTCCAAAGGAATGACATGTTCAACGACGACCGTTCACCGAGTTGTTGTCTGATACCTCCTCCTGCAAGCACGGTTCCGGCAAGGAATCTGTCCGAATCATATGGCGGATCCTTGAAAAACGACGACTCAAGGCTTAGCAAGTCATATTCGGCGTGAAGGAATAATCCGACATGCATTCCAAGAGGAATCACATTGTCGAAGTCCTGCAGAAACAGATACTCCAGATAAGTTTTTCCCCCGTAAATGAACGTGCTGATTGAGGATAGTTTATAATATTGAAAATCAGGACCTATGGCAATACCCACACGCGGCAGAACCCATAAACCTATTACCGGCGAAACCTGGATATCGGTATAAGTGCCGAACTGCAGGTTCAGATTCCCTCCGTAAAACAGCCTGTCCTTGAGCGGAGGGACTTCAGGCCTTGTCGTCTGTCCTGCAGCAGGAACCCATGAAACTGACACAAATAAAAACAGCAAAAGCGCAAGGCTTGTCTGTCTGAATGACTTATATCTTCCAATGGAGCCAGGTATCATAAAACTATTTTGTAACTTTACACTAAAGGCTGACAAATTAACGAAAAAATCCAATTCACTAACCACAGGATATGAATATCATTGTAAACGGAGGTTCCGGGGGAATAGGCAGGGAAGTTGCCCTGCTTTTTGCTGCTGACAGGGATAACCAGATTATTGTTACCGGAAGGAATGAGCAAAGGCTCAGAAAACTTCAGCTTGAATGCCCTCATGGGAATTTGTCAGTAATCCAGGCTGACATTTCAAATATGTCAGGGGAAATTGAAGTTTTGAAGCATCAGATTTACAATCGTTTCAGCAAGGTCGACATCCTTATAAACATGGCTGGATACCTTGCAAAAGGAGATTTCCTTGAACTTCCTGAAGAGGACTCCAGAAGGATGATGGAAACCAACTTCTTCGGACCGGCAGCTTTAATAAAGCTTGCAGCTCCCCTGATGCCGTCCGGATCGCACATTGTTAACATCTCAAGTATGGGAGGATTCCAGGGAAGCTCTAAATACAGGGGTCTCTCGGTTTACAGTGCCTCAAAAGCAGCTCTCTCCTGCCTGAGCGAATGCCTGGCAGGCGAATTCAGCGAGCCGGGAATAAGTGTCAACTGCCTTGCACTGGGATCAGTACAGACGGAAATGTTTGAAAACGCTTTTCCCGGTTTTAATGCTCAGATGAGTACTGAAGAAATGGCCGGTTTCATTGTCTGGTTTGCCTCCAAAGGCCACAAATTCTTCAACGGCAAGGTACTTCCCGTTGCAGTAACCAACCCTTAGTATTCAGAAATCCCAATCTTCCCATCCAACGCCAGCAATCCGTTGAAAGCCAAAGCCCTTATCTCATCTTCACCCGGAAAAACCACCACTTTGGCTATGAATCCCACCTTGCTCCGGATCCTTTCTACATGTGACTCCTGATACGCGAGTCCGCCGGTAAGGATGATTGCATCCACCTTACCGTCGAGCACTGCTGCCATGGCACCTATTTCCCTTGCAATCTGGTAAGCAAGGGCCTCCGTAATAAGAATTGCCTTTTCATTACCACCCTCAGCCATTTCACAAGCCAGTCTGAAATTGTTGGTTCCAAGGTATGCCAGCATTCCTCCCTTTCCTGTAATCATCTGTTTCAGTTCATCGTACGAATATTTTCCGCTGAAGCAAAGGTCGATCAGCTGACGTGCAGGCAAACCGCCAGAGCGCTCGGGTGAGAAAGGTCCGTCGCCATGGAGGGCATTATTTACGTCCACCACCTTCCCTTTTCTATGGGCTCCCACACTTATACCGCCACCCATGTGTGCCACCACAAGATTCAGATCTTCATAACTCCGGCCTGCAGAGGAGGCATATAAACGTGAAACAGCTTTCTGGTTCAGTGCATGGAAGATGGATACGCGTTCTATCTCCGGATGACCTGAGATCCTTGCAACCGGAAGAAGCTCATCAACCACAACGGGATCCACAATGAATGCTTTGGCTCCCGGGAGATGAGAAGCGATGTCTGAAGCAATCAGCCCGCCCAGGTTGCTTGCATGTTCTCCCCTTGCCGCTTCAACCAGATCGTCAATGAGTTTCTGATTTACCTCGTATATCCCTGATTCAATTGGTTTTACAACTCCTCCCCTTCCTACGACGGCAGAAATCGAATTCAGATTGACATTTCTGGCGGTCAGCTCCTCCATTATCAGGTCCTTTCTGTAATGGAACTGATCGGCTATCCTCAGGAAGCCGGCAAGGTCTTCCGGC
This sequence comes from Bacteroidales bacterium, assembly GCA_049294075.1. Classification (GTDB taxonomy): domain Bacteria; phylum Bacteroidota; class Bacteroidia; order Bacteroidales; family VadinHA17; genus LD21. The sequence goes on along the minus strand of JBAQCK010000158.1, from coordinate 20,011 downwards.
GAATGCCTCAGTGTTTTTTCAAATAAAATATAATCCTCTTCGAACAGTGCAAACTTAGTTGAAGTTGAACCTGGGTTGATTGCCAATATTAGCCTCCCGGACATAAAGTTATGATTTGATATTACTCAGTCATGAAACCTGTTGTCAGGCCATCAGACAGGCAAGCGCGATACAGTAGAATTTCGACATCTCGCTTTCGCTCCTCGACATTACAATAACAGGTTTTTCCGTTCCGCGGATCAGTCCTGCCAGTTCACCTCCGGCAAAAAGCATAAGCCCTTTGTAAAATGGATTTGAGGATTCAAGTGACGGGAAAAGCAGTATGTCTGCATCACCTCCGACCGGAGTATCCACTCCCTTGATCTCAACACTTTTCTTATCGCATGCAAGAAAAATATCGAGCGGGCCGTCCATTATGCAATCAGGTAACAAACCCTCCCCTGCCATTCTGATCATCAGACTGTAATCGTGGCTGCTGACAAAGTGACGACTGGGCTTTTCCGTTGCCGAAACAAGGGCTATCCTGGGTTTTGCGATGCCGAACCTCCCGGCCATTTCAATGGCATATTTTGCCATGGCGACCTTCTGCTCAAGCGATGGTACAGGTATGACTGCTGTATCGCTGATAAATAATAATTTATGATAAGCAGGAATCTGGATTGCACAGACGTAACTAAGGACAGCTCCGGGAATCATAACTCCGTCTTTTTTATCCATAACGGCCTTAAGGAATTTATCGGTCCCGACAAGTCCTTTCATAGCGATATCAGCATCACCGGAGCGGGTCATTCTGATAGCCTGAATGGCAGCTTCCGATTCACTGGATGATTCAACTATTGAAAAAAGAGAAGAATCAATACCTGCCTTTCTGCATATATTTATAATCTCCGCTGTCTGACCTATAAGTATGGCATCTATAAGTCCGTAATTTGAAGCTTTGTGGATTGCTCCTATCGTATTGGCATCCTGGGCCCAGGCTACAGCGATCCGCTGCTTGCGGTGAAACGAAAGCACCCTTTCAACCATCTGGTCCAGCGTGCGGATCATGACACAACTATTTGGTTGATGCAGCAGCAAGCAGTATGCTGTCGTACTTAGCCTGTTCCGAATCTGATCTTGATGTTAACACTATCGGTACCTTGGCGCCCAGGATCATTGATGCAACCTTAGCCTGAGCAAAGAATACCAGGGACTTATAGAGAACATTACCCACTTCGATGTCGGGCATAAGCAGGAGATCAGTATCTCCGGCCACTTCACTCTTTATTCCCTTATGCTGAGCGCTCTCGAGGCTCACCGCGTTATCAAAGGCAAGCGGACCGTCAATAATGCAGTTCCGGATCTGTTCCCGCTGGTTCATCTTCGACAGAAGAGCGGCATGAAGTGTCGCTTCCATGTTCTCATTAACCATCTCAACGGCTCCCAGCACTGCCACTTTAGGCATAACATATCCCAGACGGTTCAGGAAAGAAACTGAATTGTTCACTATCGAGATCTTATCCTTGAGATTGGGAGCTATGTTCATTGCCACATCTGTTACACCGATGAGCTTATGGTAGGTTCCCACCTCGAAAAGGGCGATATGTGAAAGCAGGCTTCCTGTTCTGAGGCCCCATTCCTTGTTAAGGACAGCTTTCAGAAGGGTTGATGTGCCGACCTTGCCTTTCATCAGAATGTCGGCCTGCCTCCCGCTCAGCATCCTGACCGATTGTTCGACTGCCTTGTCGATTTCGGGTTCATTAACGATGGTGAGATCTGAGATATCATATCCGAATTCGGAACAGATACCTCTTATTCCATCGCTGTCGCCGATGAAAACCGGCTCGATGATTCCATCCTTCCAGGCCCTCAGAACCGCTCCGAGGGAATGTTGATCCTGGGCAACTGCAAGAACCAGTTTCCTGACCGGTTTTCCTGCCACGATACCCTTCAGGTCGGACATGCTTCTTAGAACCATAAAATCGTCGTTTTATGTTAGTTATTACACGGTATGGTGCTCCACTATATACTTGGTATCCATGGCTATCATCAGCTCCTCATCGGTGGTGACTGTCATCACGGTAGCCTTTGATCCCTCCTTCGAGATAATTTTGTCCTTGCCCTTGACTCCGTCATTAGCCTGGCGATCAAAATCTATACCCAGTGCTTCCATATCGGAACAGATCATTGCCCTCATTTTATGATCATTCTCTCCCACACCTCCCGTAAAAACAAGCAGGTCGAGTCCGTTGAGGACAGCATAATAGGAGCCAATGAACTTCTTGACCTTGTAGGCATACATATTGAGGGCGAGGAGAGCCTTTTCATTTCCTTCGGCAGCAGCCAGCTCCAGGTCGCGCATATCGGACGAAAGGCCCGATATTCCTGCAACTCCGCTTTTCTTGTTTATAAGATTGTTTACTCCGGTCATATTCAGATGTTCCTTGTCGGCAATATAAATCAGCACTCCGGCATCGATCTCACCCGTCCTGGTACCCATAATGAGCCCGTCGACAGGTGTGAATCCCATCGAAGTATCAATCGACCTTCCGTTCTGAATTGCTGTAATTGAAGCCCCGTTGCCCAGATGGCATGTAATGACCTTCAGCTTTTTAACATCCTTGCCAAGCAATCCTGCGGCTTTTGATGCCACGAATTTATGGCTTGTTCCGTGGTACCCGTATTTTCTTATCTTGTATTTTTCATAATACTCGTAGGGGAGTGCATACATGAATGCATAATCGGGCATTGTCTGATGGAACGAGGTGTCGAAAACCGCGACCTGAGGTACTCCCGGAATAAGTTTCTCTACCGACAGAATTCCCCTGAGATTGGCCGGGTTGTGAAGCGGTGCAAGTTCAATATTGATCTCAACCTGCTTTTTAACATCATTGTCGATAAGAACGCTTTCCTTGTAGCTCTCTCCGCCGTTCACAACGCGGTGACCCACTGCCTTTATTTCTAAAATATCCTTTATGACTCCGTGTCTGGGATCGGTCAGCGCCGACATCACCATATTAATTCCCAGAGTGTGATCGGGAATATCACTTATTACCCTGTAGGGTTCCCCGCCGGTTGGTTTATGAGTCAGAATACTGTCGTTCAATCCAATACGCTCAACAAGACCTTTTGCAAGCAACCGGGTCGTTTCCGCCATCTCAAACAGCTTATATTTGATCGAGGAACTGCCGCAATTCAGAACAAGAACAATCATTTTAATGTCATTAAAGATTATAATTAAATAGTACTATTTCTTTGCGGCAGCCTGATTTGCAGTAATTGCTATCATGCTTACTATATCGCTTACAGAACAACCTCTCGAAAGATCGTTGATAGGCGCAGCCATTCCCTGCAAGACAGGGCCTATAGCTTCCGCTTTCGCGAGACGCTGGACGAGCTTATAGGCAATATTCCCGCAATTCAGATCGGGGAAGACCAGAACATTGGCCTGCCCTGCAATCTGGCTTCCGGGGGCCTTTTTCTGCCCTATGGCGGCAACCAGAGCCGCATCACCCTGAAGCTCGCCGTCAATCATCATATCCGGAGCCATTTCCTTTGCAATTTTAGTTGCACTTACAACCTTGTCCACCATCTCATGTCTGGCGCTTCCTTTTGTGGAGAAGCTCAGCAATGCAATCTTAGGCTCGAATCCGCATATTGTCCTTGCTGTTTGTCCTGCCGCCACTGCTATCTCTGCCAGTTCCCTGTCGGTCGGGTCGGGATGCACTGCACCATCTGCAAATACGATGACCCCGTTTTCCCCGAAACTCTTGTCCTGAAGTATCATAATAAATGCACCTGAGACTACTGAAATACCCGGGGCGGTCTTGACATACTGAAAGGCTGGACGTAACACATCGCCTGTGGCATGATCCGCTCCCGACACCTCTCCGTCAGCATCACCGTTCTTGATCATCAGGATGCCCAGATACAGCGGATCCTCAATAAGTTTCGCGGCTTCTTCCCTGGTAAGGCCCTTGCTCTTCCTTAACTCGACCATCATATCGATGTAGTGTTCTTTCTTGTCGTGAGATATTGGATCGACTATCACAGCCCTGTTGAGATTCTTTAAGCCGAACTGTTCAGCTTTGGATGCAATATCCTTAGGATCGCCAATAAGTATTATCTGTGCAAGTCCCTCGGCTATGGCTGTATCGGCAGCTTTCAGGTTCCTCTCCTCATATCCTTCAGGCAGAACTATGCGTTTTTTGAATTTTTTAGCGTTCAGTTTGATTTGATCAATTAGTTCCATTGTATATCAGTGAGTTAAAATTTAACACATAATGCTCTAAAAGTAGAAAAAAAAATCCCTGCTTACCAAGTGAGTCAGATGATTATTTTCAGAATGGTTTTCAACTGAAAAAAAACATTAAGTAAGCAACCCGTTTCAGGTTAGAAATAAAATCATTTTTTAAATTTGCGGATCAAAAATGTAATTTACATGGAGTTTCCGGTTGAAAAATTTAATTCGCTAAGAGCGTCTCTTGAGGGCGATCTCAAATACGACAAAGTAAGCAGGGTAATTTATGCCACCGATGCATCGGACTACAGGGAAGAGCCGGTAGCAGTGGCCTGGCCGCTTAATGCGTCTGACATAAAGAAAATTCTCTGTTTTGCATCTCAGGAGAAAATCGGGGTCACGCTGCGGGCGGCCGGAACGTCGCTGGCAGGACAGGTTGTGAGTTCCGGGATAATTGTGGATATCTCAAGGCATATGAACAGGATCCTCGAGGTGAACCGTGAGGAACACTGGGTAAGGGTTGAGCCCGGAGTAGTCCTCGACGAACTCAATATGTACCTGAAACCCTTCGGGCTGTTTTTCGGACCGGAAACATCAACTTCCAGCAGATGCAACATGGGAGGAATGCTTGGAAATAATTCATGCGGCTCCCACTCTCTTGTCTATGGTTCCACGAGGGATCACACACTGGAAATAAAGGCTCTCCTGAGCGACGGAAGCGAGGTCACCTTCGGTCCCGCAGACAAGGATGCCTTTGAAACAAAATGTTCCCGCAACGATCTGGAAGGCAGAATATACAGGCATATCAGGGATATGCTGGGCAATCCTGACAATCAGCGATCAATAAGGGAGGGATATCCCGATCCGCGGATACCCAGGCGTAACACCGGCTATGCCCTCGATCTGCTGCTCGATTCAGTGATCTTTGACAGCAGCTCCGGTAAACCATTCAATTTCTGCAAGCTGCTGGCCGGATCGGAAGGCACCCTTGCAATAACTACTGAAATAAAGCTCAATGCGGTACCTCTTCCCCCTGCATTCAGAACACTTGTATGCGTTCACCACAAGCACAGGGAGGAAGCATTCCGTGCCAATCTTGTTGCCCTTAAGTTCAAACCCACTGCTGTAGAACTGACTGACGACAGGATACTTGAGCTCACAAAGGAAAACCTGAGCCAGCGTAACAACCGTTTCTTCATTGAAGGTGACCCGGGCGCCATTATGATGGTCGAGTTTGCCAGGAACACAAAGGAAGATGTGGAATCAGTCACATCGGAGCTGATCGACGCACTCAGGACTGAAGGTTACGGCTATGCCTACCCTGTGCTTAGGGGCAGCGATATGTCGAAGGCATGGGAACTCCGCAAGGCAGGCCTTGGCGTTCTGGGCAACATGAAGGGCGATGGCAGGACCGTCTCCCTTGTCGAGGACACATCGGTAAGAGTGGAGGATCTTCCTGCCTACATGGATGATTTTGCCAGGCTTCTGGCCGCGCACGGCAAAGATTCGGTATATCATGCCCACATAGGAACCGGGGAACTGCATATCCGCCCTGTTCTCAATCTCAAGGATCCGGCTGATGTCGAACTTTTCAGGACCATCGGCCTCGAAACGGCACAACTCGTGAAGAAATACAGGGGATCACTCAGCGGTGAACATGGCGACGGCAGGCTGAGGGGAGAATTTATTCCGCTTATACTGGGCGAAGAAAACTACAAGCTCCTCAAAGACCTTAAAGCAGCATGGGATCCGGAAAACATCCTGAATCCGGGCAAAATAGTCGATACCCCCCTGATGAACACCTTCCTGAGGTACGAACCCGGTACAATCACCCCGCAGCTTGAAACCATATATGATTTTTCATCCACAGACGGAATTATAAGAGCAGCTGAAAAGTGCAACGGAACGGGCGATTGCCGTAAGTCGCTAAAGATCGGAGGGACAATGTGCCCGACCTTCATGGTGACGATGGACGAAGACAAGTGCACCAGGGCAAGGGCAAACATACTGCGCGAATTCCTCAGCATCAGGGATGGTGACCCATGGGATCATAAGGAGATATATGACATTCTTGACCTGTGCGTGGAATGCAAGGGATGCAAGGCCGAATGCCCTTCGGGCGTCGATATCGCCAAGCTGAAATCGGAGTTCCTCCAGCACTGGTACGACAGACACGGGATCCCTCTTCGGACAATGCTTATAGCCTACATCACAACCTTTAACCGCATGGGTTCGCTGGTACCCGCAATCTACAATTTCTTCCTGAAGAACAAGCTGTTTTCGCGACTGCTCAAAAAGACCATTGGATTTGCCGGTGAAAGATCCATCCCGCTTCTTTTCAGGACCACACTCAGAAAGTGGCTGAGGAAAAACCTTGAATCGCTTAATCCCTCAAATCCTGCAGGAAAAGTCTGCCTCTTCATCGATGAATTCACCAATTACAACGATACTGAAGCCGGCATAGCCGCTGTAAGGCTCCTTACTGCTCTTAACTACAGTGTTATCACAGCACAGCATGACCTCAGCGCAAGGACATTCATTTCGAAGGGCTTACTTAGAAAGGCAAAAAAGATAGCAATCAGCAACATCAATGCTTTTTCGGATATCATAAATGAAGAAACCCCTCTTGTGGGCATAGAACCATCGGCAATTCTTGGCTTCCGTGATGAATATCCGGATCTTGCCGGAGCCGGATTGAAGGAAAAAGCACTGAAAATAGCAAGGAACTGTTATATGGTCGACGAATTCATCTCCGGGGAATTCAAAGCAGGCAGGATTAAAAAGGAATCATTTACTGACGCGAAACTCGAAATCCTTCTTCACGCGCACTGTCAGCAGAAGGCAATCTCCTCGTCGGCCTGTTCAATCGAAATGCTTTCGATACCTGCAAATTACAAGGTCACGGAGATACCTTCAGGATGCTGCGGGATGGCCGGTTCCTTCGGATACGAGAAGGAACATTTCGAACTGTCGAACAAGATCGGAGAACTTGTTCTATTCCCCGAGATCAGGAACAGCGGAAGCGAAGTGCAGATCGCGGCGCCCGGAACCAGCTGCAGGAATCACATCAAGGACGGAACGGGAAGAACAGCCAAACCGCCGGTAGTCATACTCTACGAAGCGTTGAGGAAGTAGTTTGCTAAAGGTGTATTGTGAAGTTATCCTCATCCCCTTTCACTGAAAATCTGGTTCGGAATTCCCTTAACTCATCAATACTTATATCGCACGACATTATGCATTCGCGGTACAACTCTCCGGAGGCTATTATTTCTCCTTTTGGTCCGATCATCATTGAATCGCCGGAATATTTTATTCCCATGCCGTCAATGCCCGTGCGGTTGGCTCCTGCAACAAAGCATTGATTTTCAATGGCTCTTGCCTTAAGCAGGGTAAGCCAGACATCCCTCCTGGCTTCGGGCCAGTTTGCCGAGTTGATGAGAAGGTCATAATCGTTCCTGTTCCTGCTCCAGACAGGAAAGCGCAGGTCGTAGCAGACGTTGGGACAAATCTTCACCCCCAGGTACTCAAAGACCACCCTTACGGAACCGGGAGTATAATTCACCTCCACCCCGCCCTGGGCGAACAAATGCCTTTTGTCATATATGAACATCCCGCCTTCAGGCGAAATGAACACCCACCTGTTATAAAGGTTCCCTGCGTCAGCAACCATATAACTCCCCGCGATAGCGAAGTTATTTTCCCGGGATGTCTTCTGCATCCATTCAAAGGTATGTGAGCGCGGCCCTTCGGCAAGGGCATCCCCTGCCGGCGAGAAACCGGTATTGAACATCTCTGGAAGTATCACGAGATCAGTTGTGTCAGGCACCCCGCCCAGCATCTCCGAAAGCCTCTCAAAATTGCCCTGCTTGTCTTCCCATAGTATGTCAAACTGAATAAGTGATATTTTCATGTCAGATTTATTTGGCTGCTGTAAAAATAAACCAATAAATTGTATTTAAGGCAAAAGTTGCTGGGTGCTGGTTGCTGGTTGCATTATCCGCATACGGGTATAATTATCGGATATTTTTACCCATGCATGGACAATTTAATCTGGCTATCGGGAATTATGATAAAACGCCATAGATAAAATATCGCCCCATACGGGGCTCTGCGGTCAGGGGTTTCCATTAAGGACGGGCTGCGCCCATCCCTAAATCATAATTCGGCCTACGGCCTTATCTTGCCCGGATCACAACCCCAGCCCCTGTGGGAGGCAATGATTCTGAGCAGGCAACGTGACATTTTGTAGCAATCACCCGGGTCAGACAGTCCCGTAGGGGCGCCATGGTTTAGGGCGGGGCAACGCCTGTTTTGCAGAAATCAACACGTTCCAAAAGTCCCGTCAGGGGCGCAATGATTTAGCGCGGTGCATCGCCCCGTTTGACATTACCACACAACCCGTGAAAGCCCCGTATGGGGCAAAATGGTTCCGAGCAGGCAGCGAAACGTTTTGCAGAAATCGTCATGTTCCGACAGTCCCGTCAGGGGCGCAATGATTTAGCGCGGTGCATCGCCCCGTTTGGCATTACCACACAACCCGTTAAGCCCCGCATGGGGCGGAATATCACGCGAAAAACTCCAGTGCAGTTTATCTAGTTCTCAGGTTGCGAAATTATTCGCATGAAATATTCCGAATAATATCGCATTCAATGTTTTTTGCGTTGCTTTCAATAACCCTGAAAAATATAGTCTTGCGTCATGCGTCTTGCGTCATGATCCCGCAAAAAAAATTCACATTTCCTGTCACGTTTCGCGATTATGATTCGTATATGTTTTGTATGAATAACCTAATCCAGTACTTATTTATAAATATCGACATGAAGAAAAATCTTGCATTAATTCTGTCCGGACTGGCAATTCTTTTCCTTGCCGTCTCCTGTTCAAAGGAAAACAATGAAGAACCCAACCTGACACCAAAAAGCATCACCCTCTCTGCTGCAGCGCCTGTTGCCATTCAGAGCAGCAATGAGTTCGGAATAGAGCTTTTCACGAAGGTGACTGAATCGGAAAACAAGAATCTCATGCTTTCGCCCCTCAGCGCGAGCACGGCCCTTACCATGCTTCTCAACGGCTGCGGCGGTGATACCTATTCCCAGTTGCAGGGAACACTCAACTATCCGTCCGGGATGACGATTTCTGAAATCAACGAGGCCTACCAGAGCCTTGTCAGTCAGTTGCTCACAATCGATCCTAAGGTACAGCTCGCTTTTGCAAACGCGATCTTCTACCGCAACGGATTCAATGTAAAACCTCCGTTCCTTGCCACCATGAGCTATGACTACGAGGCAACCGTCGAGGGACTTGATTTTACTGCCTCTTCTGCCCTCACCACGATCAATAAGTGGGCCAGCGACAATACCAAAGGCAAGATACCTGAAGTGTTAAGTGAGATCTCCGGGGATGCAGTTATGTTTATAATGAATGCCCTCTATTTCAACGGCGACTGGAGCTGCCAGTTTGACAAGTCTCTGACGGATGAGCTTCCTTTTCATCCCGACGGAGGCAGCACGACCGATGTCACCACAATGAAGGGTGAGGTGGGGTCGAAGGTTGCCTACGGCAATGGCTTCAGTGCAATTGAAATGCCTTACGGCCAGACCAACTTCACCATGGTGGTAATGGTCCCGGAAGAAACCTTAGGTGAATTTTATCCTTCATTTACATACCAGGTTTGGGATCAGCTTACCTCCGACCTCGATACGTATCCTGAGTTCGGCGAAACACTTGTAACTATGCCAAAGTTCAAATTCTCATACGAGAAATACCTTAATGACCAGCTGATAAGTATGGGTATGGTTGATGCTTTCAGCCCATTCGGGGCAGATCTTTCAGGAATATCCGAGAGTCAGATATTCGTCAGCTTTGTGAAACAGAACACTTTCGTTGAGGTCGATGAGGAGGGAACGGAAGCTGCCGCGGTTACGACGATAGGAATAAACACAACTAGTACAGGTGATCCCCAGCCATACCAGTTCATCATCGACAAATCCTTCATCTTTGCCATACGCGAGCGTACGACAAATACCCTGCTGTTCATAGGGCAGGTGATTAATCCGAAAGAGGAATAGACTATGAAAAGGGCACAGGGCACAACAGGGCGCAGAGCACAGGGCACAGGGCACAGGGCACAGGGCGCAGCAGACTCTTCCAAAGTAATGGAAAATGAGGACCACAACTATGTATTCTCGGGAGCAAATGCCATTCAGACAGACGATAACTGCATTGCAGTAACCGGCACCTGGAACAGCGACCAGGTATTTCTCAGGGAACTAAATGAAAACGGAAGTATCCGGTCGGAAAAAAGAAACTACAATACACAGGCTTTCAACGATCTGGGTTACGATTTACATCAGCTGTCCGACAAAGGGTTTATTATAATCGGCAGAACAAGAAATAATAAAGAACCCTGGGATATGAATGGTTTCATTATTCGTACTGAATCTTCGGGAGACACAATCTGGACCAGGAAATACGGAGAAGGATCGGACGAATGGTTTGAAGAAATCATTTATGCTTCCGATGATGAGTTTATAATAAGGAAAACTGTTGGTTTTCCCGATGATACTGAGCGGAAGGCGTTTCTGATGAGTATTACCGGGAACGGTGAAATATCAGAATCCGGGGAGATAAACATCAGTGACACCTTCCTCTGTACCTCATCCGGATATTTTGTCAAGGCTCAAAAAGAAGGAGACAGGAACATATCCTTATCCAAAGTACAACGGGAAAACCTGTTTGACTAACCGGCAACCTCTGTTGCCTTAAACTTTTAATCCTAAAACTGAAAACCACTCAAATCCATAAAACAATCATGAAAACATCAGTCAGATTATTACTTACGGTCATGGTCATGACAGCCTTTCTGTCCTCTTGCTCGGACAAGACCGTGGAACGGATCACATACGAGGCAAACGTGCCTGTATACATGTCGTTCAGTGAATTCCGCACCAGCTTCGCGAAGAGTGATGCGATTGAAATATCCCGGCCTGGAAAGATTTACTTCAAGGACGATTATCTCTTTGTCAACGAGGTGGGTAAGGGAATCCATGTCATCGACAACTCCGATCCTGCCTTTCCCCAAAAAACAGCATTTTACGAAATAATGGGAAATGTGGATATGGCTATCAGCGGGAATATTCTTTTTGCCGACAGCTATATCGATCTTGTGGCAATCGATATATCCGATATTGACAATCCGGTTGAAATAAGCAGGATCGAGAACATATTTCCTGAGGTTGTTCCGGAAGGAGACAGGTGGTATTCTTATGCCATGGTTGACAAGTCAAAGGGCGTGATAGTGGACTGGGAAGTAAGGACAGTCACTGAAGAGCGCGAACCCGGAAGCAGCTGGAACGGATATCTGTACAGGGAAAAAATGACATTTCTGGCAGCCGCTGACGTCGGTGCAAACTGGTCAGCCGGAGCCGGAACAGCAGGCTCAATGGCAAGATTCATGCTGAATGATCATTACCTGTACCTTATTGCTCATCCCTGGATGATGAAGACTGTTGATGTGGCTGAAGCCGGGGAAATGAATATCGTCGACAGCATAAACGTTTCACGCGATATGGAAACACTGTTTCTGCTCGGGGAAAAACTGTTTGTCGGGACAACCACCGGCATGCTGATCTATGATGTTACAGACGCAACCAAACCCGGACTGATTTCGCATTACGACCATATTACCGCCTGCGATCCGGTGGTTGCCGATGAAAACTATGCTTATGTTACTCTTCGCACAGGCACCAGTTGCATGAGCAATCAAAACCTGCTTGAGGTAATTGATATCTCCTCGATCACAACTCCCTATCTCGTTAAATCATATCCGATGTACAACCCGCACGGACTTGGCATTGACGGCGATCTCCTATTTATCTGCGACGGAACGGCAGGATTGAAAATATATGACAAATCGGATCCTCTTGACATTATAAACAGAAAAATTGCCCATTATCCCGGTTTCTTCACCTATGATGTCATTCCAATGAATGGTACGCTCATGCTTGTCGGGGAAGAAGGAATATATCAGTATGATTATTCCGATCCTCAGAACATCGTTGAGCTCAGTCAGATTCCAATAACAGGCAGCGAAAATTAACAAATGAACCTTGAAAGAATTACAGCGGTTATTATAACCATAGCCTTAACTGCCTCCCTTTCTGCACAGAAAAGCCGGAAACAGACCGTGGTGCTTAATGGCGGTTCGCGTTTGACCGGTACCATACTGATTGCTGATTCGGATTCCCTGACGATGAGTATTCCTTCTCCCCATGTGATTACCCTGAAAAAATCAGATATCTCACTGAGCTCGCCTGCACAATTAATTAAAAAACCAGTTATTGACAGGCTTGGTTATTCGATAAGGCTTTCAGCGTCGTCGCTTACCGGCCGCAACGATAACGAAAACATCGGCAGCATGAGTTTTCACTTTTCAAACGGGTATACCTTCAGGAATGGACTGAGTCTGGGCATCGGAACCGGGTATGAAGAACTTGATGTGGCTGTGATGCCTTTATATGCCGACCTGAGATATCATCCGCTTAAAACCCGGGTGTCACCCTTCGCATGGATAAAAAGCGGCTGGTCATTCACCTCTGGCAAACTGGATGACGGCCAATACTATTACTATGATTTCCCAGTATCGAGGGGAGGATTGATGTTCAATGCGGGAGCAGGCATCGAACTGGCCTCCTGGAGGCGGAACGCTGTAAATATCGGCATCGGTTACCGTTATCAGAAGATCACTTACAAATACGATCATAACCCAATAGAACAGGTTATGAATGAGATTATTACCCGCTTTAACCGGATAGAGGTTCAGTTTGGTTTTGTATTCCGGTAAAGCAGAATTATGAATAAATCTGTCAGAAAACCATCCGAATTAAGTTATTTTGATGAGGCTTAATCCGGATGATGAAAATGGAAGGGAGAAAAGAAGATGAACAGGCATTGTCAGACATGGATCTTGTCAGGCGGTCTTCGGATGGAGAGCCCCACGCACGGGAGATCCTCTACAAGCGCTTTTTCTCCTTCGCCATGTCAATATGCATCAGATATACAAAAGACCAGAACGAAGCAATGGAGATAGTCAATGACAGTTTTATGAAGGTACTTGAAAATATATCGGAATTTGACGGCTCGAAACCTTTCAGGGCGTGGTACGGCAGGATCCTGATCAATTCCGCCGTGGATAACTACCGGAAGAACTCAAGGCATTCAACACTCCTGCAATTAATTGATCAGGAGTCTGCCGAAGAGATGGAAGATCCTCCTGTTCAAGCCGAATTGTCGGCAAAAGACATCCTGTCGCTTTTCAGCTGCCTTCCTGAGAATTACAGGATGATCTTCAACCTGTTCGAGATTGAAGGCTATTCGCATGAGGAGATAGCTCAAATGCTTGATATCAGCGCTTCTGCCTCAAGAACAAATCTTTCCCGGGCAAAGAAGTTGCTCCGGGAACTGTATAAAAGGAATTTTAACCCTGAAAAACGGAGCCATGAATAAGTTTGACGACATACTCAGGGAAAATGTAAAGAAAGCATTCAGCAATTACAATTCTGATCACCTTGCCGACGAGGGATGGGATTCGTTCGTGGCCCTGCAGAAAGGCCGGCACCGGCGTACGGTCATTTTCCCTCTGTGGGCAAGGGCAGCCTCAATTTTGCTCTTAATTGGCCTGGGGGCAACTATTGCCTACCTTTTGTCGGTACATCAGCCAGCCGGTGAGATCATTTCATCTGCTGAATCAGCAGCCGGCAGGAATAAAGAACAGGTTACCCCTGATACAACTCCGCCTGCGGTTACGCCATTTCCTGAGAGTGCCGCAGAACCTGCCGGCACGACAGGCCGGACCGAAAAGACAACACCGGATGATCAGCCGGAACTTGCTTACGGTGAAACATTTCTTAAATCAGCTAAGGACGGCAATGAAGGCCAGATGATCAACGAAACAGCTGAATACCGGTCCCTTAACCCTGATATCCTGCCGCTTCCGGCTGCAACCATAGCATTCAGTGAATTATATAACAATTCAGCGTCTGATGAAATAAGACCTGAAAACAGCATGTCTGCAATCACTGTTTCTGAAGGATCTGAAGCATTTGTACCTACACCGGATACTGACAGGATTTCGGCTGCAAGAAGGCTCATGGCAGGAATATCCGGATCTATGGCACAGGCCGGAGGAACATCCTCTCCGGCGTCAGGCTTGTCAATGGGATTTTATCTCGACCAGAAGTTAACACGGAGGATCTCGGTCCGTCCTGGTCTTGCCCTTGCAATACAGTCGTTCGGACTTGAGAACGGTAGCAATCCGGCAGCAACAGGTTATCCGATATCGCTTGCTGACGGCGCCAACGGGACACCCTTCTCCTGTGAAGGACAGTTAAGCATGTTTGCCATGGAAGTGCCGCTGAATCTTGTTTTCAGGATAGTTGAAAAAAAGCGTTCCGGCGTCTTTATTTCTGCAGGGGCCTCCACATTGTTTTATATAAGCCAGCAATTCACAGCTGATGTAGTGAGTGAATACACCAAGATGACCTACAACTCGATAACCGGAATGTATTCTTCAGAAACGCGGTATTCAACTGTTGAAGTGGAAAAGGAATTCGGTTCATTCGACAAGGCTGACTTCTTCGGGCTTGCAAACCTGTCGGCCGGATACTCTTTCCCCTACAGCAAAACAGGGATCATGCTTGTTGAACCCTTTGTGCAACTGCCCGTTGATGATCTTACCAGTCTTAATATCAAGATCAGATACGCCGGAGTATCAATGAAACTTCAGTTCGGCAAAAAGGAAAAAGGGAAGTGACATCAGATAAGTAGAATACGCCTCACACCTCACGCCTCACATCCTTCCGTCTTCCGTCTTCTGTCTTCTGTCTTCTGTCTTCCGTCTTCTGTCTTCCGTCTTCTGTCTTCCGTCTTCCTTCTTCCGTCTTCCGTCTTCCGTCTTCCGTCTTCTGTCTTCCGTCTTCCTTCCTATCTCCCCGCCATTGAGCTATAGTAATCGTTGAATATGGTTTTCATCAGAGGCTTGTAATACAGCCAGAAGAATCTGCGGCCGTCTGCGGGCTTATCGGAGTAATTAATACCCTTGATTCCCTTGAATCCCTTCAGTCTCGACAGACAATATGTTACATCATTGTTGGCAAAGTCGCCCGAGAAATAGAATACCCTCCCTGTCACGGTGTCCTGTGTAACTGCCGGGAAGCTGCTGCTTAGCATTCTTCCGCCCAGAAGAGTGTCGCCCAGGGCAGTTGTTGCCAGTTCGAACCTTGAAATGACATTGCCCTCCAGCGGGTCGATTATATCAAACCACTTGTCAAAAGCCACCGATGCCGGCACTCCATATTTTGAGCAATTGTCCTCGCTGGTAACGATATATGGCAAGGCATCCGTCAGATGGGTACCTTCCTCAAGCACAACGATGTTTTTGTCGCTCAGGAGGACAATTCCGGGCCTGGTGAATGTCCATGGCTTGTTGTATTCTTTTCTGTACATGGCTGTCATCCAGACAGGAAAGTTTTTTGAAGTGGTATCGAGCTTCTCAAAATACTTGCCTGACCATCCGGAAATTTTTATGCCGAGTTTCTCCTGGGTTCTGTAGGATTCAAATTCAGGAGTCGGAAAATCGAGGGTGTTGTATTCGAGTATTATCAGCTTGTTCCTGTTTTTCATTTCATTGACCAGCAGATAGTCGGTATTGTTCAAGCCTCCGTATATCTTTCTTGACCGTCTGCTCTTATTGATGCCGACATACCAGTCGTTGAAAAACACACCGTAAGTATCGGCAAAATAGATTGCATCGGTCTTTTCGGGAAGGTCGAGCATTTCGGAAAGATGGTACTCGTTTGTGGTATTGCCCCTGTCCTTGAGGGGCCTGGTGGGAGCAAACCCATAATAGTCTTTTTTGTAGGAATAGGATGATTTCTTCTCCTTTTTGACAAAACGATCGTTGTTAAGTATCCAGGCCAGCGATTTATGATTAAGCCGGTCGAGGGTGGGCACCGTCTTGTCGAGAATCAGCACCTCGAGAGGCTTCTTCTCCTGAAAAGTCCATCGGATCAGGTTAAAAAAGGGAAAGGCAAATATCAGAACAATAATGCCCAGGGTTATCAGCAAAGACTTTTTCATAACTGAATTAATATCTGAAACTCTTCAAGTACTGTTTTACAAAAACATTTACAGACAGTAAAATAACTCCAAATCGCATTTTTTATTTTCTGCAAACGCAATATTTTATGCCAATTTATCAAAAATTATCAAATTGGGGCCATCTGGTATCCGAAAGCTGAATTATTGCCCCTGCGATCGGGCCCTCCTTCCATTTTTCCATCAGGCATAATCATTATCGCGTTTACCCTTCCGATGCTTTTCCTTTCACTCAGTTTTTGTCCTGCCCTGCAAAGCCCGGATCGCCCAGGCACTTCGACCTGTCGGCAAATGCACTGGAAGACGCATGAGAATATTAAGACGGTCAGGCCGCTCCGCGATGATTGCAAATGAGAGTGCGGCTGATAAAATATTGCGTATCATGTAATGAATCAAGATCAGATTTACAGTGAGGAAAAACAGACAAAAAAAACGAGGACGCATCGTTCCGGGGTTTGTCGGAGTACCATTTTTCACTTTCCCCGAATGTTTTATTACTTTTACGCAAATATCCGATCATGCTGGCAAATCAACCACTGGCCGACAGGCTGAGGCCTAAAACACTTGACGAATTCTGCGGGCAGGAGCACCTTGTAGGCCGCAACGGCGTATTACGGAAAGCCATTGAATCTGGAAACATTCCCTCATTCATTCTCTGGGGCCCTCCCGGAGTCGGCAAGACCACGCTTGCCTGGATCGTCGCGAACACTCTTAAAAGGCCGTTTTTTCACCTCAGCGCTGTTCATTCCGGTGTCAGGGATGTAAGGGAAACCATTGACAAGGCAAAGAAGCAGCAGTTCTTCAATCAGCCCAATCCGGTCCTGTTCATAGATGAGATCCACAGGTTCAACAAGTCGCAGCAGGACTCGCTTCTCGGGTCGGTGGAACAGGGAATAATAACACTGATTGGCGCCACCACTGAAAACCCGTCATTCGAGGTCATCTCCCCTCTCCTTTCGCGCTGTCAGGTTTATGTTCTGAATCCCCTCGGTGAAAAAGAGCTTGAAAATCTTCTTGACAGGGCTTTGAAAAAGGATCTATATCTTGGAAAATTCGACATTGAAATCAGGGAATACGAGGCTCTTCTCAGAATCTCCGGCGGCGATGCCAGAAAGCTGTTCAACGCTCTCGAGCTGGTTGTTTCGGGCGAATCGGACGAGAATGCCTCAGAGAAAATAATCATCGACAACGAAAAAGTTCTCAGGCATGTACAGAAGAATCTGGCTATCTATGACAAGAATGGGGAACAGCACTATGATATTATATCGGCTTTCATCAAATCAATGAGGGGAAGTGATCCAAATGCAACGGTTTACTGGCTTGCGAGGATGGTTGAGGGTGGTGAGGATCCCAAATTCATTGCCAGGAGGATGCTGATACTGGCCGCCGAGGATATCGGATTGGCGAATCCCAATGCCCTTCTTCTGGCGCAGGCGTGCTTTGAATCGATAAATGTGATTGGATGGCCCGAGTCGAGGATCATTCTTTCCGAAACGGCAGTATATCTGGCAACATCTCCCAAAAGCAACGCTTCCTACATGGCAATTGAAAGCGCCCAGGCTCTGGTCAGGGAAAAAGGCGACTTGCCGGTGCCTCTTCATATAAGGAATGCCCCGACAAAGCTAATGAAGGACCTCGGATATCACAAGGGTTACAAGTATGCTCACGATTTTGACGGCAATTTCGTTAAAGATGAATTTCTTCCGGATGAGATCAGCGGTACCAGATTCTACGATCCGGGGGCTAATCCCAGGGAGGAAGAAATCAGGAAAAAAATGAAAGCCATGTGGAAGGGTAAATATAATTATGAATAAAAACGCTCTTGTAAACCCGACTGGTATTATTATATTTACGACTAAATGAAACAGACTACCCCTGATATTCCCGGCCTGAAATACGGTGACTCCGGTAATTTCCTTCTTATTGCCGGGCCCTGCGTTGTGGAAAGTGAAGACATTGTCTTCGATATCGCCGGGCGCCTCGTGAAGCTTTCAGACAAATACACTATACCATTCATTTTCAAGTCATCGTACCGAAAGGCAAACCGCTCTAAAGCCGACTCATTCACAGGTATAGGCGACATCAGGGCGCTCGAGATCCTTGCTGAGGTCAGAAAGCGTTTTTCGGTCCCGGTCATAACCGACATCCACAATCCATCGGAGGCCGGTATTGCTGCCGGTTATGTTGACGTCCTTCAGATCCCTGCCTTTTTATGCCGTCAGACCGACCTGCTTGAGGCCGCTGCCCTTACCGGGAAATGGATAAACATCAAGAAAGGTCAGTTTTTATCAGGAGCCTCAATGAAATTTGCTGTTGAAAAGGTTCGCGGAGCAGGTAATGAAAAAATCATGCTTACCGAACGGGGAAACATGTTCGGGTATCAGGACCTGGTGGTCGACTTCAGGAACATTCCGGTGATGCAGAAGAACGGGGTACCAGTCATAATGGACATAACCCATTCGCTTCAGCAGCCCAATCAGGCCAGGGGAGTGTCGGGAGGAAATCCCGAAATGATAGAGACTATAGGAAAGGCTGCCATCAGCACGGGAGCCGACGGAATCTTCATTGAGACACACCCCGATCCGGCTTCAGCCCTTTCTGACGGGGCGAATATGCTTAAGCTCTCAAAAATGGAACGACTTTTGATAATGCTGACAGCATTACGAAAGACTGTAAATACCTTCTGACATAAAATTAACAACACAGTAAAAAATGAAAAAACTATTTCTCGCTGCAACCTTACTTCTTGCAGCAACCGCACTGAATGCCCAGAGCCTGGATGAAATCATCAGCAGGTATACCGCGGCAAACAAGCTCGACAAAATGGGCAACATCAAGACTATAAAAATCGCCGCTAATACATCTGTTATGGGTATGGATATGCCCATAGAGATGTGGATGAAGAGTCCAAATAAGATCAAGACAGTAACCAATTTCAACGGACAGGAAATGATCCAGCTTTTTGACGGTGAAAAAGGATATATGGTTAATCCGATGACCGGCTCCACAAGCCCCGTGGAACTTACACCCGATCAGGTGAAGCAGATCGACAGGAACAACTATTTCAACAATTACATGGCTCAGTATCTTAAAGAAGGGAAACTGGCTCTCGAGGGAGAGGAAAGTGTAAACGGGAAACAGGCATACAAGATCAAGGCTGATCTGGGGAACGGCACCAATGCTTATATGTTTATTGACAAAGCTTCCAACCTCCTTGTGAAGACCATTGCCACCGTAAATCAGCAGGGAATGGACATGACTGTTGAATCATACCCGTCAGATTACACCGAGACCAACGGAGTATTTCTTCCCATGAAGACCACTACCTCGACCAGCGGTATGGAGATAGTGACTACATTCACCAAGGTTGAAGTTGACGTACCGATTGAGGACAGTGTTTTTAAAATTAATTAACGACTCAGTGGGTATATAATAAAAGGTCATGAACGAGCATGACCTTTTTATTTGAGCAGCCGGCCTGTAAGCCGGATTCTGTTCCTGCCGGGTCATCTGCGAGAGATATTCCGGCCGGCTTCCATCATTTATCTTGTCCCGCAATCACTTGCAGGATCATACGACCTACCCCCCGGCATCGGACGAGCAGCCCTTGTCGCCGGTATACATGGTCTTTCAACCCAT
>JBAQCK010000157.1:0-1852 GCA_049294075.1 Bacteroidales bacterium | reverse complement strand
ATAAGGTTTATGCAAATGAATGCTAAAACAGGATGTAAACAAAGCAAATATATACAAAAACCATAAATGAGTAGACATAACGGCATTTTCCAAAGATATTTCAATACGGCAATTGCACATGCGGGGGATTAACTGACAAGCTATTTCAACAATTAAGTTTTGTCGATTATTATTCATATCTTGTCTACTCTTTTAAGGCATATATCTACAAAGCTTTTAATTAAAGGATGCTTCAGATAGTTTTGTGTTAATTATTAAATAATAAATAAGGGGAAAGATGACATACAAAAAGGTTAAGATCTGGATAAAAATAATGGTGTTGATTGTTGCTATACCTTTCGTTAGTTCATGCGATGATCCGGTGGTGGAGCTTGTTGGCAACTGGGTGGAGTTATCTGACTTTGACGGGCTGCCCCGGGCAGATGCTGCAGGATTTGTGATAGGCAGCAAAGCCTATGTCGGAACCGGATATGACGGAGATGAGTTTCATACTGACTTCTGGGAATATGACCCTGCAAGGAATTCATGGACGCAGAAAGCCGACTTCCCCGGAACTGCCAGGAGCCAGGCCGTAGGTTTCAATTCCGATACCAAAGGCTTTATCGGTACCGGATGGGATGGGAAATACAGACTGAAGGACTTTTATCAATATGATCCCGCATCAAACACATGGGCTCCCATAGCTGATTTCGGCGGACCTGCAAGACGATCTGCAGTAGCAATGTCAATCAACAATAAGGGATATGTGGGTACCGGAGACAGTGTGGCTTATTTCAAGGATTTCTGGGAATATGATCCGTCATCTGATATCTGGACCAAGGTATCGAGTATCGGTGGCAGCAAGAGGAACAGCGCCGTCACATTTGTCATAGGCGGGAAGGGTTATGTCAGCGGCGGATTCGACAACGGCGATTACCTCAACGACATGTGGAGATACGACCCCACAACCGATGAGTGGGCAAAAATGAGGCCCATCGCCAATGTATCGGTCGAAACCTACGACGACGACTATACAACAATAAAGGGAACAGGCAAAGTTGGTTTCACAATTAATGGCAAGGGTTACCTTGCAACAGGCGGACAGACAACGGGAATTGAAGTATGGGAATATGACCCTGCAACCGACCTGTGGTCGGAGAAATCAAACTTCGAAGGCTCCACAAGATCGGATGGAGTTGGATTTGCCATCGGCAATCGCGGTTATGTGACGATGGGTAAAAGCTCGGCCTATTACTTCGACGATATCTGGGCATTCGACCCTGATGCCGTGATGAACGAAGATGACTGATCACAGAAAAAAGGCATTAATAATATTTGCCCTCTTCGCAATAATAATTGCTGTTTCATTAGCAGTTACCCGAAGAGGGCAGTTTTATGAGGTGGCATTGTTCAGAAGCGGTGACGGATGGGGTTATGATATCCTGAAAAAGGAAAAAGTGTACATCCACCAGCCTTTCATGCCGGCAGTTGAAGGTGACAAGCCATTCCCCGACAAGGTTTCAGCCAGGAAAACAGCACGCCTGGTGACCAGAAAGATGAAAAACCAAAAGATGCCTTCGGTAACGCCGGAGGAAATAAGGAAAATCGTGGGGGAATAGGAGGCATGCTGCGCACGGCGTGCGGTACGGGGGGCATTGCCTCACGCCTTAATACCTTAACGCCTTAACGCCTGCCAACTGCAGAATGGCCTACTGCCAACTCGTTACTTATAGAGCAGATACTTTCCCCTTATCCTCATAAAACTCTCAAGACCGCTAAGCCATGTTTCCCTGATCTCACCGGCACTCAAGCCGCTGACAATCCTGACTTGTGACGTCTCGTTAAATTAGTGCGGTTTTATTTTATAACACAC
>JBAQCK010000156.1:0-9217 GCA_049294075.1 Bacteroidales bacterium | reverse complement strand
TAAATACAGCGCGACTAATTTCATCTGGATCAGGTACACTCTAATTAATAAGGTGATTAATCTGATTACCAGGACGTATACTAAGGTAACCGGTGTATTCATTCCTCATTTCGGCATACTTCAGACTATCCGAAAGCTTGGGAGAAAACACTATGATTATATTGTAGTTGAAGGAAGCATACAGATGTTATCTGCCATAGCGGAGAGGTTTGATAACGCAAGGGTATATTTTCATCTTCACTCTGCTACACTGTTCTCAAATCCGGATGTTTACAAATCATGCAGTAAAGTCATCGTTGTCAGTGAGTTCTTAAAAGGACAGGTATTGTCGAATACAAAACTGACAGAGGATAGAATAGAGGTGCTAAAAAACTGTGTTAACCTGGATAAGTTCAGGAAAATTGGCAGGAAGAGTGCCAGGTCAAAAATCAGAGAACGCTACAGGATCAAAGATAATGAGCTGGTTATATCCTATGTAGGACGGATTGATGAAGGTAAGGGTGTTCGTGAATTAATACGGTCCCTTGCACTGACCCGCAAAGAGTTGAAATACACAGTTATGGTAATTGGATCTGCCGGACTTAATTTCGGCAGGTCAGGTAATGACACTGAATATTACAAAGAGATTATGACCTTGGCTTTAAGCTTAAAGCAGAATGTGATATTTACTGGGTTTATTCATAATGATCTTCTTCCGGAAATGCTTGCTGCAACTGATATTTTGGTAGTCCCATCCATAGGAGAAGAAGCTCAGGGTCTTGTTGTTCTTGAAGGCTTTGCTGCAGGACTTCCCGTTATTACTACTGATTCTGGAGGAATTCCGGAAAACATTAGTACTGATTGTGCTATTATGGTCAGAAGAGATAATGATTTCGTAACCAATCTGTCTATGGCAATTCAGGACCTGGTGTTATCCGGGGAAAAACGACTTCGAATGGGTACTGCCGGCCTCAGTCATGTAAGCAACTACAGCTGTGTTAACTACTACAGGAACTTCATTACTATTCTGAATGGCTGATCCTGATAAACTCCAGAGAAAGCTCTGACTCCTGATATAAGATGATAAGAGCTTTGTGATCAGAGCATGTTTCATTCCGTAATGCTTCATTATACTCTCTTGCCATGAAAGTTGTGTTCGTTTTACCCGGCAGGTTGCCGGTCCCTGCAGTCAGGGGTGGCGCGGTTGAATCACTGCTCAATAACCTTTTGGATTTTAACGAGAAGAGAAAATCTTTCGAGGCTGCAGTATTTTCTGAATATGACAAGGAGGCTCAGGACGCTTCCCGTGAGTACTGCCATACGCATTTCATTTATATAAACAGAGACGGATTTTATAATATAATCAATATCTTTTTCAAGCTGGCCAGGAAGATATGGCCCCGTAAACTGTCCTATCTGGATATACATAAGATTGTCAGGCAGATAAAGAGATTCAAGCCTGACAGGATAGTGATTGAAGGCAGTTTCCTCAAGTTGCTTGAATTGAGAAAGTTTTTTCCGAAGGAGCAACTCATATTCAGGCTTCATGCAGATCTGATCAACAGGAGAACGCCTGAAACCGATCGTGTACTCAGGAGTGCATCATTGTTCATGGTGGCATCTGAATTTTTAAGGAAAAGAATTGAACAAAACTCCGGACAAAACATTCCGGAAGTCAGGATTCTCAGAAACGGTATAAGAAGCGATTTTTATGTTAAGATAACCCCGGAGCATAAGGAGGAACTACTTAAGCTACATGGAATTTCCCGGTCAAAGCCAATAATTCTCTATGTAGGCCGCGTTACACCATCAAAGGGCATCATGCATCTTCTGGATGCATTGATACTGGCGAGAAAAACGATGGAATTACATTTTTTAATTGTAGGGTCATTCGGTTCGGCCTTCGGGCTGGGAGATGAGGAAAATGAATTTACCTCAGGTATGAGGAGATTAATTGAAAAAAACCATGACTGGATAAGTGTGACGGGATTCGTCAATAACTGGGATTTGCCGGCTTACTACCAGATTGCCGATATTCTGGTTGTACCTTCGATATGCGAGGATGTTAGTCCTCTCGTTGTTAATGAGGCCCTGGCAAGTGGTACGCCTCTGATAGTTACGGATGCAGGTGGAATTACTGAATATATTACGGATGATTGTGCTGTTGTTGTGCACAGGGATGAAAGACTGGTTGATAACCTGTGCAGCGCAGTCTGTGATCTTCTGAAAGAACCGGGCAGGTTGGCGGTCATGGGGGCTGCAGCATTGAAAGAATCGGAAAAATATACCACAGCTGCGTTTTACGGATCATTCTGTGAAATCCTCAGCACCTCGTTACCCGGTGAATCAAATTAGTCAGGAGAATTTAAAAGTTCACACAAGGTTTCTGCTGGCCCGGGATGAACCATTAACCAGTATTATCCATGCTGACTGAATAAAAAAAAGAGGGTGCCGTAATTGTGACCGACACCCTCTTCAATATTTTAGTTGAGAAATTTTGATCAGAAGGGCACGATAAACGTGGCTACGTTGTCTCCAACACTGACGGGTTTTGCCCACCCTGTATAAGCTGGGCAGTCAGCCACCTCGGTAAGATTGTTCAGGGACCCGGCATAAAGATATGATTCCTGCCGGATTGGGTAAATACCCTCATTGAACGTAACTGTCACCATCAGGTTAAGCCCCATGGGTACTATGGTTGCCATGCCGATATTCATGTTTGAATACCAATCCATAACCGGGAACGCAGTCTGATCAGGGTAGTTAACGATTCCAAGTTTCTTGCACCAGTTATCCGCCACAAATGGTTTCTCATCAGTGTTACTGACGACATACGATTCCGGAACAGTGGATTCGGGATCAGAATTGTACCTTGATTTCAATGCCAGTACTATTGGCTGGCAGTCTACAAAACAGAATGTAATGTTGCTCAGGCCTGCCGGCTGTCCTTGTTTATTCAGAGGTGCAGCCAGGCCAGCATCGCCGAGTGTGCCACCTGAATAGAAATAAACATTGGCATCGTTGGAGCCCTTGACAATTACCGCGCCAACTTTATAACAGGCTTCTCCCGTGTTATTGACAGTGAATGAAACATATTTTCCGTCTGTAACTTCCACGTCGAGCCACTCAGGAAATTCTCCACTGAATTCGAATGTGCCGTTAAAGTCGAAATCGCCATAATCCAATTTCTGACTGCATTCACAATCAAGAAAATAGTTCGATGGCTTACCCCAGGCAACCGCAACCTCGGCACAAGTTCTGTTTCCACCCCTGTTGGCACCGTCAATGATTTTTGGAGTTATTCCTCCATCTGAAACAGGATCACTCACTGTTGAAGCTTTCAGTGAAACACTAAGATCGTCGGACGAATCCTTGGAACATGATAACATAAATGTTACCATTACAAGGAGAGTTAGCAAAAGGTTAATCTTTCTCATCTTTTTTCATTTTATGAATTAGTGCTAAATTAAACCTTAACCGAGAGAAAAGTTCATTTTACGGCATTCACTTTTGACGAATTGCATGTTTTTTTTGATAAGAAATGAAACAATCATAATTTTTAGAAATCAGGAAATCGGCCGGTTTGAAACATGAATCTTAAAACCTGAAGAACCATGGATGTTAATAAAAAGATAATTATGAATCTTATAACACTGTTATTATTAATGATCATGCCGACAGGTTGCTCCCGGAAAGGTGAAGGGATCAATATAGAGACACAGCCTGTTACCGAAATAACTGGTCATTCAGCTTCATCCGGAGGTGAAATTATTCATGACGGAGGTTTTCATGTCATGGATAAGGGTCTTTGTTTCGGAAGTGATATTGATCCGGATATGAACGATGGTCATGTTTCTGCAGGTAGTGGATCTGAACCTTTTGAATGCACGATGACCGGGCTGATTCCTGACAAGGACTACCATGTACGTGCATATGCAGCAGATAGAAGTGGAATTGCATATGGAAATGATCTAAAATTCAGAACCGGAATGGCAGATGCGGGCGGTCAGATCATAGCGGATCATACAGTAGTTGACAGGACTGATGATATACCACAGTATTACATTGATAAGGTCAGGGAGATGTGGCTGGTATACGCAGGGGAGTCGCATTCAGCAGCACTCAGGACTGGTTTGGCTTTGCTGGAGGGATTAAATCCGCTTTACCAGGTTAATATTACGGAATCAGGCACTCCCGAGGGTGCGACGTCTTCATATTTAAGGGCAAGCCGGGCTACATGGGGTAATTATGAGAATGCGAGTGGCTGGATTTACAGTTACGGAGAAGAAGACTGGTATACAAATTCAACTGCGCTGTCGAGGACGAAGGCAGGGATTACCTATTGTAACACTCATGGTTTGGAAATAGGAGCGATTGGCTTTGGCTGGTGCTGGGATCCTCATATAGATACTCCGGGGGAGTTTAATCTTTATGTCAATGCGACGGAGCAGTACGTAACATACTGCAGGGATATGGGTTATCGTACGCAGGTTTATTATACGACAGGCACAGTCGATATGTACTATGAGGGGATTGGGTATGCGAAGCATCTGGGATATGAAATGATCAGAGAGCATGTGAGGGATGATCCATCGCGCATTTTGTTTGATTATGCAGATATATTGTGTTATGATGAAGGATCAGATACTCCAAATACAACGACATGGGATGGTCATGAATACCCGATAATCACGCCGACGAACCTTGGAACAACCGGGATAGGACACATTGGATCGGCAGGAGCCATAAGGCTCGCCAAAGCCACGTGGTGGATGCTTGCCAGAATGGCCGGATGGGACGGAGAAGCAGAATAAAGCCTAATTTATTGGTTCACCCTTCAAATCAGTCCTTTTTCCGTCGTTTTCGATAATATCTGTTAGTCTGTTTAACAGCATTTTTACAGCCTTACCCGCAAATGTCTTATTGGGGTGAGAGTTTGAGGGTGAAAATGCGTACTCATCTTTAAAATAAAGGGTTCCTTCGGTCTGCAAATCATATAAATCCCAAAGGAAAATATTATCTCCCTGTATATCCCACTCATCTTTAACCCATTTAAAGAATTCAGCGGCACGCTCAGCTTCCTCTTCTGAAATACTCTCTTTCACACGTGCTGCTCCAGTAAACAGGATGAATTTTGTATCAGGAAACTCTGTAAGTTTATCTCTTAATGCCAGATACTGCAACTTATAATTTGGTAAAGTTTTAATCTCTGAATTGATATCTGCTGAGTCAACAGATTCCTCAATACTGCATACGGGGAAGCAATGCTTGAAAATAATTACCTGGTATTTCTGAGTAAGGATTTCGAGGGTTGGTTCTTCCATAAAAGGCTCCATCCCCTGGTTTTTTACCCAAATATTGTAGTAATCGTAGGGGTAATTTTTCCATCCGTATGGTTGTTCTTTCGGAAACGTAATCTCTTCAATCACATAGTTCTTCCCGTACTGTTTGTTATATTCACTCAACAGCATTTTTAACTCAGGATGCCTGCCGACAGCATCTCCCAGGTTCCTGTTGATTTTCCTCACTGCCTTGGTAATCAGCGATATTTCGTTGGATCCCCACCATATCAGATTACCTGTACTGTGATGCAGAAAGGCGATTCTGGTACTGGCATCCGTGTTTCTGTTACAAGCAGAGTGCGTTATCAGAATTATTACTATTAGAATTGAATAAATCTTACTTTTCATTTCGTTGCGTTTGGTTTCAGGTTTTCTTAATTTTTTTTCCTGTTGGGCTGATTGTTAAATCATCCCTGAATTCATATACCTGCGGTACCTTGAAAAGAGCCAGATGTTGGGAGCAATGCTGAATCAACCTATCCTTTGTCAGCGCTTCAATATTGTCCTTGCGGACAGTTACAGTAGCTTTCAGCATTTCACCTTCTATCTCATCTTCGACACCTTCAACAGTACAATCGATGACCTCCGGGAGTGTTAGAATCACTGCTTCTATCTCTTTGGGGCTGATCCGTTTACCGCGGACCTTGATGATTTCTTTTGAGCGGGCGGTGAGGTAGATATAACCATCCTCATCCACTGTGCCCAGATCACCGGTGTAAAGCCATCCGTTGCGGATGGCATTTTTTGTGCCTTCCTCATCGGCAAAATAGCCCATCATGATATTATCGCCCCTGGCGATTACCTCCCCGGTTTCGCCAGGTTTGATTAGTTCACCATTTTCATTCACAACTTTCAGTTCTACCCCGGGTATACCTTTTCCCATGGAGCCCTTCCTTCTGTCATAAACTTCCGGCGGAAGCCAGGAGAGCCTTGCTGTAGCCTCCGTCTGTCCGTACATAACCACAAATCTGACATCCGGATGTGCTTCACGGAACTCGTCGATGAAGATCGGTGCAAGCTTGCCTCCAGCCTGGGTCACATACCTCAGGTCCGGGAATTTTGTCTGCTTGAAGGAGTCTGACTTCCTAAGAAGAATCTGGAAGTGACTCGGAACTCCTGCAAATCCGGTACACTTGTAATCGATCAGGCTCTTCAGCACACCTCCGAGGAATATGAACGCATTGTTGAATACAATGGAACCTCCAACTCTGAGATGGGTATGCAGAAGTGAGAGTCCGTAGCAGTAATAGAAAGGGAGGACAACCAGCATTCGGTCGTCAGTAGTCAGCTGAAGATACTCAACGATAGATGATGTGTTGGCGATCAGGTTCTTGTGTGAGATCATCACACCCTTGGGCTTTCCAGTCGATCCTGAAGTGAAAATAATCTCAGCGCAACGCTCCCTGTCAAATTCTTTTTCAGCTCTGTCTTCCGCCAGGGTTTTATATTCCAAAGCTGCTGAGCTAGGGAGAACATTCAAGGAAGAGTTGCTGAGCTCCAGTTTCCTTTCAACATCTGGCGTCAGAAATATAAATTTGGGAAGGGTCAGATCATGTATGTACCGAAAATTTTCCTTCTCAATACTCGGGTCAAGAGGAATACATATATTTCCTGATTTAATTATAGCCAGATAAGCCTTCAGGAAAAACACGTTATTGGCCGATAACAGAAATATATGCTGACCTGTCCCTGCTTTCCCTTTGATCCACACCGAAAGGCTGATGCAGGAGTTGTAAAGATCCTTGTAGGTGATCTCCTCTCGTCCGACAAGAAATGGCTTATCAAGACCGGAGGTATGTTCAAAGAAATAGTCGAATGCATTCATGTCACTAAACTTATCCCTGGTAATAATCTCTTATTGGGGGCATACGTAGATATTCAGTCGTAGCGCGTTTACGCTCAAAGTTGCGGAAGAGCGATTCGACGCGCTCCGCTGTCTCTCCCATAACTGCCGCAACCTCAGTTGGGGAGTATCCATTCTCGAACCCGTACCAAAACCTGTCCATCAGGTGGAAAGGTAGTTGGTAGAAGAACTCTTCCTGTGTCTGTTCGGCAGAGTAGGTGTCGGTAGTCGGGGTGCGTTCGATGATTCCTTTCGGCACTCCCAGGTGTTCAGCAAGCTGGTAAACCTGCGTCTTGTACAGATTGCCAATCGGCATCACATCCCCGGCGCCATCGCCGTACTTTACAAAGAATCCCTGTTCCTGCTCATGCTTGTTGGGGGTGCCAATCACGGCATAGTGCAGCGCCTCGGCATGATAGTAGAGCATTGACATCCTGGTACGCTGCTTGAAGTTTGATGCAGCAACAATCTGGAGATATTCCCTTGCCGGTAGAATCTTGTCTTTGACATTACCTGCGGCATCAATAATTGTAAGATAGAAGATGGGAGGGAGGTTACTGAAAAGTCCGCTTTGCCGGACCCCGATCTTCATCTTCCATGTAGCAGGATCATATTCCGGGAAAACCCTCTTCACAGCCTCATCGCGACGCTCATAGCAGCCAAAGCCTGACAATGCTCCTGTAATCTCTTCCTTGATTGCCCTTACACCGAATTTAGCAGCAAGTTCCCGGGCAAGAATTTCACTGTCGGGACTGGAGTCCTTCTCGGGAAGCATTACCCCCAGAACCTTCTCAGGACCGAAAGCCCTGGCTGCCAGGGCAAAACAGACCGAGGAGTCGATCCCGCCGCTTATCCCGACCACGGCGCCGTTCCGCTTGAACCGCTGAAGCACATCCTCACGCATCTGTTCAATTATGTTGGTCACAACTGCTTCAACGTTCTCAAGCAGGATTATGTCTTTTGTAAATGGTCTACGGGTGCTCATATTTCGTTTATTACTTTCAGGTTATGAAGAGGGCCATTCTGATATTCCTGGTTTTGGTCCTCAATAAACTGATGATAAAGTAGATGTGTGGATATCACAGAGGTTAATACCATATTCTCCATCTCCGATGCTGTTGCGCTCTTCTGAATCTTTTCAAGAAGGCTGGTAACTGATACAGGGTTGAAAACGCCGGCCTTACTGATCATACTTTCTGAGAGCATCTCATCTACGTAACCAGGTCTCTCCTTTGCCAGGAAAACGCTGCTTATGGGCGCCCTGTATGGTTGCTTAGGGCGTTTGACAATGCTGTCTGGTATCCTGCCGGTCATCAGCTTCTTGAGCAGGTACTTTTCATTTGTTCCGTTCAGTTTCAACCGGTCAGGAAGTGAAGAACAGAACTCGATAACCCTGTAATCGAGGAAGGGATACCTGCCCTCAACTGAGTTGGCCATCGCCATGCGGTCGCCCTGAGAGGAAAGCAGGTAGCCTGACATGAAAACCGTGGTCTCCAGCCATTGCGCCCTGGCCAGGGTTGACCAGTTATTGAAATCCTGCGGTAAGCTGCCGGACAGATCTTCAAGCGGATCATAGCCGTTGACGGAAGCCTTAATGCTGTCCGAAAAATGCTTCTTAATGTGATTTGAGTTGTTCCATCTCAGGAGATGGGAGTAGAGCGGATTACCTGTATCCTCCAGCTTGTACCCAAAAAACATCTTAAGAATATTTGGACTGGCATTTCTCAGGTGAGGGATATCGGGATAAATCCTTTTAAGGAGCATCGGCCTTAAGGATGATCCCGGCTGTCTGGACCAGAACTGCCTGATTACCGCCTCCCGGAAGATGTCGGACCCTGCAAGTATCTCGTCCGAGCCTTCTCCGGTGATGACTACTTTGATGTTGTTATCCCTTACCAGAATTGACAGGATAATCATCGGAGTGGGGGCAGTGCGGGTCAGGGGTGTCTCTGAATGCCACACAACCCCCGGGAATGCCTCTGCAATCTCCATGGATGAGCAGGTAATTGCCTGATGGTTGGTATTAAGGTATCTTACAGCCTCCTCCTGGTAC
>JBAQCK010000155.1:0-28003 GCA_049294075.1 Bacteroidales bacterium | reverse complement strand
GTTGCCCCGCCCTAAATCATGGCGCCCCCTACGGGGCTTCGCGGATCGTGTGGTTATGCACAACGGGGCGTTGCCCCGCCCTAAATCATGGCGCCCCTACGGGGCTTAACTGGTGTGTGGTTATTTCCAACGGGGCGTTGCCGCCCGAAACCATGGCGCCCCTACGGGGCTTCGCGGGTTGTGTGGTTATGCACAACGGGGCGTTGCCCCGCTCTAAATCATGGCGCCCCTAAGGGGCTTAACGGGCTGTGTGGTTATTTCCAACGGGGCGTTGCCCCGCCCTAAACCATGGCGCCCACACGGGGCTTAACGGGTGTGTGGTTATTTCCAACGGGGCGTTCCCCGCCCTAAACCATGGCGCCCCTACGGGGCTGGGGTAATAATCCGTTTTCCAGACAGGCCGTAGGCCTGAAATATCGGTAGGGATGGGCACAGCCCATCCTAATGGCCCCCAAATAATGGTTGAGCCCCGTAGGGGCGACATAAAATCCGGTTATACCCGTTCTGCAACCAGATCGCCAACCTCGGTGGTTGAATATCCCATCTTACCGGCGCCGAGATCTTTCAGCTTGCTGGCCGTCACATCCATGATTGCATTCTCAATAGCCTGGGCTGCTTCTGCTTCTCCCAGCTGCTCCAGCATCATGCCGCCACAGGCAATTGCTGCAAGGGGATTTATTACATTCAAACCCGTATACTTCGGTGCAGATCCGCCTATAGGCTCGAACATCGAAACTCCTTCAGGATTTATGTTCCCTCCAGCCGCGATCCCCATTCCGCCCTGGGTTATGGCTCCGAGGTCGGTGATTATGTCACCGAACATGTTTGTGGTAACAATTACATCGAACCATTCGGGGTTCTTGATCATCCACATGCAGGTGGCATCGACATGGTAATATTCCCTTTTGATATCCGGATACTCAGCTTGTCCCATTTCATGAAAGGCCCTTTCCCAGAGATCAAAAACGTATGTCAGGACATTTGTCTTCCCGCAAAGGGCAAGCGTCTTCCTTTTATTTCTTTTTCTTGTAAATTCAAAAGCATACTTTAAACATCTGTCGACAAGAAAACGGTTGTAAACCATATTTTGCATTGCAACCTCATGCGCCGTACCCTTCATGGTTACCCCGCCGCTTCCGGTGTAGACATCTCCGGTGTTTTCCCTTACAACTACATAGTCAATATGTTCGGGACCTTTGTCTTTAAGTGGAGTGGAAACGCCGGGATACAGTTTTATCGGCCTCAGATTAATATACTGATCAAGTTCAAACCGCAGCCTGAGAAGAATTCCTTTTTCCAGAATTCCGGGTTTCACATCAGGATGTCCAATTGCCCCAAGGAAAATTGAGTCAAATTTCCTGAGCTCCTCAGTGGCTGAATCGGGCAGGATCTCCCCCGTCCTGAGATAACGGTCGCCTCCGAAATCAAATTCCTCAAAATTGAGATTAAATCCGTATTTACCTGCTGCGGCGCCAAGCACTTTTCTGCCTTCTCTCACCACTTCCGGTCCTGTCCCGTCACCGGGGATGGCTGCAATATTGTATGTTTTATTCATTCGGTTATTGTTTCAGATTATTATTCATTGTGGTTGTTAACAAATATTGTATCTCCGATCCTGATCTCGTTGTTCTCGACAATATTAAGCATTTTCTCAGTAGCCTTGATCGCCGATTCAGTCTGATCACCGTCAAGTCCCTTTGTCCTGAATTCCCTGTTCCTGAAATTCCATGTTATGACAGTCTCGACAAGGGCATCCGTTCTTCCTCCCGGTGGTATTGACACTTCATAGTCGGTAAGGGCGGGAAGTTCCTTTCCCAGCTTGTCGTATATTACCCTCAGCGCTTTCATGAAGGCGTCGTACTGACCGTCACCGGAAGAGGTCTCCTGGTAAAGGTTCCCGTTAATTTCGATCTGAACGCTCGCAAATGGTTTCAGACCGTATGAAAGTGAGAGGGAGTAGTTTTTTATGAAGATTTTGAAGTCACTCCTGTCGTTTCCCAGAACATCGGAGATGATGAAAGGCAGATCCTCGGTTGTCACATTCTCCTTTTTATCGCCAAGTTCAATTACGCGCTGCGTCACCTTTGTCAGGGATTCAGAGTCCAGATCGAGGCCGAATTCTTCCAGGTTTTTTCTGATTGTCGCTTTTCCCGATTGTTTTCCAAGAGCATACTTCCTTTTCCTCCCGAATCTTTCCGGAAGAAGGTTATTGAAATAAAGATTGTCCTTTGAGTCACCATCTGCATGAACCCCGGAGGTCTGTGTGAAAACATTCTCTCCAACCACCGGCTTGTTTACAGGCACTCTGATCCCGCTGAATGTCTCAACTATCTTGCTTGCCTTTGTTATCTCAAATTCATTGACCCGGGTTTCAGCGCCGAGCTGATCGTGCAATACACCAATAACGCTCGACAGCGGAGCATTGCCAGCTCTTTCGCCCAGCCCGTTTATTGTTGTATGAACCCCTGTGATGCCGGCTTTGACTGCCGCAAAGATATTTGCCACGGCAAGGTCATAATCGTTGTGCGGATGGAAATCGAAGTTAAGTGAAGGATAGCTTTCAACCATTTTTTTGCAGAAGGAAAATGTCTGATCCGGATTCAGGATGCCAAGCGTATCAGGCAGCATGAATCTTTCAATCCTGTCATCCTTCAGGTTATCAAGCATGTATAACACATAATCTTCAGAACAGATCATTCCGTTCGACCAGTCCTCGAGGTAAATATTAACAAGCATATCAAGCTTTTCAGCTTTTCTGATAATGCCTCTGATATCATTCACATGCTGTTCGGGCGTTTTGCGCAGCTGTTTTTCGAGATGTCTTAGTGACCCTTTGCAGAGCAGGTTGATAACTTCTCCTCCCGCGTCGTGAATCCAGCTGAGTGAAATATCCCCGTCAATAAATCCAAGAACTTCGACTTTTTTCTGGAAATTATTACGCCGGGCCCACCTGGTGATCATTTTAAGAGCTTCAATTTCGCCGGTGGAGACGCGCGCCGAGGCAACCTCGATGCGGTCGACTTTCACTTCTTTTAATAAAAATGCTGCTATGTGAAGTTTTTCGACCGGAGAATATGAAATACCCTGCATCTGCTCCCCATCCCTGAGAGTGGTATCCATTATTTCAATTTTCATCAAAATCAGATTTTGCCTTTTTGTCTTTTTCAAATGCTGTGATAAGATCCTTCTTCGATAGAAGATAGTCTATGTCGTCAAGACCTTTCAGAAGGCATTCCTTTTTATAGGGATTTATCTCAAATTGTACCGGATCGCCGTCGGGGACTATTGAAATAACCTGATTTTCAAGGTCTATTCGGACTTTCTGATCAGGATCATTACGTACAAGATCCATCAGGTTGTCAAGGAATTTCTCCGTAACGACAACAGGAAGCAGTCCGTTGTTAAGCGAATTGTTCCTGAAGATATCGGCAAAAAAGCTCGAGACCACCGCCCTGAACCCGTAGTCGTAAATAGCCCATACGGCATGTTCCCTGCTGGACCCGCTTCCGAAATTCTTACCTGCCACAAGTATCTTCCCGCCATATCGGTCGTTGTTGAGAATGAAATCCTTGTTCTTTTGTCCCGACTTGTCATAACGCCAGTCGCGGAACAGATTTTCCCCGAATCCTTCCCTTGTGGTTGCGCTAAGGAATCGTGCAGGGATTATCTGATCGGTATCGATGTTTTCAAATGGAAGAGGAACACAAGTGGATTCGAGCAATGTGAATTTTTCTTTTGGCATTTTAATCTCCTTTAAATTGTTCTAACGGATGAATTCGCGCGGATCGGTCACTTTTCCCGTAATGGCTGCAGCGGCTGCTACGAGAGGACTGGCAAGCAGTGTTCTGGAACCGGGACCCTGGCGGCCTTCAAAATTCCTGTTGGTGGTTGAAACTGCATACTTGCCTGCAGGGATCTTGTCTTCATTCATGGCCAGGCATGAAGAGCATCCGGGCTGTCTCAACTCAAATCCGGCCTTCTTCAGTATGATGTCTATACCTTCGCTGACCGCCTGTTTTTCAACGGCTTTTGATCCCGGCACTATCAGGGCTGTAATACCCGGAGCTTTCTTTTGTCCCTTCACAATCCGGGCAAAATCCCTGAGGTCCTCAATGCGGCCGTTGGTACAGCTTCCGACAAAGACATAGTCGACCGGATGTCCCAGGAGCTTCATCCCGGGAACAAATCCCATATAATCGAGCGATTTAAGGAATGAAGGTGTATCATCGGCGCTTATGTTGTCGGTATCGGGGATGGTGTCATCTATTGCCATTCCCATTCCCGGATTTGTACCGAATGTTATCATCGGTCTGATCAGGCTCCCGTTTATTTCAAGCTCACGGTCGAAGACTGCTCCGGGATCGCTCTGGAATTCCTTCCATTCAGAAAGAAGTGTGTCCCAGTCAAATCCGGGTGCGAATGATTTGAGGTCTTTCAGATATTTCATTGTTGTATCGTCAGGAGCAATCAATCCGCCGCGGGCCCCCATCTCGATGCTCATGTTGCAGACGGTCATCCTTCCCTCCATGCTGAGATCCCTTATCACAGAACCCGCGTATTCCACGAAATATCCGGTCGCACCGCTTGTTGAGATATGGGAAATAATATACATAATCACATCCTTTGCTGTGACTCCTTTACCCATCTTGCCGTTAACGGTTATCCTCATTTTTTTTGGCCTGGGTTGAAGGATACATTGGGTGGCAAGCACCATTTCTACTTCGCTGGTGCCTATGCCAAAGGCAACAGCGCCAAAGGCCCCGTGTGTCGATGTGTGACTGTCGCCGCATACGATTGTCATGCCCGGTCGTGTATAACCCATCTCAGGACCGATTACATGTACAATTCCGTTCGACGGATGATTAAGGCCGAAATACTCAATACCTGAATCGCGGCAGTTTTCTGTGAGCCTGTCGACCTGGTTCCTCGATAGTTTATCCTTTATCGGCTTATCCTGGTCCTTTGTA
Organism: Bacteroidales bacterium; assembly: GCA_049294075.1. Classification (GTDB taxonomy): domain Bacteria; phylum Bacteroidota; class Bacteroidia; order Bacteroidales; family VadinHA17; genus LD21. The sequence goes on along the minus strand of JBAQCK010000155.1, from coordinate 23,036 downwards.
GGAATATTGTGATCCGCGGTTGCCAGGGTCCGTTCGGGCCTGAACACCGGGATGCCTCTTTTCTTCAGGCCGTTGAAGGCCTGCGGACTGGTAACTTCATGTATGAAGTGCTGGTCGATGTAAAGTATGTCGGGTCCCTTTTCAACCGATTGGACTACATGGGCATCCCAGATCTTGTCAAATAATGTTTTTGGCTCCATTAATCAATATTTTTTTATTCTGCTGCTCCTCGGCCTTCCTTCCGCCTTGCCCCCCGCTGTTTTACCCCCCAACCCGAAAGCTTTCGGGACCCTGAAGGGGGTAAGAGGAAAATGCAAATTAGCCCCCCTTCCTGGGGGGTGGGGGGTGGAATTATTTTATTTTCGATATTGCATCGATGAAAGCCTCCACTGAGGCGGTTACTATGTCAATATTTGCAGAGAAACCATAATAGATATTTCCTTCATGTTCTATCTGGATGTGCACCTTGCCGATATCATCGCTTCCTTTCGTGATAGCCTGAATAAGAAATTCTTCGAGGTGAACGGTTTTGCTTATAAGCGATTTTACGGCGGTAAAGGACGCATCAATCGGTCCGTTCCCCGAAGCTGTTGCCATGTGAACTTCACCATTGATTTTGATTCCCACTGTCGCCACTGGAACAGTCGATCTTCCGCAGGTGACCTGAAGCGTTTCGAGCTTGAGAGACTTCTCTCCGGAAAATACCTCACCCGACAGGATTCTAAGGTCCTCATCGTTGATTTCCTTCTTCTTGTCGGCAAGATTCAGAAAACGGTTGTATATATCATCCAGCTCTTCCTTGCCGAAGGTGAATCCCAGCGCCTCCAGCCGGTGGTTGAGGGCAGCCCTTCCGCTCCGTGCCGTCAGAATTATCGATGATTCCTTTATTCCCACCTCATGAGGATCGATTATTTCATAATTCTCCCTGTATTTGAGTACACCGTCCTGGTGGATCCCGGAAGAGTGGGCGAAGGCATTCCTTCCCACTATTGCCTTGTTCGCCTGTACCGGCATGCTCATCAGGTTGGAGACCAGCCTGCTTGTGCTGAATATCAGTTTTGAGTTGATGTCGGTTTTAAGTTTCATGGCATGATGGCTTTTTATTATCATTGCCACTTCCTCGAGGGATGTGTTGCCGGCCCTCTCACCGATGCCGTTCATTGTAACCTCCACCTGTCTGGCGCCATTAAGCACACCCATGATGGTGTTGGCAGTTGCCATTCCAAGATCATTGTGGCAATGGGTCGAAATAACCGCCTTGTCGATATTTCTGACATTCTCCACAAGATACCTGATCTTTGCCCCGTATTCTTCGGGAAGGCAGTAGCCTGTTGTGTCTGGTATGTTGACAACAGTAGCCCCGGCTTTTATCACAGCCTCGATTACCTGAGCAAGGTATTCATTCTCGCTCCTTCCTGCATCCTCCGCGAAGAACTCGACATCTTCCACGAATTTTTTGGCGTATCTGACGGCATCGACTGCTCTCTTCAGTATCTCCTCGGGAGTTGTCCTGATCTTGTATTTTATATGAAAGGGAGAAGTGCCGATGCCGGTGTGTATCCTCTTTCTTTTGGCATACTGGAGAGCTTCGGCCGCCACTTCGATATCCTTTTTTACTGCTCTCGTGAGAGCGCAGATCACAGGATTCGAGATGGCTTTCGATATTTCCACCACCGACCTGAAATCGCCCGGACTGGAAATCGGGAAACCCGATTCAATGATGTCGACTCCCAGGGCTTCAAGAGCCATGGCCACCTGGATCTTTTCAACGGTATTCAGCTGGCACCCGGGCACCTGTTCTCCGTCGCGGAGGGTAGTGTCGAAGATGTATACTTTTTCTTCCATCATTAGTTGGTTTTATATGTTTTTATTTCTTTCCCGGCCTTAACTTTCTTACTGCAGCACCCGTCTTCCACAATTCGGAGTTCCCAAGCTCAGACAGTTCAGCGTTAAGGAGTTCCTTGTAATTTGGCAATCCGGTCGACTCCAGCACCCTGACGCACTCTTCACCGGATTTTACTTTGTTGTAAAGATCCTTGAAAACCGGAAGGGTTGCCTCCATGAACTTCGGACGCCAGTCGAGCGCACCGCGCTGGGCTGTGGCGCTGCAGTTCGAGTACATCCAGTCCATTCCTTTTTCATCGACAAGCCTGATAAGGCTCTGCGTCAGTTCTTCAACGGTTTCGTTAAAGGCTTCGGAAGGAGAATGCCCGTTTTCGCGAAGCACCCGGTACTGTGCATCCATGATGCCTGCAAGCGCTCCCATGAGAACTCCCCGTTCACCCGTGAGGTCGGAAAAAACCTCCTTTTCGAAAGTGGTGGGGAAGAGATATCCCGATCCGATAGCTATGCCGAGGGCAAGAATACGGTCGGTTGCCCTGCCGGTGAAATCCTGGAAGACCGAAAAGCTTGAGTTGATACCTGTACCTGCCAGGAAATTCCTCCTTACGCTTGTGCCGGAACCCTTTGGCGCACAAAGGATGACATCAATATTCTCCGGAGGGATTACTCCCGTGTGCTCCTTATATGTTATTGAGAAACCGTGTGAGAAATAAAGGGCATCTCCCTCCTTCAGGCATGGCTTGATTCTGGGCCATAGTGTCCTCTGCGCTGCGTCCGACACCAGGTATTGGATGATGGTGGCCTTTTTTGCTGCTTCATCAACATCAAAAAGGTTCTTCCCCGGAACAAAGCCGTCAGCTACCGCCTTGTCCCAGTCGGCCTTGAATTCCGGAGCCTGGCCTATGATTACATTTATACCGTTGTCCTTCATGTTAAGAGCCTGTGCCGGCCCCTGTACCCCGTAGCCGATTACGGCAATGGTTTCATTATTAAGTACTTCGCGTGCCTTTTCGAGAGTGAATTCTTCCCTTGTTACAACATCTTCAAGGATTCCGCCAAAATCGATTTTTGCCATGATATTAATTTTTTGTTAGGTTTATGTTTTCAGTGTTTTATTCTTTTAAATCTTGTTTTTCTTATCCGTACAGCCAGGCTGCCATTAGTTATAGGAATCAAAGTTGTCGGGCCTCTGCTGATTTGCCTGATCCATCTCCTCAAGATAAGCATTAAGCTCCTTGACCTGCCTGGTAATGGCAACCCTGCCCGACCTTACAAACTGCAGAACGCCGCAGGGCTCGAGAATATGCAGCAGATCGTTGATCTGCGTCTTGTGTCCTGTCCGTTCAATCACCATGAACTCAGGGTGAACCTCCAGGATGCGTGCGTTATGGTCGCGGACAATGCGATCAATAAGGTTGCCCGACATAAGGCCATTGGTCCTTACTTTGTAAAGTGCCAGTTCCTGGTAAATTATCTCATCCGAGGTGTGGACAAAGACCTTGAGTACCTCAACTATCTTCTGGATCTGCTTTACAACCTTCTGAACCATTTCAGGCGTTGTCCTGACAACAAGCGTGAGAATCTGCACTCCCTTCACCGCAGACTCTGAAGCCGTTATACTTTCAATGTTTATCTGCCTTCTTGTAAGGATGATCGTTATCTGGTTTGTTATCCCTATATGATCTTCCGAAAAGATTGATATCGTAAATTCCTGTGTGTTCATATTGAATATTTTACTTCTTTTTGTTTATGCTCTCTGCTCCCTGCTCCCTGCTCCCTGAGCCCTGCTCCCTGCTCCCTGCTCCCTGCTCCCTGCTCCCTGCTCCCTGAGCCCTGAGCCCTGAGCCCTGCCTTCAGGGTGATTCAGGGCCTTTTATTTATAAGTAAGTGTAACTTCTGAAACTGAAGCCCCCGGTTCGATCATCGGAAGCACGTTGGCTTCCTTGTCAATCCTGACATCCAGTACATAAGGTCCCTTTGAATCAAGCATTTCCATGAGGGCATCCTTAAGTTCCTCTCTGGCTGACACTGTTTTTGCCGGGATGCCGTACGCGCTTGCAATGGTTACAAAATCAGGATTAATCAGCTCTGTGGATGCGTATCGCTTGTCGAAGAACATGTCCTGCCATTGCCTCACCATGCCAAGGAATCCGTTGTTGAGAATGATCAGCTTAACAGCCACCTTGTACTGAAGGATTGTTCCGAGTTCCTGGATTGTCATCTGGAATCCTCCGTCGCCGATGAAAGCAACGACCTGCTTGCCTGGATTTCCTATCTTGGCGCCGATGGCTGCCGGCAGACCAAATCCCATCGTTCCCATTCCTCCCGATGTAACAAGGCTGTTCGGACTTGAAAATCTGAAGTAGCGCGCCGCCGACATCTGGTTCTGGCCTACATCGGTTATCACAATTGTGTCGCCCCCGGTTAGTTCCGAAACGAGCCTGACAACTTCTCCCATCTTTATATTGCCTTTTCCGGGCATAGTTTCAGGCTTGATAACCTTTTCGTTCTCAGTCTTGTCGAGGATCCTGAATTCTCTTATCCAGTTTTCATGATTCTTTTCGTGAACCAGAGGGATCAGGTGTTTTAGCACCTCACGTGCATCATTGTTTATTTCAAGGTCAACCGTTACATTCTTGTTGATCTCGGCATCATCTATCTCGATATGTATTATCCTTGCATTTTTAGCATATTTTTTCAGGTCGCCGGTTACCCTGTCGTCGAAGCGCATTCCGATAGCAATGATCAGATCGGCTTCATTGGTAAGGAGGTTCGGAGCATAATTCCCGTGCATGCCTAAGTAGCCTGCGCAGAGGCGGTGGGCTGAGGGGAAGGCTGAAAGGCCAAGCAGAGTCATAGCCACCGGAATCCCGGTCTTCTCTGCAAACTGCAGAAGTTCATTTTCCGCCCTCGATATAAGCACTCCGTGGCCGGCAAGAATAAGAGGCTTTTCAGCATGGTTGATCATTATTGCCGCTGATTCGATGGCTCTTGTGTGCAATGGGAGTGTGGGATTATAACTTCTCAGGTAATTGCATTTTTTATACCTGAACTCAAGTTTTTCGATCTGGGCATCCTTTGTGATGTCGACAAGTACCGGTCCTGGCCTGCCTGAACACGCTATGAAAAACGCTTTTGCAAGTGTTTCCGGAATATCCTGGGCTTTCTTCACCTGTGCGTTCCATTTGGTAACGGGCATCGAAACACCGATGATGTCGGTTTCCTGGAAAGCGTCAGTCCCGATCAGATTTGAGACAACCTGTGCAGTGATGAATACCATCGGGACGGAATCGAGGTAAGCATTGGCAATACCTGTTATAAGATTTGTAGCTCCGGGTCCGGAAGTGGCAAAGCAAATGCCGGGTTTCCCTGTTACCATCGCGTAGGCCTGAGCGGCATGCGCTGCACCCTGCTCATGACGTGTCAGAATATGGTGAAGCTTGTCCTTGTAATCAAGAAGTTTGTCGTACACCGGCATGATTGCTCCGCCGGGATAACCGAAAATTGTGTTCACTCCCTCCTCCGCCAGCGCCCTGAGGATAGCCTCGGCGCCGGTTATATTCTCATGTCCGTTAGTGTTTTCAGCAACCTCTTCCTTTTCTTTCTTTGTCTTCATCTGCCTCAAATTATCTTAATAAATGTATCTCCTGTACTCATCTGAGTTCTTCAACTCACTATCCTTACTGCTCCCTTATCAGCTGAGCTTACCATTTTTGCGTAGGCCCGGAGTGAAGACGGGACTTCCCGCTTCCTTCCGGCCGGATTAAATGCATCTGCGCCTCTTGATTTCTCATTTTTAAATCTCAGTTCAATCTCATCATCGGGAAGGATGACATTGATTCTTCTTGATGTAACATCTATTTCAATTATATCGCCGTTCCGGATGAGGGCAATTTCTCCGCCGGCAGCAGCTTCAGGCGACAAGTGCCCGACCGACAGTCCGGAGGTCCCTCCTGAAAACCTGCCGTCAGTTATCAGGGCGCATTTCTTATCGAGCAATTTCGATTTCAGGTAAGATGTCGGGTAGAGCATCTCCTGCATTCCCGGCCCGCCCCTGGGTCCTTCATACCTGATGACAACGGCATCGCCCTGCTTCACTGATCCTCCCAGTATTCCTTCCACAGCCTCTTCCTGCGACTCGAAAACGACAGCAGATCCGCGGAACTTCAGCAGGGAGGGGTCGATCCCGGCTGTCTTGACTATGCATCCGGATCTGGCAATATTGCCGTAAAGTACGGCAAGGCCACCGTCGCTGTTGTAGGCATTTTCAGTGTTCCTTATGCAACCATTGACCCTGTCGGCATCCGGCCTGTCATAATACGTGCTGTGAGAACCCATCTCGAGGCTCCTTTTATTTGATGGAGCGCTGAGCCAGAAATCCCATGCCTCGGGTTTTATTTTACTGCTCATAACGTCCCAGTCGGTAATTGCATCATGAAGGGTAGGGTAGTCGAGACGTACTGCTGAACCATCAATCAGATTGTTGCGTTCCAGTTCGCCCATTATCGACAGTATACCGCCTGCCCGGTTGACATCCTGGACATGGTATCCGGAGCTTGGAGCAACTTTGCAGATGTTGGGGATACGGCGCGACAGTTCATCAATGTCCTTCATGGTGAAATCCACTCCGGCCTCATGTGCCACTGCCAGCAGGTGAAGCACGGTGTTTGTCGACCCGCCCATGGCAATGTCGAGCGACATGGCGTTAAGGAATGCCTTCTTTGTCGCAATCGACCTTGGAAGGACGCTGGTGTCGCCTTCGTAATAATATCTCTTTGCAAGGCTGACAATAAGACTTGCAGCCTTATCGAATAACTTCAGCCTGTTTGAATGTGTGGCAATCACGGTTCCGTTTCCGGGCAATGCCATCCCGAGAGCTTCAACAAGGCAGTTCATCGAGTTGGCAGTGAACATTCCCGAACATGAGCCGCATGTGGGACAGGCAGCCAGTTCCATTTCCAGAAGATCGCGGTCGCTCACCGATTCGTCTGCTGCCGACACCATTGCATCAATAAGATCAATATCCCTGTTCCTGTAATTGCCGGCTTCCATCGGACCTCCTGAGACAAAAAGGGCCGGAATATTGAGCCGCATTGCACCCATAAGCATCCCGGGAGTGATCTTGTCACAGTTGCTTATGCAGATCATTGCATCAGCCCGATGGGCATTGCAGACATATTCAACGCTGTCGGCTATCAGTTCACGTGAGGGAAGGGAATAAAGCATTCCTTCATGGCCCATGGCAATTCCGTCATCAATAGCAATTGTGTTGAACTCGGCAGCGAAGAAGCCCTGTTTCTCAATTTCCTTCTTTATCGTCTGACCAATGCTGTGAAGATGGACATGCCCTGGAACGAACTGGGAAAAGGAATTTACAATTGCTATTACGGGCTTTCCGAACTGATCTTCTTTCATCCCGTTTGCTCTCCAGAGGCTTCTGGCACCTGCCATGTTCCTTCCGGTTACTGTTCCTGAACTTCTAAGCTGAATCTTCATAATAAAAATCATGTTAAAAAAAAGCTTCCCGGTTGATCCGGAAAGCTTCATATACCTGTTTCGATACATATTATTCCCGGATCATCTGCCAATGGCAAGAATGAGAATAAGGACGAGGGCAAGAATATGTATGAAAGATTTACTCACTGTTTTCTTTAAAATTGATTGACAAAAGTATTTAAATTTTTAATATGTCAAATAAAAACAACATTTTTTATTTATTTTTTGTAGCATTTATTACAATTAATCAAACCATATCACCGGATTTCTGACCGGAAGATTTCTTATAACTTCTTCATTTGATGGGAAATGATCAGGCTTTTTCCAGGTTTTAAACCACGGGCGGACACCAAAACTGCTTGCTCCAAACACCAGGAAAGGATGGGCCACGGGCCATTCATCCCAATACATAACATCTTTGTTGTATGTCCATCTGGTCAGGCAGCAGTGTTTCCCTGTATCTCTGCCTGCAGAATTCCAGGATCTTTTCATCCCCGGTAAGCCTGGCAAATGCTGCCACCTGCATCACCCGGCATGTGGCATGATTGTTCTTTGTATTCATCTCATCAATGCTGTACGGGTGGGTCATCAGCCATCCGAGATACGAGGTGAACCATGATTTATAGCTTCAAGGAGTTTTTTGTCAACGCAAACAGCCTTCTCCATTGCTTGTATCGACCGGGCAACATCAATCAGGTGAATGGTATCAATTATTCCTGTACCTCTGCCCGTGAATCTTCCTTTTATCGCTGAGCGTAGAGAAGGGATGAATTCCCGGGCGCTCCGGTCGCAGTAAAATGATGTTATTGTAACCGCTTTTTCATGTTAAGGTTATTAAATTGTCAATGAGTCGAATAAAAGTAAAAAAAATTTCGTATTTTTACAGTCTTTAACCTTAAATCTGTTTATACATCCCCTGCACCCTGATCAAAAGGGGAATATAAACTCCTGAAAACTATAATTTAATATTAACTCAAAAATAATCAGATGAAAAAAAGAACTCTTATCACTGTTGTTATGCTGTTGGCTGTAAGCACATTTGTGCTTGTGAATTTCAGTTCATGCAAGCCTGCCGGAAAAAACATCGGTCTTCAGCTTTACTCGATCCGCGATTCAATTAATAATGATGTACCCGCTGCTATTGCAAAAGTTGCAGAAATGGGATACACCTTTGTTGAGCCTGCCGGTTACCGCGACGGAAAATTTTACGGGATGGACCCGGTGGAATTCAAGGCTCTTTGTGAGAAAAACGGCATGTTCGTCCTTAGCTCACATACCAGCCGCGATCTTCCTGATTCGACCAATTATGCCGAAACCATGGCATGGTGGGATCAGTGCATCGACGCGCATCTTGCAGCAGGGGCTAAATACATCGTTCAGCCCTCAATGGGACGCTCAGCTTACGAGAGTATTGAGAACATAGGCAAGTGGTGCGCTTACTTCAATGAAGTAGGGGAAAAATGCAACGCGAAAGGAATCAGGTTCGGATATCATAATCATTCAAATGAATTTACCACAGTTTTTGGCGACACCATACTGTATGACTTTATGCTTCAGAACACCGATCCTGCAAAAGTCATGTTCCAGCTCGATCTTTACTGGTGTGTTGAAGGCGGGAAAAATCCTGTCGATTATTTCAACAAGTATCCCGGACGTTTTGAGCTGTGGCACATCAAGGACAAGGAAGAAATCGGAGCTAGCGGAATGATGGATTTTGCTTCAATCTGGGCGGCCCGCGATATCTCGGGTATGAAATACGGAATCGTTGAGGTCGAAAAATACAATTTCGATCAGTTCACAAGTTGTGCGAAGAGCTACGAATTCCTTAACAATGCCAAATATGTCCAGATGCCTCTCTGAAGAATCAGGAAGGCATATTTGACTGAATAGAAAGCTTTAATTGAACCGGTTGCAGAGTTACTTTGCAGCCGGTTTTTTATTTAAGAAGGACGGAAGACCGAAGACCGGAGACGGAAGAAGGAAGACCGAAGAAGGAAGACCGGAGACGGAAGAAGGAAGACCGAAGACGGAAGACCGAAGACGGAAGACAGAAGACGGAAGACCGAAGACGGAAGACGGAAGACGGAAGACCGAAGACGGAAGACGGAAGACGGAAGACCGAAGACGGAAGACGGAAGACGGAAGACCGAAGACGGAAGACGGAAGACCGAAGACGGAAGACGGAAGACGGAAGACCGAAGACGGAAGACGGAAGACGGAAGATTTTTTCTAATTTTTACCTCTGTATGGATATCAAAGACTTTTTTTCCTATTTTTAATACGTCGTAAAAACCCTTCCATGAGAATAAGCCTGTTATTGCTGCTTCTGTCTTTTTTAGTCTGTTCCGGATGCGGAACCGGATACTACTCTGAAGAAGATTTCGGATCAGTGACCAAAATTGATTCCCATGTGCACATTAATGGCACTGCGGGGTATTTCGAGGAAGCTGCTGCCGAAAACAATTTCATTCTGATAACGCTTGGCGTTGATCATGGTGATTCTGCTAATCTCAGCAGCCAGCACGAAAGCGCTCAGTTCTCGGCTGAGAAGCACCAGGGAAGGGTATTCTACGGACCTGCCTTCCTGTTCGACACAGCCGGCTTGAGAACACCCGAATGGAGCAGAAAAATTATAGCCAGACTTGAGAAGGATCTTTCACAGGGCGGCATAACGGTAAAAATCTGGAAAAACATAGGGATGACTGTCCGCGACAGGTCGGGACGTTTCATCATGGCTGATGATCCGGCCCTTGACCCGGTTATTGATTATATCAAGGGCAGGGGACTGCCGGTTACAGGCCATCTCGGCGAACCGCGCAATTGCTGGCTCCCGCTCGATCAGATGACGGTTTCGAGCGACAGCAGCTACTTTGCCCGTAATCCTCATTATCACATGTTCCTCCATCCGGAATATCCTTCGTACGAAGATCAGATAAATGCAAGGGATAACTTGCTTGTAAAGCATCCCGACCTGACCTTCATCGGATGCCACCTTGCAAGCCTCGAATGGAACGTGGATTCACTTGCAAAGCGGCTCGACAGGTTTCCGAATATGGCCGTTGACATGTCGGCCAGGATTTGTCACCTGCAGTTTCAGTCGGCCCGGGACCGCGAGAGAGTAAGGGATTTCTGCATCAGGTATCAGGACAGGCTCCTTTACGGAACCGATGTGGGCGACAGCGGCAATTCTGATCCTGACCGTTTCAAAAAAAGCATGCATGAAACCTGGCTTGACGACTGGAAATATTTCACCTCGGATGATGAAATGACCTCCGATAAATTCAGGGGTACATTCACCGGACTGAAGCTCCCTAAAGAGGTTGTGGACAAAATTTATAATAAGAATGCTGTTAAATGGTATAAACTGAACATATGATTAAAGATAACATTAATTCGCGAAGGAACTTCCTTAAAAAGGCCGTTCTGGGAACAGCTGCAGTGATAAGTATCCCCGAAATCCTTTCGGCGGCAATGCCTCCTGCCAAAAAAATGAAGACAATCAAACTCTCCAGGGATCAGACAATCCTTTTCCAGGGCGATTCAATTACCGACGCAGGCCGGAACAGGGAAGACACCGGATACAATTCTGCAAGAAACCTGGGATCGGGTTATTCAATGCTTGCAGGTGCCACCATGCTTAACAAGTATGAAGCCCTTAACCTCAGGATCTACAACAAGGGGATCTCGGGCAATAAGGTCTTCCAGCTTGCCGAGCGCTGGGACAAGGATTGCCTCGAGCTTAAACCAGATGTGCTTAGCATTCTTATCGGCGTCAATGATATCTGGCATAAGCTCAACGGTCAATATGACGGTACAAGCGAGATATACAGGAGGGATTATATCGCTCTTCTTGAGCGTACGGTGCAGGCATTGCCGGACGTGAAATTAATTATTTGCGAACCTTTTGCAGTAAGGGGAGTCAAAGCCGTTGACGACCGTTGGTACCCTGAATTCTATGAATACCAGAAAGCCGCGAAAGAGATCGCCGCACAGTTCAAAGCCATATTCATTCCCTTCCAGAAAGTGTATGATGAAGCTGTAAAAAGAGCTCCCGGGGCATACTGGACAGGCGATGGCGTTCACCCCAGCCTGGCAGGAGCCCAGCTTATGAACAAGGCATGGATGAAGGCTTTTGAATAAAACAATCTGAATATGAACAGAATTACACGACGGGGATTTATTCAGCAGAGCATCTCCGCAGGTATCGGCCTGACAGCCATTGGAATCCTGCCCCGTTTTCCGGAACTCAGCAAGGCAAATATGAGGTTTGGACTGGTAACCTATCAGTGGGGTCGGGACTGGGATCTTCCTGCGCTAATTTCAAATTGCGAAAAAACCGGATATCTCGGAGTTGAACTGCGAACCGGACACGCCCATAAGGTCGAAACCAGCCTGACACCCCTGCAGCGTGCAGAGGTTAAAAAAAGATTCGCCGACAGTCCCGTGGAATGCATCGGTTACGGGGCCAATTTCGAATACCACAGCCCCGATAGTGCCGTGCTCCGTAATAATATAGACCAGACGAAGGAATATATTAAGCTTTGCCACGATATCGGAGCCAGCGGGATCAAGGTGAAGCCAAATGATCTGCCTGCAGGTGTGCCGAAGGAAAAAACCCTCGGACAAATTGGTGTTTCACTGAACGAGGTGGGTAAATTCGCCCGTGAATACGGGCAGCTGGTGAGGGTTGAGGTCCACGGTAATCACACCCAGGAGCTGCCGAATATGAAGGCAATCTTTGACCATGTGACCGAGCCAAATGTGAAGATGTGCTGGAACTGCAATGATCAGGATCTCCTTCCTCCCGGACTGGAAGGGAACTTCAACATGGTTAAGCATTGGTTTGGAGACACTGTCCATGTTCGTGAACTGAATGTGGGGGATTATCCCTACCAGGAGATGTTCAACCTTTTCAAAAGAATTAATTACAAAGGCTGGATGCTCCTTGAAGCCCGTACTGAACCAACCGACAGAATTGCAGCGATGAAAGAACAGATCGAAGTGTTCAGGCAGATGACGAAATAAACCCTAAACCCAAAATACATGACCAACAGAAGAGATTTCATCAGGACAACCGCTGCCGGTGCAGCCGGGATTGCGATAGGAGGACTGAACCTCAGCGCAAAATCCTATAACCAGGTGGCAGGATCAAATGACAGGATAATTATGGCTGTTGCAGGACTGCGAAGCAGGGGTCGCGACCATATTAACAGCTGGTGCGCCCTGAAGGATAACCGGAACGTCCGTATCAAGACTATTTGCGACGTTGATAACCAGTTCTTTGCCCAGGCGGCAAAACTGATCCTGGACAGATCGGGTGAAACAGCCTCGACAGAATCAGATATGCGAAGAGTGTTTGAGGACAAGGATGTCGATGCAGTATCGTTTGGTTTGCCTAACCACTGGCATGCCCTGAGCGCGATATGGGCCTGCCAGGCCGGGAAACATGTATATGCCGAAAAACCGGCAAGTCATAATCTCTGGGAAGGGAGAAAGATGGTCGAGGCGGCAAAAAAATACAATGTAAGGGTCCAGACAGGTTGTCAGAACAGGTCAATCCCCAACGTTATTGAAGCAATAAGATTTCTTCATACCGGAGGTATCGGAGAAGTATTTATGGCGAAAGGTCTCTGTTTTAAACCCCGCGATTCATTCGGAATTGCACCTGACGGTAATCCCCCTGAGGGCCTCAATTACGACATGTGGCTGGGTCCGGCCCCGTATCGTCCGTACAACGAGAAAAGAGTTCATTACAACTGGCACTGGTTCTGGGATACCGGAAACGGCGATACCGGAAACCAGGGCCCCCACCAGTTCGATATTGCCCGCTGGGGACTCAATAAGAATGAACACCCTGTAAAAATCATGTCAGCCGGCGGATTCTATGGTATTTCACCATCGGAATGTGCGCAGGAAACTCCCAATACTCAAACATCGCTCTTTACTTACAAGGATGGGAAAATGCTTGAATTTGAAACAAGAGGAAGGTTTACAAATGCCGAGGGCGGACTTGAAATACGTATAGGGAATTTATTCTATGGTTCGGAAGGATATCTGGAAATTGACGGATCTACCTGGAAAGCTTACCGCAAGAGGGAGAAAGAACCATTTGCAGGATCAGGAACAACCTCCAAAGAACCGGCCGACCCGACATTCCTGGCAGCGCCCGGCGGAACGGAACATTTTGCGAATTTCCTCGATGCCATCCGCTCAGGTAAGGATGAAACCCTTCACTGCAATATGCTCGAGGGACATATGTCCTCTTCCCTGCCAATACTGGCAAATATTTCCTACAAGCTGGGAAGAGAACTTACCTTCGATGGTGCAAACGAGCGGTTTGTAAAGAATAAGGCTGCAGATGCCATGCTGACAAGGAATTACAGGAAACCCTACGTTGTTCCTAATACGGTTTAAAACGGGTTTAATCGCCTTTACTGAGAATGCCCGGTTAAAAGACACAATTTATCAATTATTATTTACCTCAGATAATGAAAAATCAGTTTAAGCGGCGGGATTTTGTTAAAACAGTATCAGCTGGTGTGGCAGGTATTGGCCTGATGAATAGTACCTTCGCTATAAATTTTCAAAATCAGAATAAGGTGCAGGCCGGACGCAGGGTTGGGATAATAGGTCTCGATACCTCACATGCCACCGCTTTCACAAAGGCGCTAAATGATCCGTCGGCAGGACGCGAGTTCGGAGGCTATAAAATTACTGCCGCTTATCCCAGGGGAAGCAGCGAAATAAAATCTAGCTATGAGAGGATCCCCGGTTATACGGAAGAGGTAAAGAAGTCGGGAGTTGAAATTACCGGATCAATAGAAGAACTTCTTACCAAATGTGATGTGGTGCTTCTCGAAACAAACGACGGCAGGCTTCACCTCGAACAGGCGCTTCAGGTAATGAAAGCAGGAAAGCTTATGTTCATTGACAAGCCAATTGCTGCTTCACTTACCGATGCTGTTGCCATCTTCAATGCTGCCGCACATTATAATCTGCCTGTATTCTCCTCCTCATCACTCAGGTACGGCACTGGAACTGCCGAAATTAAAGGCGGTTCAATAGGAAGAGTGCTTGGAGCAGATACCTACAGCCCTGCCACACTGGAACGGACTCATCCCGACCTCTTCTGGTACGGAATCCATGGTGTTGAGACTCTCTATACCGTAATGGGTACCGGCTGTAAAAGCGTTTCGGGTATTTTCACCGATGATGTGGATTTTGTAACTGGCTTCTGGAAGGATGACCGTATTGGAACTTTCAGGGGAATAAGAAAAGGAAAAACTGATTACGGAGGGACAGCCTTTGGTGAAAAGGGGATTGCCCAGGTTGGAAGATACAATGGCTATAATTCACTTCTGGCGGAGATCATTAAGTTCTTCCAGACCGGAACGGCACCTGTTACCCCTGCAGAAACAATAGGAATATTCGCTTTTATGACTGCAGCATACGAAAGCAAAAAGCTGAACGGGGAACCTGTTCTTATTGACAGCGTTATAAAGGAAGCCGAACATGACTCAGCAGAAAAAATGAACAATTATGCATGGTGATTGACTCTCTTATGGTTCAGAAATGAATTTTATGGCATACTCTGAATCAAAGACCATCATTTTCAGGCTGTTATTCAGGTTTTTTTAAGAACATTTAACAAATGGGATTTACTTATTCACCTATCTTTAAGCATCCTAACCTAAACACGTAGATCATGGCACAAAAAGTAACAAGACTTGATTTTCTCAAGACAGCCGGACTGGCTGCCACCGGGGCAGTTTTCGGAGCAAAAGCCGCGGCATCTCCGGATACGGCAGCCGGACCACTTATCTCACCACCGAAAGCCTCAAAAAAGGTTAACCTGGCCCTCATCGGTATAGCCAACCAGGGAGCATCCGATGCAAGACAATTCATTAATTCCGGACTGGCAAACATTGTTGCGGTCTGTGATGTGGACCTCGATTCCAAGGGCGCACAGGAAACAATTAAACTTGTCCCGAAAGCCAAACAGTTCAGAGACTTCCGGGTGATGTTCGACAAAATGGCCGGAGATATTGATGCCGTTCAGGTTGCAATACCCGACTTTGCCCATTTCCCGGTTTGCATGGCAGCGATGCAGCTAGGCAAAAGCGTGTTTGTTGAAAAACCAATGACACGTACTTTCCTTGAGGCTGAAATAATGGCCCGGATGGCTGAGAAAAATCCGAAAATTGTTACCCAGGTCGGAAACCAGGGTCATTCGGGTGAGAACTATTTCCAGTTCAAGGCATGGAAGGAAGCGGGAATAATAAAAGACGTGACATCAGTCACTGCCTTTATGAACGGGAGCCGCAGATGGCATCCCTACGATCCCAATATAACAAGGTTCCCGGAAGCTCAACCGCTGCCTGCCGGTATGACCGATAAGGACTGGGATACCTGGCTTACAACAGCAGCATACCATGATTTCAACGAGAAATATCATCCGGGCAACTGGAGAGGCTGGTACGACTTTGGTCTTGGAGCCCTGGGTGACTGGGGTGCACATATCCTCGACACAATTCACGAATTCCTCGATCTCGGACTTCCTTATGAAATTGAACCTGTCCACGTTAAGAACCTGAATGATTATTTCTTCCCTCTTGAGTCAACAATAAAATTCCGTTTCCCGAGTCGCGGCGATATGCCACCGGTTGATATTACATGGTACGACGGGGTGGAAAACCTTCCCCCTCTTCCGGAAGGCTTCGATACGGTTACTGCCACGGTTGATGCCACCATACCTCCTCCCGGAGGAGTACCACAGAAGGCACCTGCCAGGGCGCCAAGACGTCAGACCGCGGGTAAGGTTATTTACAGCAAGGAACTGACATTCAAGGGAGGAACGCACTCGGCACCTCTGTTTATCATTCCTGCAGACAAGGCTAAGGAAATGGAATCCAGACTGCCGAAATATCCCGAGAGCCCGTCGGATCATTATGTCAACTTCCTGAAAGCCTGCCAGGGACTGGAAAAGACCCGCTCACCATTCCAGACATTTGCTCCGCTTGCCCAGTTGTTCTCTCTTGGAATAATAGCCATCCGCAGAGGTCAGAAACTGATTTTCAGCAGAGACACAAAGGAAATTGTGAACGACCCGTTTGCAAATGCCATGCTTGTTGACAGACCGCCGCGCAAAGGCTGGGAGAGCTATTACAAAATCTGATAATTGTTTATATTAACATTTTAATTGCCGCCGGTTTTGCCGGCGGCAATTAATTTTTCGCTATTATCCATGCTAAACGACCTGCAAAACCGTCATAACACTTCTTCGCTGGAACCTTCGCTGAAGCTTCGGTTCTCAAAGAAAGCTACGAAGTGCGAAGCCTGTTGAACTTCTTCTGTCTTCTGTCTTCTGTCTTCTGTCTTCTGTCTTCTGTCTTCTGTAAATCTATGCCCCCCTCAGCTTCTTCAACTCGTTGAAGTGGGCCATTGACATCTTTTCCCTGGCTTCCCTTGCTGCTTTGCGATAGGCTTCAAATTCCTTCTTCAGGTCTTCACACTCCTTTTTTGTATCTGCTGTGGCATTGTGGTTTCTCCGGAACGCGAGAAAACCGATCGCCAGCAGTCCTGTCAGGGCGGCAACTATTGTCCACAGAATGGAATTATATACTTTCTTGTTGACTTCCAACCCCAAAACTGCAATACTATTCTTGGTACGGGTCATGCCGTCAAGATCCGATCTGACAATCTCAATCGCGGAATTCAGAGAGTCAATGAGAAGATCCCGGTTTTTCCTTTCCACTACCAGATTTCCTATCTCTCTTCTGGCCGCGTCAATCGAGTCGGTGGCATTTTTTTTCAGCTTCTGGAACATGTCTTCGCGGATGGCCCTGAAATCCTCATATATCCGGGTCTTCTCCTGGACATAGTTCATTTGTTCCTTAACTGATCCTTCAGTGAATACATCCGGTACTGCCGATTGTCCTGCAGCTGATGCGGACATCAGGAACAATGCGAAATACACTGAGGCATTCTTTATGCCGGATCTTACTATTCTCCCCATTAACTTTTCCGGTTTTGGTTAAACTCCCATGCATGAGAATAACGCTTTTAATGGGATTTTATTACAATGAAAAAATTTTAAATGCAATGGTGCATCTTTGAAATAAATTCAGTATTTTGGACTAACCTAAACCCAATCACTAACCTAATACTTTTTGCCTATGTTCAGCAGTTGATTATCAGCAAGGGACGGGGTCATTCAGAAAAACTTCCTGTCCATTTGTTTCATTTTTTAATTACCCAACTCTTTTTTCTAACTTAAACTTTAATCATGAAAGAAAGTTCTTTTCTTCGGATGCACATTTTCAGGCATCCAAAAAAGCCTTTTTGGGATCTGAGAATCCTGATCCTTGCGTTATTGCTGGGGACTTCAAGTGCCTTCGCCGGCGTAAGTCCGCAGCAGCTGACAGTATCAGGGACAGTAACCGACATGTCGACAGGTGATCCCATGCCCGGGGTCAACATTGTCGTCAAAGGAACTGTTCTTGGCGCACTTACCGGACTTGACGGAAAGTATTCACTTGGCGTTTCGGGTCCCAATGATGTTCTTGTGTTTTCATTTATCGGGTATAACACCCTTGAAGTGGCAGTGGCTGGCCGTACAACGGTCGATGTAAAGCTGGAATCAGCAACCACGGCGCTTGATGAAGTGATCGTAACAGGTTACGGGACCCAGAAGAAAAGCGACCTCACGGGGTCAGTGGTCCGTGTCACGATGGACGAAAAGGCATCACTTGCAAACATGAACATCTCACAGGCCCTTTCGGGAGCCACTGCCGGGGTTAACGTGCAGGGTTCCGGGCTGGCAGGTACCGAGCCTGATCTTTCCATAAGGGGACAAACATCACTCTCAGCAAGCGACAGACCGCTGATAGTCCTTGACGGAATAATATTCAACGGGGCAATTTCTGACATAAACGTAAGCGACGTCGAATCTATCGACATCCTCAAGGATGCCAGTGCAGCTGCTGTTTACGGTTCGAGATCCGCAAACGGTGTTATGCTTATCACAACCAAAAAGGGGAAATCGACAAAACCCGTGGTATCATTCAATATGTATTACGGGTATCAGGATATGACCAACAACCCGATGCGCGTAATGAATGCTGAGGAATATGCCATCAGGCTTGTTGATTACTATTATCAGCAGGACCTTTATGGATGGTACAAAACCAACCCTACTAGCGAAACAGGAAAACCTGTGAGACCTGATATTACCAACAGGGAGCTGGTCTCCGCCAGGCTCAGGACTCAGGAGGAAAGAGACAACTATCTGGCAGGAAATGAAGTTGACTGGGTTGATGAGGTGACACAGATCGCGCCCATCCAGAATTATAACATCAACGTTTCCGGAAAAACGGAGAACAGCAACTACTACGTCTCCGGATCATACACCAATGAGGAGGGAATTCTTCTGAACGATAATTTTAAGAGGTTTACCCTGCACACCAACCTCGAAAGCAAGATTACCGACTGGTTCACTCTCGGTGTGATTTCATCATACTCATACAGGGATTATTCGGGGATAAACGCCAGCCTCGGAGATGCAAGGGCCTGCAGCCCGCTTTCAAACAACAAAATTGGTCAGCCGACCTGGGATATGTACCTTACAGGTGAAGCTTACATGCCTTACCCTCTGAACAATTTGTATGTGAATAACGACGACAAGAGAAACTCACTGTTCATGGTCGGAAGCGGTAAAATTACCGTACCATGGGTAGAGGGACTGACTTATGAGTTGAACTACTCAAATACTCTGCTCAATTCAAGCATTAACTCCTTTTATCCGGTGACCGTTCCGGGTGGTGCAGGCAACAAGGGAAATGCCTATAAGGATCCCTCGGAGGAAAGGAACTGGATCGTCAACAATATTGTGACCTATCTGAGGAGTTTCGGTCAGCACCAGGTTAATGCAACATTGCTTTACAGCCGTGAGAACCGCAACTATCAGAGTTCCCACATCCAGGCCCAGGGCTTTGACAACCCTGTTCTCGGCTATAACAATGTTGGACTTGGAACTCAGTTTGCTGTCGGATCAAATGCATGGGAGGAAAACAGCCTCTCGTACATGGCCCGACTTAATTACACCTTCAAAAACAGATATCTCTTTACCGCAACCTGGCGTCGCGACGGTTTCTCAGGATTCGGTCCCGACAAGAAGTTTGCAAACTTCCCGTCAGTGTCCCTGGGATGGGTTATCTCCGATGAGTCGTTTATGCAGGGTATACCGAAAGTTTACCTTAAGCTGAGAGCATCCTACGGTGAAAACGGTAACCAGGGAATCGGACGTTATTCAAGCTTCTCAAGAATGACAGCCGATGCTTATGTTTTCGGCCCGACGACATCAGTAGCCGTTTATCCGAGCACTTTGGGAAATGCCAGCCTTGCCTGGGAAAAAACAGCCTCCCTTAACGTTGGTGTTGACTTCGGCTTTTTCGACAGAAGGATATCAGGATCGGTTGATGTGTATAAATCACAAACATCTGACGTTCTTGTAAGCAGGGCTCTTCCCCCGACAACCGGTTATCCCAGTGTCTGGACCAATATCGGAGCCATCGATAATACAGGTATAGAGTTTGAACTTACATCGAAAAACCTTACCGGACAATTAAGTTGGGAAACCAGTTTCGTTTTCTCCCTTAACCGCGACAAGATTTCAAAACTTTACGGTGATGAGAACGACAAGGATATCGGTAACTCCTGGTTCGTCGGAGAACCCATCAGTGCAATCTACGATTATGAAATGATGGGCGGGCTCTGGACAGAAGCTGACCTCTATGCAGGTAACACTTATGCCAACTGGTATCCGGGTCAGTACAAGTACGTCGACCAGAACAAAGACGGTGTTATTGAACCAAACAACGACCGGAAGGTAATAGGATACCGCACCCCTAGTTACAGGTTCAGCATAAACAACACATTCAACTGGAAAAACTTCACCTTCTCATTCTTTATCAACTCCATTCAGGGTGGAAAGAAATACTACAGGCAGGATAACGCGGGTGTTGTCAACGTTGCCTGGAGATCAGACGACGTACTGAGAATAAATGCTTCGGCTGTAAGACCTTACTGGACTCCTGATAACGGTGTTGACAATGCCACGGGTGTTTACAACTCACCTGCAGTATCGAGCGGGATCTACGAAAGCAGAAGCTTTGTCAGATTGCAGGATGTGTCACTTGCTTACCGTTTCGGATCGAACGTGCTTGGCAAAATGAATGTCGCGGCTCTTCAGGTTTATGTAGCAAGCAAAAACCCATACGTGTGGACTTCATGGTCGGGATGGGATCCTGAAACAGGAACCAGCAACTCGCCTCTGATGAGGAATATAACTGCAGGTTTCAGGATTACTTTCTAACTGATATGTAAAAGGGAAATTTGCAATGAAAATTATGAAACCGAAAACTTATTATAAGATGAAAAAATTTCAGGATATGTTTTTAAGGAAGTTTTTATTGTTCGCCGGGATTCTGCTTTTGTTACTGCCGGCCTGCAGTGAAGACGTACTCGATGAAACTCCGCTCGACTTCCTCGCGCCGGAAAACGCTTATAAGACTCTTCCCGGTATCAGGCAGGGTATTACAGGTCTCCATTTTTCGGTAAGACAAAGATGGTTTTACGGGACTGACCAGGATGCCGGCGCTATTATTAAAGGTCTTGGGACCGATGTTGCCTTTCACGGAGAAGATCCCAACAGCACCAGGTTCATGTGCAACTATGAGAACTATGTTACATCGGAGAATACCTACCTGAGGAATTTCTGGACATGGAACTATGAACTGATACAGAGGGCCAACGTGCTTATTGAGGGAATCAATACCGCTGATCCCACTATCTGGGTGAAAGAGGGCCAGAAGGATGCCTATCTCGCTGAAGCAATGTTCTTCAGGGCATTTGCCTACAGGATTCTGGTGTCAACCTACGGCGATGTTCCTCTTGTGACTGAGGTTATTAAGGGTGTTAAGACCGACTTCGTCAGAGCGCCGAAAGCTCAGGTTTACGCGCAGATGGAGCAGGATCTGGAGTTCGGGACAACCAGGCTTCCGGCACGCGGACAGGAAGAAGAACCGGGAAGGATAACCCAGGGTGCGGCATGGCACATGCTTAGCGAATGCTACCTGGCTCAGGGTAAGTACCAGCCTGCTGTCGATGCTGCCAGCGCGGTGATTGAGGATTATGGTTATGCCTTAATGACCGGGAGGTTCGGCGACAGGCAGAACATAGTTTTCGGAGAAGGTGATCCTTACTACGATCTTTTCGACTACGGGAACCAGAATATGGCAGGCAACACCGAGTCAATATGGGTTATCCAGGTGGAACCGCCTCCAACAACCGGAGGAGGATCGGTTGAAGGCAACAGATCATTCGGACCTGCCTACTTCCGCCTTGGCAACACCCCCGATGGTTTCAAGGCCTTCAGGGGAGAGTTCAGAAATGGCTCATATACAGGTTATTCAGATACACTCGGCCGCCCTGTGGCCTGGATACATCCTACAAACTATGCAGCCTACGATATCTGGGAAAGCGACTGGAACAACGACGTCCGTAATGCAAAATACAATATTAAGAGAGATTTCTATTATGACGCTCCCGGTTCGGCTTACGACAAGAAGAAAATTAACCTTCTGGTCGACTATGCAGCACAGTACGCAGCCGGAACCCGCGATGCCATGAGGGATTCGTGCCAGTATATCTATCCCTTCTGGATGAAGGTAGCCGACCCGTGCCACTATTTCACCGACCCGAACCGTTCCGGAGGCGGAAATGATCATAAGGACCGCTATGCAATCAGACTTGCAGAGACTATCCTGCTAAGGGCTGAAGCTTATGTCGGACTCAGCCAACCCGGCCTTGCGGCTGATGACATAAACCTGATCAGGAACAGGGCTAATGCCACACCGGTGACTGCAGATGAAGTCGATCTCGATTACATTCTCGATGAACGTGCAAGGGAATTGTACGGCGAGGAGTGGAGGCACATCACCCTTCGCAGAATGGGTAAACTCGTGGAAAGAGTCAGACTGTATAACAATAATCCCAAAAACCCGGGATTGAACATCAAGGATTACCATGGACTATGGCCAATTCCACAATCACAGATCGACCTTAACATTGATGCTGAATTCCCGCAGAACCCGGGATATCCGTCAAATTAATCCTCTTGTTGGAACTTAAAAAGAAATCAGCGGACTTGTCGGTCCGCTGATTTTGTTTATGTCATTTGGTAATTAAAAAATACTCTGTGAGTAAGTTTACAGCCTTCCGATGGCTTTTAACATTGCAATAATATTAGGGGCGGGTACTTCAGCCTGAATATTGTGCACGGCTGAAAATACAAATCCTCCGCCGGGAGCCAGGGCATCAATGTTTCTTTTCACGTCATCAGTTACCTCCGCAGGTCCTGACTTGTGACAATTAGTGCGTAAGGTATGTATTCAGGCTCATTTTATACCAACCTGATCGAGTCCCGATAGCTATCGGGATGACGGCAGGAATGGCGGAACTGATTGTATTCTTGTAAGCCAATATCGCCGATTAATAAACATTTCATCATGTTTTAAATCATTTTAATCTCAATATGGTGTTTAATATGCAGATATTTAATACCATAACTTTCCCCTCCTTGCGAAGGAGGGGAAACTTACGAGATTATATATCAGCCTGTTAAAGATACACTAAATACC
>JBAQCK010000154.1:0-14662 GCA_049294075.1 Bacteroidales bacterium | reverse complement strand
TTAAGTGATCCAACTTTATTGAAAGATGTGTATCAAGGTTAGCTTGGGGGAAGGTGGGGATATTTTAAGAGTAATTATAGATTTTGTCCATAATTGCTGATATTCATATTGTTTTTAACGGACTTTTGATTAGTTACCATTAATTGTATTATTTTACGAAGGAAAATTAACCATTCACTTATAACCTTATCATGGTAACACCCATTTCAGAATGCCTGTATTGTCAGAACAATGAAACATTGCATCGATTAATGATCAAAATATGCGATCTGGAAGTTTCTCAGTTATTTTTATTTAAAGAACAATCTTATCCGGGCCGGTGCAACGTGGTCTATAACAATCATTCAGTTGAGTTTCATGAACTGAGCGACGAACAGCGCGATAAATTTATGAACGATGTGGCAACAGCAGGAAAAGCTATCGCATCAGCATTTAATCCGTCGAAAATCAACTATGGAGCTTATTCTGATACAATATCTCACTTACACATGCATATCGTTCCAAAATATAAAGACGGATATGGATTTGGAGGAGTATTCGAAATGAATCCGCAAAAAGTTCTTCTTTCTGATGCGGAATACGCAGTTGTAATAGAGAAAATTGAAGCGGCTATTAAAAAAGTTCTAACACATCAGGGATCATAAAACAAAAAGGATGATCAACTCTGATACAAAAATCAGGCAATTATTACGAAGGTAATCCATGGTAAATTATAATGACTTTTAAACAGAAATAGGTAACCCAATGAAATTATTCAAAGACAACTCGTCACCGGCAAAAGCCCTGTTTATCATGTTATTAATCACAGGAATTTCGGCTTTACATTTTGCCTGCAGCAAAACCGAAAAATATCCCAGAAAACCCGACCGTCTGAGATCCGGCAAGATCAAGTGGGCGGAAACACTTACTCCGGACGGCTGGACCATGGTAACAAATGAAAACGGAACTATCCTCGGATATTCCAAGAGCTCCAGGCTTCAGATTATACAGGATGACGGTTACGCGTTCAAAGATCTCAACAGGAACAACCTGCTGGATCAGTTTGAAGACTGGCGTGTTGACTTTGAAACAAGGGCGGAAGGCATCGTTAAGGAAATCCCGGTCGAGCAGATGATGGGAATGAAAATGAACCCCTTCGGTCTTGGGAGTGTCAATGCAGACGCACTGGATGATGCCATCAAAAACAGTCTGAAGATCGGTTACAGACAGCTGCGGGCGCCCGGTGCGAATACATCCGGGAGAGTAAAGGCTGCGTGGAATAATATGGTTCAGGAGTACATAGAAACCCTCGGTGATATAGTCTGTATTCCTGCGGTCTGGATAGCCGACCCAAGATCAGGAGATGTATCCGAATGGCCAAGTAACCTTGCCATGGCAGCAACCTTTGATCCTGAGGTAGGAGCCGAATACGGACGACTGATGTCGGAGGAGTGGCGGGCCATGGGAATATCAATGCAGGTTGCGACCCAGATGGATCTGGCCACTGAACCCCGCTGGAAACGCATCTCCGGCACATTCGGCGAGGACCCCGCCCTGTCGGTGGATATGGCCAGAGCAGTAATCAACGCATGGCAATCCACCTACGATAAAGACGGAAATGATCTGGGCTGGGGCGCACACAGTGTTAACAACCAGATGAAGCACTGGCCCGGCGACGGTGCAGCCGATGGCGGACGCGAGTCGCATCAAGCTACAGCCCCTATAAAATAAATACCGTATTGAGAGGAATGTATGGCTGGGATGGTTATATCCTGACCGACTTCAGCATCATAACAGGCAAGAATTTCGGTATGGAAGATAAAACTCCGGCTGAATGCATGCTGGCGATCCTTGAAGCCGGATGCGATGCCTTCGGTGGTTAGGGAAGGTCCGGGCAGAAGGGCATAGATCTGGCCATGGAAGCCTATAAACTCGGTGTTGAGAAGCACGGCGAAGAAGCAATGAACGAGATAATGAGGCACTCGACCGAAAGAATATTGAGAACTCACTTTAACATCGGCATTGTCGACAATCCGTATCTCAGCCTTGAAACGGCCGAAAAGGTCCCCAACAACGCCAAACATAATGCCGCCGGATACAAGGCAATGCTCAAATCCGTTGTGATGCTGAAAAACTGCAGGTTGTGGAAGATATAATTTCTCAGGTTTGCGAAATCATAAAAGGAGTGTCTTTCAAGGGAGCCGGAGTAACAGCAAAAATGAGCACCAAGGAGGGAATGATTGTTCAGGATGCCGACAGGCTTGATGCCATCGGAGCTATCGGTATAGCAAGGACCTTCGCCTATGGCGGGCATCGGGGACAGGAAATTTACAATCCTGATGTCAGACCGGAATGGCATGATTCGTTTGAGGAATATAAAAATTGCACCGGCTCGACAATTAATCACTTTTATGAAAAGCTGCTTTTTCTCAAAGACCTGATGAACACTGAAACAGCAAGGAAAATTGCAATGGAAAGGCACAGGTATATGGAACAGTTCCTTGACAGATTCTATAAAGAATGGGATGGAAAAGAATAAGATGAGCATCACTTTTTTAACCAACGATCAGCTGTACAAACAAGCCATTGAGCCCGTGGCAAAAGCATCCTCATTCGTCTGGATCGGAACCGCCGATATAAAAGACCTGCATGTTCGCCATAAAGGATCCGTTCAGTCATTTCTGGCTGTTCTTGATGCTCTGGTAAAAAGGAAAGTCGCCATTCGTCTTTTACATGCAAAAGAACCTGGACCCAACTTCAGAAAAAGCTTTGACAAGTATCCCATGCTGTGGGATAGCATGGAAAGGCAATTATGCCCGAGGGTACATTTCAAGCACATCATTATTGACGGCAAATTTGCTTATTCCGGATCCGCGAATCTCACCGGTGCAGGTCTTGGTATAAAGAGTTGCAACACCCGTAATTTCGAAGCCGGATTTGTAACAAACGATTCAAAAATTGTTGAAGCCATTATGAACCAGTTTGATGAAGTATGGCTTGGCAGGTATTGCAAAAGCTGCAGGCGAAAGAAGTTCTGCCAGGATCCGATTGTGTGATAATTGCTTCGTTTTGTGTTGATGCTATGAATCAAACGAAACAAAGCTGATTCTCTTAAGTCATTATTCCCTTTTCAAAAAAAGGACTTCCTCATTATATTGTCCTCAAGAGGGTTCCCGGAGGTGTTGAAGGTCATTGAATCAGTTTTTATTCTGCTCCTGTTCATTTCATGTGCGGACAGGAATATGAGGCCTGTTCCGTCAATTGACCTGCAGAATCCGGACAGATCGGCGAAAATGATAACCCTGTCATTCTGGCCGGGCAGCTGAAGGCCGATATGTAACAGAAGTTGGCAGGGGGTAAAGGAGTTAAGGCATCAAGGCGGTAAGGCGTTAAGGCATTAAGGCATGAGGCGTGAGGCATGAGGCGTGAGGCAAAAAAGTTTTACTCCTTGTTACTCAGTCTTTTACTCCCCCGAAGGATCGGGGCAGGCTGTGTGCCTCCGTGGTTAAACAATCAACAAGCAGCCAATTGTTGTCGTCTGCCGGAAATGTTCCAATTTTTTCGATAGGGTAAATCCCATCCCGGGGGTCATGCTCATAGGAATCCAGAATTAATTTTATAACCATGAAGAAAACACTCGTTTTATTTGCATTTGCTTTGCTTGTTACTGTATTCTGTTCAGGTTTTTCTGTTTTGAATGCACAATCCCCGGTAAACAGAGATACAGTTATCCTGCCAGCTCATTCACCATTATGCCTTATATGAACTAACTTTACAATTAAAAGTTGTGAAATGAAAAATCATAAGTTGCTTTATTACGTATTCAAATGGCTTGCCCTCGCATTCCTGAGTTATCTCCTTCTGGTTGATACAGAATCAAAACCAATGACCTTCATCCTGATCGGATTTGTTGCTGTACTGCTTATCTGGCAGGGAATAAGGGATTTCGGACCCAAAAAAAACCAGACTGAAGAATAACCTTTTTACACATCCTTCATTCCCTTTTTACGATAGGGGATGAAAACAGGTTCCATTAAATCCCATGAAAGAACTTGAACAATTGTATTTTGAAACCCGGAAATCGTTCCGTAACTGGCTGGAGAAAAACTATAATGAAAATTCCGGGATCTGGATGATATACTACAAAAAGCACACAGGTACCAGCTGTATAGAATACAGGGAAGCACTGGAGGAAGCTCTTTGCTTCGGCTGGGTTGACAGCACTTTAAGAAGGATCGATGATGAGCGGTATGTGAGGTTATTCACTCCCCGAACCAATACCTCCAACTGGTCGGATGTAAACAAGAAGCTGGTACTTGAGTTGATTGAAAATGGAAAAATGACGGAAGCCGGACTGCAAAAAATTGATGTCTGGATAAAAACCGGAAAAGTTAACTGGAAATTCAAAAAGACAGGCAGGGAGACCAGGAATAAGGAATTTCAGGTTCCGGATTATTTTCTCAAAGCGCTTTCTGAAAATGAACCGGCCCTTATAAATTTCAATAATCTTGCACGATCATACAAGCGGCAGTATGTTCTCTGGATTACATTTGCCAAAAGGGAGGAGACAATCCGGAAAAGGCTGAAAGAAGCCATTGAATTACTTAAAGAAAATAAATTACTGGGATTGAGATAGTTCCTTAAAACATCCTAAAACCATGGGTCCTGAAAACACAGATGAAAGTATAATAAGGAGCTTTGATATCATTAATGATCCTGACTGCTTTTTCATTCCCGGACTTAAGGCCGACGGGGCACCATTATCATTCGGAATGCACACGAATACAGGCATCTCCGGAGGTATCGGACCGATGGGGACTATAAGGTCTCGCTTTATTGACATCCCCATACCCCGAAGCAGAAAGGCACAGTCATTTCACTTTACAGGATTACTTATCAAGGCAACCTTCCTTGTTCTGTCAATCATCGTATTTTATTTTATCCCGGTACCGGAGAATAAAATAGTAACCAGGCTTCTGCTATCCGCGTTGACCTTGCTTGCCGGCGGGTTCTTTACAATGGTTTTCTACAGGATCGTTAAAGTGAAATCAAAATTTTTCCATGCAAAACATTTTCGGCTTGTGGATAAATACAGATCGAAGGGATATAAAAGGGGACCTCATCCGATGTTTTCAACCACACCTGTGGGGATAATTGCCTGGTTGCTAAGGCTGCTATTCTGAACTGCTACGTAGTTTATTACGTAACTATCTACATAACTTATTACGTAACTATCTACATAACTTATTACGTAATTGATCACCGTCTCTGCAGAACATTAGTGGTAATTAAATTGTTTCCTGAACAAGAGAATTGCTAATCAGTTCAAGTTTTCCTTCACAACTGACGATTAATTATCTTAATTTGCGAGAACATAAGTTTTACAGAACTTTAAAGACCGATACATATGAAGATACAACTCAACTCTGACAAGAACATACAGGTTTCAGAAAAGCTTGAAGCATTTGTTTCAGAAAAGATAAACCGTTCGCTGAAAAGATTTGACAACAAAATCACCCGAATTGAAGTGCATTTGTCCGATCAGAATGCAGGGAAATCAGGCGCTGATGATATGCAATGCCGTATCGAGGCAAGGATAAAGGATTTGCAGCCTGTCACCGTCACGGCCAGGAATAGTACGAAGGAGAAAGCCCTTGGTGATGCCATTGACAAGATCAAAGCAGCGCTGGATTCTGCAATGGGGAAACTGACTTCGAAATAGTCCCTAAGTCTGAAGCAAGTTTTAAAGTCAGAAAGGGACCTGGAAAAATGAAACCCGCGAAGGTTGTCAGCGCTTAAATATATCTGAATATCCCATCCATTATTTCCAGGCCAAAATTCTTACCGGTATCTTCATATAGCAGTTCCCCGGATTCATCAGATAACTGCAGATGAACCTGGGGATCAATGCTTTCCTTTATCCTTCTCGACATCTCTCCTGAAACAGGAGCCTTATAAAGGGCCTTGCCAGCCGCCAGGACCATTAGTGCCATTCCCCCTGGAAGTTAAGACTGATCAGCCTGCCGCGCAGGAAGAACTCCCCGATCAAATTTATGTCAGTGGACATCCTGCAGCAATCCAGAAGCTCCCAAGTCTTTATTCAAACCATAATCACAAAACTAAAATGGAACTATAAACACTCGTGGGCAGCGAAAGGAAGATAGGGATATATTCACCCTTCCATTCCTCATTGCAGGAATCACTCTCAACATTCTTTCCCCGCGATTCTTTCAGGTCGGCGGTCCCGGGAATACCCTGAAATGGATCTCAGTCGCCATTGTTGTACCGGGTGTAATAATCTGGATCTGGTCGGTAGTTCTGATGCTGGTGAAGGTACCGCGGCATAAGCTTATTACAACCGGACCTTATGCCCTCATGCTACATCCGCTTTATACCGGAGTGGCGCTGCTTGTACTGCCGTGGATCGCATTTCTGCTGAACACCTGGTTGGGATTGCCAATAGGTCTTGTGCTATACACCGGACCTAGGATCTATTCGCCGGAAGAGGAAAAAATTCTCGCGGAAATTTTCGGAGAGCCGCGGGAAAAGTACCGCAAAAAGGTACTGCTGCCATGGCTTTAAGCTGAACTCTACGGTACAAAATTCGAACCTTTTAATAGCCGAATTAAAGCTTTTGGGAATCCTTATAACATAATAGCTTAATAACAATCTTACCTGATTGTAGGCGACCCATTTAATGGATTATTCATAAACTTGAAATTATTACAAAAATTTACTTTGTTGCCCGCGAGCCCGGTGATAAAGCTTAAATTGGGTTGGTACACGTTCAATCCATAAAATTCTGTGATGCGAAATGGCTGTCGCCACGGCACATTTTTAATATCATATCTTCGTGCAGATCATCGCGGTCATTGCAATCTTCATAACTCGCGGCTATCTGAAAAACCAGTTGTGACAAAAGTTCGTTAACGGTATGATGGATATAACGATGATCTCTATCATCATGGATACAGTTGATAGCTGATAATATGATGTTTAGCTGGCTGTCAGGCTCACGGAGAAGCAACAATCCCCCATCACTGCTTATGCTGTCGCCCATGAAATTAAGATCAATATTTTTGCCTTTTATTGGAAAAAGTCTGGTTTCGGTGGCGGTATTTTCAATTTTTTTGTCTATCATTGTGCTAAA
Organism: Bacteroidales bacterium; assembly: GCA_049294075.1. Classification (GTDB taxonomy): domain Bacteria; phylum Bacteroidota; class Bacteroidia; order Bacteroidales; family VadinHA17; genus LD21. The sequence continues at coordinate 7,533 of JBAQCK010000154.1, read as the reverse complement.
GGGGGTTTTTGTTGTAAATACTTCAAACATAACTAATTAAGTTGTAAATGAAGAACAAAAGCCGCTTTTTATGAATAATTCAGGTTAAAAGGATTTTCGGGAAGCTGTGTTATAACACAACTTCCGGAGAACCCCCCAATCTACCAATTTTAAATGAACTTATGAAACCCACATGTATCAAATACACAAACACGTATGTATATAATTTTCAACCGGGCTTGCGAGCTCGACGAATTTAAACATGTGCGGTTCTCCCGCATAGGCGGGAACCTTTAAAATAAATTAGATACGGATGAAAATCAAAAAAATCTTAAAGCGGCTTGCAATTATCATTGGGGCGCTACTCTTCATCGGGGTTGTTTATGTTTATTTTGTTTGGCTGGCAAAACCTGCGAGTGTAAATACTTTTGCTGAAATTAACGATCGGGAATGGCGAACGGTAAACCTTGGCAATGAGTGCATGTGCAGCGACGGTTCGGAATATTTTCTTTTTGTCAGAAAAGGAAATTCCAGTAACCTGCTTATCCATTTTTCGGGGGGCGGCGCCTGCTGGGACGATTTTACCTGCACTAACCCAAATACCATTTACAAAGCTTTAACTCAAGGCAATTCCAAAGATTTGAAAACCTTTTACTACCCGGTTGTGTACGACTTTTTCAGTAAATTTCTGAAAGGGGTTTTTGACAATACAAAAGAATCGAATCCTTTCAGGGACTGGAACATTGTATATATTCCGTATTGCACGGGCGATTTGCATATCGGTAATAAAACCATGAACTATAAAACGGAAGACGGCGATGAAATGGAAGTTCATCACAACGGGCAAACAAATGTAACGGCGGCGCTTGACTGGATTTATGCCAATTTCGGGAAACCAGAAAAAATTCTGGTATCGGGCGAAAGCGCCGGTGGTTTTGCCTCGGCTTACTGGGCGCCATTTGTTGCCAACCATTATAGCGACCACGATAAAATTTACCAGTTAAGCGATGGCTCACAACTTACGTCCAAACGTTGGCCTGTTATCATCGATTCGGTGTGGAACAGCAACAGTCAGTCGTTTTTTCACTTTAAAATTGAAGACGATGCATATACCGACGTGATACTGAACCGGCTCGATTCTGCGAACACACGTATAAAACACCTGAACAGCAACACCTTGTACGACGTTATTCTTCCTCGCTTTTACGCGGCACTTAACTACCGGTCAACCGACCAGAACGACTACATTTACAACTGGTCAGACGATATGCGGAATTCGATACAAAAACTTATCAGTTCCAACATTGATTACCAGTATTTTCTGACTGAATGCCAATACGACTCGGTTAATGTATCAACACCACATACATTGATGGCTTTTTCCGATTCAACTTTATACTATTGCAAAACCGAAGGAATAAGCTATGCCGACTGGCTGCGCCGAAACGTAATCGAAGATGATTCCATATCGGTAGGAAGCAGTTTGCTGAACCTTCCTGAAGAATAAAAACTAAACATGGAATTGAAAGCGAAATGAAAAAATTATTTTACATCATCTTTATCATTTTTGAGATTCTTGCAATACTGGCCGCTGTTGTGCTGTTGTTCGGAACTTTTACCAACTGGCCGATGTATGTGGGTGGTTATGCTTCGTTGTTCGAATCACATTATTCCGTACAAATTTTTCTTACAGCAATTCTTTTATTCTGCTTCACTTTTCTTATTTACCGCGTTAAACGTGCTGGCTTAACGAAGTTTTTTGTAATCTTTTTCAGTGTAATATTTATAGGGCAAAGCGCCGTGCTGATAAAAATATATCATCAGGCTTCGTCTAACGATTTGTCCCTGTCTTTTATAAAAGCTTTAAAAATTGATTTTGGAGAAAAACCAAAGCCTGATGAAACCTGTTCTTTCCTCACATTAAACGGAAAGGAATATTTGCTCGATGTGTACCGCCCTGCCAAAAACACGAAACTGTCCATTCCACTGATACTGGTTCACGGAGGTGGATATGTGGAAGGCTCACGTACCTACGACCGGCACCAGTATTGGTTTACAGACAGAGGACTTACGGTTTTTGATGTGGATTATCCTTTGGCCACCGACAGTATGCAAACCTGGGAGTCAGCAGCAAATACGGTTGCCACTTCGATAAGTTTTATCATGGAGAATGCAGATAAATACCACCTCGATACCACGCAGCTTATTTTGTGTGGAGGGTCGGCCGGAGGTGGTTTGGTTATGCAGGTTGGTTACGGTTTGGGAAACGGGAATGTTACATCATATTCTGTCACAAGACCCAAAATTCCAACCGCCATTATTGCCATTTATCCACCTGTTGATTTGACGGGTATGTGGAACACCGCACCGGGAGAAATGCTGGACTTAGAACCGGTTGCCAGGCAATATATTGGCGGCTCACCCGACGAATACCCGGAACGCTACGCGAAACTCAATATGGTTAATTCATTGCGCGAAGGTTTGCCCAAAACCTTTATTATTGCCGGAACTTACGACCATGTGGTTCCTGTGCGGGGAAGCCGGAAGCTGGTGAAAGAATCGCGGAAACTTCAGCAGCCCATTCAATTCCTGGAAGTTCCGTTTGGTGAACATTATTTCGACGGAAATGCGAACAGTCTGAGCGCCCAAATAAAATGGCAGGCAATGGAGAAATTTTTAAAAGAAAATCACTTTATTAACCAATAAAGATTACCATTTCAAAATGAAATTATTCAGTAATAGAATCTTAAATATGGTTGCGACACAAACTGAAATCAAATATCTTTGAATAACAAACTTAAATCCTAATTATGAAACCCTTTAACGGTCAAATATAATGGAACTGGATTAAGTGGAAATGAAGTATGTATGCTCCTTAATAACTGTTTCTGAGATATAGGGGTAAGGCATAGTTTTGGGGCTAGAGGATTGAGGGCCTGATGCATGTCCGGCTGTTTTCCGGTGCTTCAGGCCTTTTTCATGTTTCACCATCGCAAGTTTAACTGGTCACATATAAAAATCAAGGAATAGCCTTTCAAAATCTTATTTATATTTAATGTTCAATTCCGACTGCAAATTGCGGGCTAATTCAATAACCGACTATGTCGGCTACCGGGCCGGTACAGGACGGAATTAAACCAGACGTTGAACTGACCTGTTGAGAAGGTGATAACATTTATTATTTGCATCACGGTTCTGATACTGGGATATATCTTTTATTCCCGGTTTATTGAAAGGATAGCCGAGGCTGACGGATCGCGCCAGACGCCGGCATACAGGCTTAACGACGGCGTTGATTACGTCCCGATGCCCTGGTGGCGCGTTTTCCTTATACAGTTTCTCAACATTGCCGGACTCGGTCCCATCTTTGGAGCCGTTGCCGGAGCGATGTGGGGCCCCGTTGCCTTCCTCTGGATAGTGCTTGGTTCGGTGTTTGCAGGCGGCGTTCACGATTACTTTTCCGGGATGCTGTCGATAAAACATAACGGACTGAGCATTACCGAGATAGTCGGCATTTATCTGGGAAACAGTGTAAAACAGTTCATAAGGGGATTTACTGTGGTGCTTATGGTCCTTGTGGGTGCCGTGTTTATAATGGGACCAGCCAAGATACTGGCCGGACTTACTCCCGAATCACTCACAATGACCTTCTGGGTATGGGTTGTTTTCATCTACTACATCCTTGCCACGATGCTCCCGATCGACAAGATAATCGGGAAACTCTATCCCATCTTCGGATTTGCACTTATGTTCATGGCCATAGGCCTTATCACAGCCCTGTTTGCAAAAGGATACAGTATCCCTGAACTCAGTTTTACAAACTTCAGGAACCTTCATGTCGACAGCGGTAAATTCCCGGTCTTTCCGATGATGTTCATCACAATTGCCTGCGGAGCCATCTCGGGTTTCCATTCGACACAGTCGCCCCTGATGGCCCGGTGCATAACCAGTGAGAAACTTGGACGGAGGGTTTTTTACGGTGCGATGATCACTGAAGGGATAGTAGCGATGATCTGGGCTGCAATAGGGATGTCGTTTTACGGAGGAGTCAATGAGCTCAATACCGTGATGACAGAGCACCAGGGCAATGCCGCATACCTTGTCAACGAGATATCCAATTCGCTTCTCGGAAAGTTCGGTGCCGTGCTGGCCCTCCTGGGGGTTGTGGCAGCTCCTATAACATCGGGCGACACTGCCTTCAGGAGCGCCCGCCTGATAGTTGCCGACTTCCTTAAATACAAGCAGGGACCGGTTAAGAACAGGATCTTCATAAGTGTTCCGCTCTTTGCAGTTGGATTTCTTCTTACAAGGATCAATTTCGATATAATCTGGCGCTACTTTGCATGGTCGAATCAGACGCTTGCCATGGTTGTGCTATGGGCAATAACCGTTTACCTTGCACAAAGCCGGAAGCTGTACTGGATCACCCTTATCCCTGCAGTCTTCATGACAGCCGTCACCACCACCTACCTGCTGTTCGCCCCCGAAGGCTTCTCCCTGCCGGGTTCCATAGCCTATCCCATAGGAATAATAGCGGCGTTTGTGGGATTGACGGGGTTTTTGGTTTGGTTGAAGAAGACAAAAGACTGAAAAAGTCCTGCAGGTCGTGCAGGTCGTGCAAGTCGTTTCTCCGCTCAAATTTGCGGTCCCGAGTACTCTGGATGCGTAAATTTGCGAGAAACTTCTTAATGCAATATTTTTAGTACATTTGTAATAGAACGTTCGCTGCGTATACTACAGAATAGTTTGTTTTGATCAGGTGTCACAGGTTGTGATATCCAGTTTTTACAAGTAAAGGAGCTATGAAGGTGAATATCCTGTCATAGAAAATGTATCGTTTTGACGAAACTTTTATACATTTGCATAATGGTTAATGACAGATTTGAAATTGAGTTTCTGGAAGAAGCCAGAGAATTTCTAAAGAGTATTGATGAAAAGACCAGGTACAAAATTCTTTTCAATATAGATAAGTCAAAGAAATTCAATGATCCGAAAGTCTTTAAAAAACTTGACGACGAAATATGGGAATTCAGGATAGAGTTTAAGAAAATGCAAATGAGATTGTTATCCTTCTGGGATAAAAGAAATAATAAGCAAACTCTGGTTATCTGTACCCATGGATTCATTAAAAAGACAAAGAAGGTTCCAAAAAATGAGATTGAGAAAGCAAGACAACTGATGAAAATGTATTTTGAAACTTATTAAACCGTCAATCATGAATAAGGAAATGAAGAAATATACCTTTGATGAAATAAAAGACGAGTTTATCGGCAAAGAAGGAACTGCAGAAAGGGAACAGTTTGAATATGACCTCAAAATGGAGGTTTTGGGAGAACTGATCAGGCAGATCAGGAAAGAACGTAATCTTACACAGGAGCAACTTGGTGAGCTAATTGGAGTTCAGAAAGCACAGATTTCAAGATTGGAAAACCATACTGGTAATGTTACTCTCTCAACAATCATTAAAGTCTTTACAGCCCTCAAAGCAACCATTAAAATGAGGGTTGAACTGGAAGGGACAAGCGTTCAGATTGCATGATTGAATGCATCTTTGAATCTGGCAATTACCGCACCGAATTCCTGCGGCAACAGTTCATTTGCCTTTTCGACCCAATCCGCTTTTATCTCCCTGTAATATGCCTCCGCAATCCCTCCCGTAATGCACGCCAGGGTATCGCTGTCGCCTCCAAGCCAGATCGCCTTACGGATGGCATCCTCGAAACCTGACGATTCCAGAAAACACGAAAAAGCTTCAGGCACTGTTCTCTGGCATGTTTCGTTAAAGGTGTAACCCGGCTTCATCTCTTCAAGGGTCCGGCTTAGATTGTAATGAAATCTCTTCTCAATGAACTCTTTTATTTCTGATTTGTCCGCTCCCTTTCTTGCCATGAATATGGCAGCAGCAACGGCAACCGTGAGTACAGTATCGTCAGTGAAGTCTGACCCCGGAGGGAAGGGATCAAAATCATACCTTCCTGCATTTTTGAATTCGTAGGTCGAACCGATTATATCACCGATGATAGATCCAAGCATTATTCTTTACAGTTACATGATTCATCTTTAAAGATAGTAAAAAGACCCTGGATAAAAGACCAAAGGCCAAATAAATGAGAACGAAAAGGCGTTGAGCCGTCATGCCGTTGAGCCGTTACGCCGTTACACCGTTACGCCGTCCATTCTCCCACTCTCCTCTTCTCCCCCTCGCGCCCCTTCATCTTCCTCACTCCTCACGCCTCAAACCTCATGCCTTAACATCCTGGCTGTATCTTCAATCATTTTAATCTCCGGTATGCTCTTCTTGTTTGAAGTGGCGCCAAGTTCCTCCAGTTTCTTTCCCTGCGGCAGAAGCCTTCCGGTATAGGATCCGACCGCCTTATTGTAGCTGCCAAGAGCAGATTTGAGACCTTCGCCGATATCCTTCAGATAGTCAGAAAACGTTATCATTCTGGTATGCAGTTCGACTGCTGTATCCTGGATTTCAAGAGCGTTTTGGGTAACATTGTGCTGCTGCCACGACATTGCCACTGATTTCAGAATTACGATCAGTGTCGTCGGAGTGGCAAGAATGATTTTGTTGCTGATTGCATCCTGCAGCAGGTTTTTATCGGTCATAAGTGCCGTATTAAATGCCGATTCGATTTCCATGTAGAGTACCACGAAGTCAGGTGAATTCTCAAACTGCGACCAGTACTGCTTTTTACTCAGCTGGTTGATCCTGTCGCGCAGAGCTTTTGCATGCTTCACTATCAGCTGGTTCCGCGTGTTTTCATCTTCTGTCTCGAGCGCTTCAAGGTAGGCGTCAAGCGGCAGTTTTGAATCAACAACAACATGTGCATTTCCGGGAAGGTTGATTATCATGTCGGGTTTCAGCATTGCATCTTCGTCACCTTCACTGTAAACCTGTTCAACAAAATCACAGTGGGCAGACATGCCTGAAAACTCAACAAGCCTCTTTAGTCCGATCTCACCCCACCTTCCTCTTACCCTTGGATTCCGGAGGGCATTCACCAGCGCTCCCGTTTCACGCTGAAGGCTGCTGTGTGTGGCCTGTATCTTTTCCATCATTTCGGCGACCTTGCCGAACGAGAGACTTGAATCCTTTCCAAGTTCCTCTACTTTGGCTTTATAGGTCTCAATAGCCTCTTTTACGGGTTGGAGAAGATCCTCAATTGCTTTCTTCCGGTTATCAAGATCCGTTTCTGCCTCGGTTTTATGTGCCGAGAACTGTGTCAGGGCAAGATCGAGGAATTGCTTATTGTTCTGTCCCAGGGCATCTGCCGCGGCCGATTTGAAGGTATCGAGCATGGCTGTCTTTGCTTCCTCCATGCTAAGTTTCTGCATTTCTTCGCGGATATTCTGTTCAGCAATTTTCTGCTCAAGCACTGCCATCCGTCCCGCATTCTCAATCAGTTCAATCTGATGAGCTTTCACAAGAAAGTATCTTGTTGCGAAATGAACTAGATCAATGTAAAAGAATTTGGGAAAGATTAGTCCCTCATTAAAAGTTAATATAGTCCCCAAAATGAATAACTTGCAATTGAAGTTACATAAGAG